>JBGTGS010000110.1:0-4151 GCA_041746615.1 Opitutaceae bacterium | reverse complement strand
GGTTGCGCGGATTCCGCGCATGCGCGACGAGGGCGGCCGGTTTGCCGCGGTCGAGGTATTCCGCCACCCACGGCGCCATCAGCGGCTTGTTGCGCAGAAGGTTCCGGTTCGAGGCGGAACGAAGATAAAGCGTCTCTATCGCCAGGTGGAATTCGAGGCAGGCCACGCCAATGGCGTCGAGCTGAGCCACCTGGTCACGGGTCAGCGGCCAGGCCTCCGGCGAAAGCTGCCAGGTCTTGTTCTCAAACAACGATGTAGCCGCAAAAGCGGACTGTAGCTGGTCGTGCGCAAGGTCGGGCATGGAATTGGCGAGAGGGCGAGAGTGGACATCACCCCACCGACGTCAAATCCCAGCTCTACTTTGGCGTTTGAGTACGGGTGTTTGGGATTTGCCCGCTCTGAGGTCAGAGTGGGCTGCTACCGCCAGCGGAAAACGCTGAGAATGCTCGAATAGTCATCCGTCCAAATCCGCTGGCCGGGGTCGCCAACGGGCGGTTGCCAGCGGGAATCCTGCGCGAGCAGGTGAAGATCCCCCGGTTCACGTGCCATTACCAGCCAGACCGAGGGCGACTTGCCCTCGTCGCGGAGTTCGTCGGGGACGGCCGTGTCGTCCCGACGGAGACTCACCAGGCCTGCGTCTGCAGCGAGGTTGGCGAAGACCGGTTCCAGCTCCAGGTGAACATTGGAAATATGAAAGGCCAGCACACCCCCGGGAGCGAGGATCCGGAGGTACAGGGCGAGTGCCTCACGCGTGACCAGATGAACGGGGATCGCATCGGAACTATAGGCATCGAGGATGATGAGGCCAAACTTCCCGTCTGGTTCGCGCGCCAGGGAAATCCGCGCATCTCCGAGCACCACTTCGATGCGTCCGGGTGAATCACTTAGAAAGGTGAAATAACGGGTATCAGAGGCGAAGGTGAGGACGACCGGGTCGATCTCATAAAAAGTCCAGGGCTGTGCCGGCTGGGCATACGCCGCCAGGGAACCCGCCCCGAGGCCCACGGCGGCGATGTCACTTTCCGGGTCCTGGCCATGGACCGCGAGCACCTGGCCGATCGGACCCGTGCGATGGTAATATGTCAGCGGCTCTCCACGGCTCAAGGGATCCATGCTCTGCCGTCCATGCAGGGTGCGGCCATGCGAGAGATCGTGGAAGCGACCGGATGGGTCGTTGGTCACACGATGGACCCCGAAGAAGCTGCGCTCCACCTCCAGAAGCGGCCCGGTTTGCTGGCGAAGTTGCATGCCGGCCAGCAGCAGTACGGCGATTCCCAGGGCCATCCGCAGCGGCCGGCGGGAGAAAAAGTAGCAGACCAGGGCGGGCAGGCCGAAGACCAGCCCGCCGGTGGAGGGATGATTGCCGAAGGAGCTCGCCTGCACAACCAACACCAACCCGCACGTCATCAGGCCAAGTCCGGCCGGCCACAGCCAGTCGCCCCAACGGTCGCGGCTCGAACGCCCTTTCGCGGCCGGCAGGGCCACCACACAGGCCAGCACCAGCATCAGAGGATACTCGAGCACCGTACTGAAGATCACCGGCGCAAGCAGGGCATTGAAGATCCCCCCCAGCACCCCGCCCACGGACATCCAGAGATAAAACCCGGTGAGATGCTCTGCGGGCGGCCGGGTGGCCGCAAGGCGGAGATGACACAGGAGGGCCGCGACGAAAAATGCGGCAAGGTGAAACCCTGCCAGCAAACCGGCCGGCTGTGCCGCCTGCACGGCCAGCAACATGGCGACCGGCACCACCAGCAGCGGAAAAATCCGGGCCAGCAGGGAAGCGGGCAGCCACTGGCGGCGCGAAAATGCGATCACGAACGTGAGCAGATACAACGCCAGCGGCACCACCCACAACAGCGGCACCACGGCGATGTCACTCGACAGATACATCGTCACCCCGAGCAACAGGCTCGATGGCACAAAGGAGTACAGCACCCAACGCAGCCGCACCGAGGCTGTCGGCGCGGGTCCCGGAGGCAGGTCCGTCGGCGCGACCGCAGGACGTTCCGCCCGGCCGGCCCGCGACAACAGGAGGATACAGGCCACCATCAACCCCGCAAATACCAGGTATCCAACTGTCCACCACCAGCCTTGCCCGGATAGCGTCAGGCCCGGCTCCACCCAGAGCGGGTAACCCAGCAGCGCCAGCAGGCTGCCGGCATTGCTCGCCGCATAGAGAAAATAGGGGTCGGCCGCGCGCGGATGCCCCGACGCCGCAAACCATTTTTGAATCAACGGGGTGGTCGCGGCGAGGGCGAAGAAGGGCAGGCCGACGGCCAACGCCATGAGGGCCAGCAGCCAGGGAACCGGATGACCTTCCACGGGAGGCATCCACCCGGCCGGCAACGCCAGCGGCAGGACAAGCAGAGGCAGCGCCAGAATCAGGAGATGCCACCGCGACTGCCGGCGCACCCCCAGCCAGGAGGTGCTGGCATGGGCGTAGGCGTAACCGGCCAGCAAGGCGGTTTGAAAAAACACCATCGCAGTGGTCCACACCGCGGGTGATCCACCCAGCAGCGGAAGCACCATGCGCGCAAACATCGGTTGCACGATGAACAGCAGCGCGGCGCTGACGAACAGGGTGACCGTATGGAGTACCGCCAAGGTGGACAAGCCGCTGCGATTGGGTGGACGCGAAAGGTCAGGCATGGGTGCAAAAGGCTGAAAGCTGAAGTGAACGGGGCCTTTTTCCAAATCAACTTCAGCCCTTCAGTCCTTCAGCCTTTCAGCGCTTCCTCATTCATCATCCATCTGGATATCCTTGTTGCGGTGCCGCGGGCTGCCCGCGCGCAGCCAGGCATAGATGAACCGATCGAGATCTCCATCCAGTACACCCTGGGTGTCGCTGGTGCTGAAACCCGTGCGCAGATCCTTGACCATCTGATAGGGCTGAAGGACATAGCTGCGGATCTGGCTGCCCCAGCCGATCTCGCCCTTCTCTCCGTAGAATCGTTCCATCTCGCTGCGCTGCTCATCAAGCTTGCGCTCGTAAAGCCGCGCCTTGAGCACGCCGAGCGCAGCCGACTTGTTCTTGATCTGCGAACGCTCGTTCTGGCAGACCACCACCAAGCCCGTCGGCAGGTGGGTGATGCGCACGGCGGAATCCGTGGTGTTGACGCCCTGCCCGCCCTTGCCGGACGAGCGGTAAACGTCAATGCGCAGGTCGCCCTCCGGGATGTCGATCTCCTTGTCGATCTCGTCGGTGATCTCGGCGATCACATCAACCGCGCAAAACGACGTGTGTCGGCGGGCGTTGGAATCGAAGGGACTGATGCGCACGAGGCGGTGAACCCCGCGCTCAGCCTTGCAGTAGCCGTAGGCGTTCTCGCCCTTGATCAGGAGGGTCGCCTTGCTGATGCCGGCGGTGTCGCCGGGCTGGACGTCCATAAGCTCGAGCTTGTAGTCACGGCGCTCGGCCCACCGGGAGTACATGCGGAAAAGCATGTCGGCCCAGTCGTTGGATTCGGTGCCGCCGGCGCCAGCCTGGATCGAAAGGATGGCGCTGTTGCGGTCGAACCGCCCGGTGAGGAAGGCGGCAATCTCAATGCGGTCGAGTTCTTCCACCATCGCGCTTGCCTGGGTGTCGAGCTCCTTGGCGTAGGTGTCCTTCTCGTCCTCCGAGGCGGCCTCAATGAGCTCGATCATGACATCAAGATCGGCGGCCCGCTTGTGAAAATCCACCACCGGTCCGATGGCCCGCTTGAGGCCGTTGACCTTGCTGATGTGCTTCTGGGCGCGCTCGTTGTTGTCCCAAAATTCCGGGGCGCCCATCTGGGCCTCCAGGGCCTCGATCTCGCGCTGCTTTTGTTCTACGTCAAAGAAACCTCCATAGATGCCCGGCGCGCTTCTTGATGTGTTCGATGTGGGAAAAGGTTTCAGGTGCGATCATGGTGATATGCGAAAGATGGTCGTCATCGCCGCAAAGACCGTGGGATGGCGCAAGGGAAATCCCCCAGCAGCCCGTCGGTCCGGCAGAGGTGAGGGTGATGCTTGGCGGTTGTCCCGATGGCCAGCGGCAGGCTGGCGTCATCGACGGGCTGCTTATGCCGCGCCAAGCGCGGCCCGGGATGCTCGAGCAGCCTTGATTAACCCATCTCCTCCACCGTCACCTCGGTGCGGCGGCCGTCGAGCGTCAGAGCAAACCGCTG
>JBGTGS010000109.1:0-21810 GCA_041746615.1 Opitutaceae bacterium | reverse complement strand
CCGCGTCGAGGTCGCGCCGGTTGGCGGCGAGGAGGGCGTCTGTGGCTGCGACGAGCAACGTGGCCAGACGGAGCAAAGCGGCGTTTTTGTGCTCCGTCGGCATCGTTGCGAGTACGTGCGAGGCCGCGCGGGCACGTTGGGCGATCGAAGTGACGAGCGTGTCGAGGTCGGCGGACATGGCCGGCCACCATCACGAATCACCTGTGCACCCGCAAAGAAAATCATCGGACCCGGCCAGCGGCCTCCCCAATCCATGATGTCAACTATTAGTTGACATCATGGATTGGGGAGGCCGGCGGGTAGAAACTTGTTTACATTCATCAAACCAGCGGGAGATCCGGTCTCGAGTGCGATGGCCTGGGTTGGGCGATCGGGTCCCGGGCGTTGGATTAGGGGGCGAGGCTGAGGCCGCGTTGGTGGACGTCGGGCCAGTGTGGGTGGGGGATGATCGGGCCGAGGTGGCGCACAGTCTCGGCGCCCATGTGGGAGGCGAGGCGGCCGGCGGCGGGCAGGGGCCAGCCACGGAGGTGGCCGTAAAGAAAACCCGAGGCCCAGGCGTCACCCGCCCCGTTGGTGTCGATGGCATCGGGGATGCGCACGGGCTCGATCCGGTACAGTTCGTTGTCGCGGGCGATCCAGGCACCGTCCTTGCCGATCTTGACGGCGGCGGTGACCCCTTGGCGGGCGAGTTCGCGGGTGAGATCGTCGTAGGGGGCCTTGCTGCCGGGGAAAAGGGCACGGATCTCATCCTCATTGGCAAAAACGATGTCGATGCCGCGCTTGAACTGGGAGAACAACCAGTCGCGGGTGGCACCGACCACCTCAAAGGAGGCCAGGTCGAGGCTGACCGTGCAGCCGGCGGTACGGGCGGCGGCGAGGGCGGTATCGGCGAGGGCCTGGTTGAAGACGAGGTAACCCTCGATGTGGGCGTGGCGGCAGCCGATGAAGTCGGCCGCGGACAATTCATCAGGTGAGAGGGTGAGGGCGGCACCGAGGTCGGTGCGCATGGTGCGCTCGGCATCGGGTGTGACCAAGGCGAGGCAGCGCGCGTTGGGGCGGTCACCCTGTTTGAAGCGCGAGGCATCGACGCCGGCGGCGACGAACTGTTCCCGGTAGCGCTGGCCGAAAACGTCGTTGCCAAGCTTGCCGAGAAAGGTGGTGCGCAGGCCGAGGCGACTGGCGTTGAAGGTGACGTTGGCGGCCGAGCCGCCGGTCGAATGGGCGGGGGCCTCGAGCAGCCGGTTGAGGATCCCTTGCATCTCGTCGCTGTTCACCAGGACCATGCCGCCCTTGTCGCCCGGGACGTGGGTGAGGAAATCCTCGGGCACGGGGGCGAGCAGATCCATGATCGGCGAACCGATGCCGATGAGTTCAAAGGTGGGGGAGGCGGGGGCGGACGGTGATGACATAATGCAAATGGGGGTGGGATCAGCTGGAGACGGTGATGCTGGTGGCGAGCAGGGGCTCGTCATCGACCTCGATGAGGAGGGAGTAATCACCGGGCTGGGCGAAGGAAAGGTTGCGGATTTCGTTGATGAGGTTGATGCGCTGCAGAGGTCCCTGTGATTCGAACGGACGCTCCAGCAGCGGGGTAAGGTTGGTGGGATCGAGACCCATGGAGATGCGCACCTTGTGCGGCCCGGCGGTGACGTCCGTGAGGGTCAGGAACCATACCATGAACGGGTGGGCGACCGGGAATTTGCGGCCGCGGATGTTGGAGAACACTCCCAGGATGGTGTGTTTGCCGGATCCGGGGTCGACATGGACTCCATCGCAGGTCAACCAGGCGAGGACTTGTGGTTTTGATTGCACGAGGAACCATCGTGGTGGGTGCGGCCCGGATGCGGCAAGCGGGGAATTGCTTGGCGGCAGCCTGTGACTCCCTTTGCTTTCAGCATGCCCGCTTTGGATCCCTTGCTCGAAGCCCTCAATGCCTACCCGCGCTGGCTGGTGGCATTGGGGCTGTCATTTGGGGCCATCGTCACAGTGTGGGTAACTGCCAAGCTCCTGAAGTGGACCTTGTACGCCGCCGCGGCGATCGTACTGGTTTGTAGTCTGGCGGGGATCGCCGTCTGGTGGCTGGGCTAGCAGCATCCTGCTTTGCAGGCTGCTTATCCGGCACGTGGTGCCGGGAAACCGAACCACCTGGCGGCTTTGCCTTTGGCCCGGGTCTCACCCCGGGCCCTCGAGTTTGGTTTTTTCGTTCCGGCGGGGGACATGCAAGCCAGGGAGGCTCGGATTCCACCCTGGGCCAGCTTTTTCTTGTCTCGGATTTGCCGCCCTTCATACCCGAGTCCGATGAAGTATATTTTTGTCACGGGCGGCGTGGTTTCCTCGCTGGGGAAGGGCCTCACGGCGGCGGCGCTCGGCGCGCTGCTGGAACTGCGTGGCCTCACGGTGCGCATCCAGAAATTCGATCCCTACCTCAACGTGGACCCGGGCACGATGAGCCCGTTTCAGCATGGCGAGGTGTACGTCCTTGAGGATGGAGCCGAGACCGATCTCGACCTCGGCCACTATGAGCGTTTTACCAGCGGCAAGCTCTCCCGGCTCAACAGCCTGAGTTCCGGTCAGGTTTATGAGAGCGTCATCCAGAAGGAGCGCCGCGGCGTGTACCTGGGAAAGACCGTCCAGGTCATTCCTCACGTCACCAACGAAATCAAGGACCGGATCTACCAGTCGGCCAAGGATGTCGATGTGCTCATCACGGAGATCGGGGGAACCACCGGCGACATCGAGGGCCTGCCCTTTCTGGAGGCGATGCGCCAGTTTGCCCTCGAGGTGGGGCCAAAGGACGTGATTTTCATTCACGTCACACTGGTGCCCTACCTGCAGGCGGCGGGCGAACTCAAGACCAAGCCGACCCAGCAGTCCGTTGCCAAGTTGCGCGAGATCGGCATCCAGCCTGACATTCTGGTCTGCCGCTGCGACCACCCGCTTGATCATGGGTTGCGTGACAAGATTTCCATGTTCTGCAACGTGCCGGTGAAGGCGGTGATCGAGTGCACCGATGTGGAGTCGATCTACGAGCTGCCCCTCGCGCTGCAAAAGGAGGGTATGGACGATCTTGTGATCGAGCTCTTCGGCCTCAAAAAGCCGCTGCCCACCCAGAACATCTGGCACCAGATCGTGCGCCGGATCAGAAACCCCGCCCATGAGGTCACCATCGGCGTAGTGGGCAAGTACATCGAGCTGCAGGATGCCTACAAGTCCGTCTACGAATCCATCACTCATGCGGGCATCGCCAACAATTGCCGCATCAAGATCCGGCGCATCGATGCCGAGGATCTGGAAAAGAAGAACGGCCGGTCGCTCCTGAAGGGGCTTGACGGAATCCTCGTGCCGGGCGGCTTCGGCGACCGTGGCACCGAGGGCAAGATTGCCGCTGCGCGTTTCGCCCGTGAGGAGGGCGTTCCCTATTATGGCCTATGCCTCGGTCTGCAGATCGCCGTCATCGAATTCGCCCGCAATGTCCTTAAGCTGAAGGATGCCAACAGCACGGAGTTTGAGCCGGACACGGCCAACCCTGTCATCAACATGATGGAGGAACAGAAGAAGATCATCGACAAGGGTGCGACCATGCGGCTCGGCAGTTACGAGTGTGCGCTGACGGCGGGTACTCTCGCCGCCAAGGCCTATGGGGACGAAAGTGTGCGCGAGCGCCACCGCCACCGCTTCGAGGTAAACAACGCCTATGTCGGTGCCCTGCAGCGGGGCGGCATGGTGGTCAGCGGCATCAACCCCCGCCGCAACCTGGTGGAGATCGTGGAGCTCAAAAACCACCCTTGGTTCCTCGCGGTGCAGTTTCACCCCGAATTTCAGTCGAAGCCCAACCGGGCTCATCCGCTTTTCGCCGCGTTCATCGCCGCCGCCCTCAAGCGCCACAAGGCCAGGGCCAAGCAAAAGCCGGCGGCCAAGTCCCGCCGCAAATAACGAACGCAGCTTCCCCTCCATGCCCCTTTTTGATCCGAAGACGCTGCTGCTCATTGCCGGACCGTGCTCGTTGGAGAGTGAGGCGGTTTGCCGTGCGGTGGCGGAGGCCCTGACCGCACTCCAACGCGACCAGCCGGATCTGCGCATCGTTTTCAAGGGCTCCTTCGACAAGGCCAACCGCACGTCGCTCGCTGGCGGCCGCGGCACCGGGATCGACGAGGGTCTTCGGTTGCTCGCGCAGATCAAGCGCGAGTTTGGGTTCCCCGTCCTCACCGATGTGCACGAGACCACCCAGATCTCCGCGGTGGCCGCGGTTTGTGATATCATCCAGATTCCCGCCTTCCTTTGCCGGCAGACCGACCTGTTGCTCGCCGCCGCCGCGACCGGCCGGGTGGTCAATGTGAAGAAGGGGCAGTTCCTTTCCCCGCCCGAGATGGTCCACGTCACGGGCAAGTTGCGGGAGGGCGGGGCCGCGGAGATCTGGCAGACCGAGCGCGGTACGACCTTCGGCTACCAAAACCTCGTCGTGGACATGCGGTCCTTTCCGATCATGAAAGCGAACGGGTTCCCCACCGTGTTCGATGCCACACACAGCGTGCAACTGCCCGGGGCCGGAGGCGGCAAGAGTAGCGGTCAGCGTGAATTCGTTCCCACCCTTGCCCGGGCCGCCCTTGCCGCCGGGGCCGACGGTCTTTTCATCGAAACCCACCCTGATCCTGACCGGGCTCTCTCCGATGGACCCAATATGGTGCCGCTACCGGACCTGCCCGCGTTGCTCACCCGCTGTCTTGCGATCTGGCGGGCGACCCGCGCTTGATGCTTTTCCGCCCCCCGTTCCCCGGGTAGAGCGCACCATTGACCGCACCGAGCCCGGGGCCACACTCCTCCCTATTACCAATACGCATGGATACCTTCCTGATTGACGTCCCCGTGCCTTCCATGGGTGCAACCGTGAGCGAACTTACGGTCATTGACATCATCGTCGAGTCCGGCGCCAGGGTTGCCAAGGGCGACAAGCTGGCCGAGCTGGAGAGTGACAAGTCCGTCTTCGAATTCGAGGCGCCCTGCGACGGCGTTGTGCGTGAGTTCGCCTGCCGGGCCGGTGACATCGTGCCCTCGGGCGCGCCCTTCCTGCGCATGGAGACGAACGACCAGGCCCTCCTCCACCTGCAGAGCAAGGTCAAGGCTCCCTCTGCGAAGTCGGCGGCGAAACCAGTCACGTCGGCGAATGGTGCCGCGGTGGCCCCCGTCCCACGTCCCGCCCCGGCACCCAAGCCGGCCGCTTCCTCCGCGGCCAAACCCGCCGGCCTCCAGTGGACGCCACGGGCGGTCAAACTTTTGCAGGATGTTGGCATCGATGCTGCCACCGTCACGGACATCGAAGCCACCGGCCCTGGCGGTCGCGTGTCCGGCGACGATGTCAACCGTTACCTCGCGTCCCGTCCGGCGATTCAGCCTCCCGTACAACCACTCGCACAAGCGCGCGTTACGGTTTCCGCGAATGCGGAAACCGTCTGCATCGCCGGTGTCGGTTACGCGGTGCCGTCCAACATTCGCCCGACCAGTGAAATCCTGAGAGCCTTCCCCGGCCGCACCGAGGAGGAGATGATCAGGCTCACCGGCATCAAGGAACGGCGTTACGCCGACGAGGGCTCGTCCGCGACTGATCTTGCCGCCATCGCTGTCGAGCACGCGCTTTCCCAGGCCGGGATGAACATCAAGGACATCGACGGCATCATCATGGCCACGGTGATTCCCGACCAACCCATCCCCTCGATGGCCTGTGCGCTCGCGCGCCGACTGGGAATTCCGCGCGCCCTCGCCTTCGATCTCAACGCGGCCTGTTCCGGTTGGCTTTATGCCTTGGAGGTGGGCCGCACCTTCATTCGCGGGGGCACCGCGAAGAACCTCATTGTGGTCACGGCCGAGCTGCTTTCGCGCATCACCAATCCGACCGACCACGAGACCGCCTTCCTCTTCGGCGACGGGGCCGGAGCGGCCATTCTCACGGACGCCATCGGGGGCCACCGATTGCACCGCATGGGGCTATCCAGCGACGCCAGCCAGTTCGAGGCGATCCAGCGCCGTGGCGGCGGCGCCCGCCAGCCGGTGCCCCACCCGGGCGGACATGACCGCAACGATTTTTACCTCCAGATGAATGGCACGGCCGTTTTTAAGAGCGCGGTGATCGGCTTTGCCGACCAGATCGAGGCCACCCTTGCGCGACAGAACTTGAAGCCCGAGGACATCCAGTGGATCGTCCCGCACCAGGCGAACGAACGTATCCTGCGCGCCGTCGGCAAGCGGGTCGGCATTCCTTATGAGAAATTCGTCGTGACCATTGCTAAATACGGGAACACCTCGGGAGCCAGTGTCTCAATGGCATTGGGCTGGGCGGTGGAGGAGGAAATTTTCCAGCCCGGCGACAAGATCGTCTTCTGCAGCGTCGGGGCCGGCCTTACGTTTGCCGGCGGCCTGCTGGTCTGGTGACGGATGAATACCCTGATGCCGGCAGCTTTTCGTGGGTAGGGGTGAGTTGCATGGCACCTCGCGTTGCTGCCGGTTGATGGCATCGTCGGCTGGTTCGTAAGGATATCAGACACTTCAAAGGCGACAAAAGCCATTCGGATGGGATTGAGGACGTTGTCCTGCAATTGGGATGAGGTGAAAGATCCCGTCGTCGCTTAAGGGGTGGGCGCAAAGCGGGCCGGGAAAACGCATTCCGGAACCTGGGGGAAATTTGTCATCGTACCCACGGTGGCATTGCCCGGTGAAAAAAAACATCAAATGCAGAAGCGGCAATCAACGAAGATTGCACGTGAGATAGGAATTACGGAACAAGTCCATCGGGAGGAGGCCTACACTTCCATCGGGTATGACCCCAAATCCTTCATCATGCATTCCCCTAAAAATTTGCCCACTCGAGTTGAAGGCTCGTGATCGCAGTGAGAAATAATTGATTCCTTCGCGTGAGCCCAAGGATCAAGCACCCCTTTACAACCATGAATACCTGCACGTTCAAGCAGGATGAAGGAACTCCGCATTCCTCATCACAACTCCGGCTTTCGACGTCAGAAGCCACCCGTCGCAAAATCGAGTTCCTCAGACGCACCGGAATTCTCGGCCAGGACCTGAAAGGAGCTTCTGTCACCCGGGCCTGCACGGCCGCAGATCTGCGTCAGGCATACCGGCTGGTGCATGATATATATCTCAGCACCGGTTATCTTGTTCCCGAGCCTGGCGGCATCCGACTGCGAATCTATGAAACCAGTCCGGAAACGGCGACCTTCGTTGCGAAGGTCGGCGACCGGGTGGTCGGCGTGCTCAGCGTGGTCGGCGATTCTCCCGACCTGGGCCTCCCATCTGATATTGCCTTCAAAGAAGAGCTCAACGTGTTGCGAGACGCCGGCCGCTGCCTGTGTGAGTTGACCAATCAAGCGGTCGTGCCGGACTACCGCCAATCAGCGGTCCCGGCGGAGCTCATGCGATGTGCCAACGCGCACTGTCTGCGGTCCGGCTACGATGACGGCGTGGCTACGGTCAGCCCGAGTCATAACGGTTTCTACCGCCTGCTTGGTTTCCATCCGCTGGGACCCGTGCGCAGCTACTCCGCCAAGGTGCATGATCCGGTGCAGGTCCTTGCCAGGAACTTCAACACGTTGCAGGAACACGCACGGGAAGTAAGCGAGGGGGCACCGACCGCCTTCCTGGAGTTGATCGGCGGGAATCCTTTTCTGGAACAGGTCGTCGACTGGGCCCGGCAGGCGCGCCGCCAGTTTCTCAACCCCGAATTGCTGAAGTCCCTGTTTACCCGTGAAAGAAATTTCCTCGCCGAATGTTCTCCGGGTGAACGCAGGATCCTCCAACAGCGCTGGGGCCGGGGGGTGTACGAGGCGGTGGCGAGGGATCACGATCCGGTCTGCGCGAACTGAAGAATGCCAGGCACATGGTGAATTCGAACACCAGTCCGGCAGGACTTATCAAGGTTTCAGGTAGCTGAATTTACGTTCATAGTCCAAGGACATGCCGCCATCGAATGTCTCGTAGCGCTCACAGGAGACCTCCAGAGGTGCGCAAACGTACCGTCGGATGGCGAGGCTGAGCTCCTTCTCGATTTGTCGGTCCGGAAGAACACCCGGCGAGAGCTGGACTCGGATCCGCACCCGTTCGCTTTCTGATGCGAGTCGGAAGTTGGCGGTGAGTAGTTTTGCGAGGGCCGGCTCATGATAGAGCCCTTCCTTGACCGCTTCGGGGTACACCGGCGATCTGCCGGCCAGGGCATGTTCGCCGCGGCCGCTGATTGCGACGATGGGGATGGCATCCAGCTGGTCACAGGGAATACCTGCGTCCTCGAGGAGCGGGCGCAGCATGGGTGGCAAGGTGAGACCCCGCCCCAAATCACCGGTGGCATAGCGGATCAACGGGACCCGCACTTGGGGATCCAGCGTGGTGAGTAGCATCCTTCCGCCCTCGTCAAACTCCACCAGGATGCGTCTGGGGTCGTGTGTGAATAGTGACGGCACCCAGTCCATCGGGCCAAGTAGCGCATGCCGCAGCTTGGCGTTCTGATGCAGGGTGCGGCGGAGCCGGATCAACGGTGCCCGTGGCGGAACTTCGAAGAAAAGATTCAAGCCGAGTTCCGCCACTCCCATGGATGACGCCACCAGTCCGCGATCGGGATTCAGGGAATCAGCTCCCAGCAGCCCTTCGAGGTATTTGCGGGCATTCTCGGCGAGAGGTTCCTCACCGACAAACACCTGGACGCGCAGGCTGGGCCAATCCAGCCCGGCGGTGCCACCGAGCTCGAGTACGTGTTTGATGAAGGCAGCATCGCCGACCAGGATTATCTGGGCGTAGAGATGCTTGAATGCCTGAATGAGGCCAATGACCATGTCGGGCCTGACGCTGGTTTCGGCCAGGGTGCAGGCCAGTGTAGGCACCCGGACGCCCATCGGCAGACAGTTGATCAGCAACGTCGGCAGGCTGCGGACGCTTAACAGCTCATCCAGCAGATCATCGATCCATGCGGCCATCTGCGGAAGCGCCGCTTTTTCATTCAGTCCGAATGCAAAGAGCCCGGAATGGCCCGAACTGGTGAGGACCGAGCCCAGCTCTCCGACCTCCCCATCGATGCACAGTTGTTCGATCGGAAATCGTTGGAAGGTGGATTGCTTCCGGAGAACCGGGAGGCGGGTGAAGTCGGCAGGGTTTTTGATGTTATCCGGGTTGATGCCGGCATCGTGCAGCAGTGTCCGATAAGCGGGCACCCGCTGAGCCGCCCGATGGAAGGCATCCAGGGCGAGAGCATCAATGAAGGCATTCACTTGGAAATCCGTTCCCTCAGGAGTGGTCCGAAAACGAACAAGGCTGCGGGCGGCCTGAAGCCGCCCGCAGCCTTTAACACCAAACACAGGTGGGTTGCCCTGTGCCGGCCTCAAGCCTGGTTTGATAAGCTCAGGCCCGGGCGAGTTTGCCTGCCTGCCTTCGGCGATAGGCGACAAGCCCGAGGAGACCCAGCGCGCCGATCAAGCCGTACG
Organism: Opitutaceae bacterium; assembly: GCA_041746615.1. Classification (GTDB taxonomy): domain Bacteria; phylum Verrucomicrobiota; class Verrucomicrobiia; order Opitutales; family Opitutaceae; genus CAMAXB01. The sequence goes on along the minus strand of JBGTGS010000109.1, from coordinate 12,340 downwards.
TGGATGGCTCCGGGATGGGAGTGAAGGTACCGTCGATGTTGGACACGAAGTGTACGTCCCAATCCACGACCGGGTTGGTGATCTGTCCGGCGATGTTGAACGAGAGGATCAAATCCCCGGGAGTGCCAAAGACGAACAGGTCGTTATGGGTAACCGCGAGCATCCCGCTGGTGGCAGGCGCGTTGGTGCTGGGGAATACAAACGTCTCCACTTTGCCCATCGCCTCGGCCGCTAGGACCAGGGAGCCACCGACATCGGTGATGCCCATATAGCCGTCGGCACCGATACGCCCGCCTTCTCCCTGCAGGTAGACGCTTTGGAAGGCAGCGTCGTCCAGATCGTTGACGAAGATCTTGTAGATATCGACCTTCATGCCCTCCGCCGTGAAGGTGGATCCGGGAGTGGTGGGGGCGACATCCATCGAATTGTAGAACATCCCCCAGTATTCCGTGCCCAGATTGTCCGTGAATACAGGGGTTCCATTGCCGTCCGAGACACTCGCGATCTGGAAGACACCCCAGGTCTCGACGGTGTCGCCTGACGGCGTGCTGCTGGAGAATCCCTGGACGTTCATTGTTAAATCGTTCGTCGGGAGTACGATGTTGGCTTTGGCAATGGATGTGAATCCGATTGCCATGATGCAGGCCATGGCTGCGGCACCTGCGATGTTTTTGGTGCTTTTAATCATGATGATAATTCCTGGATTGGCTGCATTTTCGAGGCGTGATGAGTGAGGGGATTAGGAGGGTTGAAACCACTTGGGCTGTATCGTTTCTGATTGGTTCAATCGGGCTGTATCGTTTCTGATTGGTTCAATCAAATCCCTGTCCCTCCTTGGCCTCAAGCGCAGTTGCTCTTTGTAACCCCTGATTACCCATTCGGGGAACACCCGATGCCGGGACGGTGGTCTGCCTTCAGTGGATCGGAGGGAGCCCGATGGATCGGTGGAACCAGCTCGGGAATCCTTCGCGTCAAATACCCAGGAATATCCGGGCGTTGGCTGTGGTGGTGTCCGCAAGGGTGGCGAGATCGACACCAAGCGTTGCCGCGGCGGACTCGGCGGTGTGATGCAGGAAGGCGGGTTCGTTCGGTTTGCCCCGGTGCGGCACCGGCGTGAGGTAGGGGGCGTCGGTTTCGAGCATGAGCCGGCCAAGTCCCTGCAGCTTCAACGCCGCGCGCACCGCCTCGGCGCTCTTGTAGGTCAAGATTCCCGTGAACGATCCCAATCCGCCGCGGTTCATCAAAGTTTTCATCTCCGCCGGACCCTCGGTGAAGCAATGAAACACCACTTTGCACCAGTCCACCCCGCTGGTATCGATCATTTCAATACATTCGCTGAAGGCACCGCGCGAGTGGATCACAACGGGGCAGGCGAGCCGCTTGGCGAGCGCGAGCCCCCCGGCGAAGGCCGCGCGCTGACGGGCGAACACGCGCTCCGCCTCCGCCGGATCCTTCGGAAGGTGAAAACGATCGAGCCCGATCTCGCCGAGGGCAACGGGACGCACATTGACGATCCCGTCCCCGTCCCAGAATACGGGCATTTGCGCGAGTTCATCCTCCCAGGTTTCCGTGACGCTGCACGGATGCAGTCCGACCGTGTAATGAATAAACCCGGAGTGGGCCGCGGCGAGGCCGCGATAGAGCGCCCAGTCGTCGGAGGAGGTGCCGATGGTCACCATCGCGCCCAATCCGGATTCGCGAGCGCGGGCCAGCACCTCGGGCAGCGTGCCCTTGCGCTCGAAGGTTTCAAGATGGGTGTGGGTGTCGATCAGGGTCATGGGGGGAACTCCAATTCACAAAACTCCAAATTAATGCTGATTGGACCGGTTTTGGCATTTGGGATTTACGCTGGATACAGCGTCAAGTATCTGTTCTTCAAATACGCAACGAGGTGTTTCGGACCGAGGTCTTCGCCGGTGACTGCGCGGACGAGGGTGAGGGTGTCGTGGCGGCGGCCCTGTGCGTGGATGCGGGTGCGGAGCCAGTGGAGCAACCGGCTGAAATCACCGCGGGCGAAGTCCTCCTCGATGTCTGGCATGGCCCGGAGCACGGCAGCCCAATTCTGGGCGGCGATCATGTTGCCGAGGCCGTAGCTGGGAAAGTAACCGAAGGCACCGCCGCTCCAATGGACATCCTGGAGCACGCCCTCGCGGTCATTGGCAGGGGTGAGACCCAGCAGTTCGCGGGAGTGTTCGCTCCACGCGGCCGGCAGGCCGGCCACATCGAGGTCACCGGCGAAGAGACGCTTTTCCAGCTCGAAGCGCAGGATGATGTGGAGGTTGTAGTGGACCTCGTCCGCATCGACGCGGATGAGGGTGGGCTCGACGGCGTTGATCGCGAGGTAGAGGGCGTCGGAGGAGATCCCGCTGAGCTGGGCGGGGAAGCGGGCGCGCAGGCGTGGCTCGAAGTAACGCCAGAACGGTCGGCTCCGCGCGACCTGGTTTTCCCACATGCGGCTCTGCGACTCGTGCACGGCCATGCCGGCGTTCTGTCCGAGGGGGGTGCCCTGGAGGGCGAGGGGCAGGCCTTGCTCGTAGAGTCCGTGACCGGTCTCGTGGATGGAGCTGAACAGCGAATCAAAGGGGTTGTCCTCGTCGAAGCGCGTGGTCATGCGGATGTCGGCACCGGGCCCGGAGCAAAAGGGGTGCAGGGAGACGTCGATGCGGCCGCGACGATAGTTGAAGCCGAGGCGCCCCGTGACCTCCAGGAGGAAGGCGCGCTGTTCCCCAACGGGGAATCCCCTGAACAGGCCGGGGTTGGCCTTGACCGGGGAGGCGGTGATCGTGCGAACCAGCGGCACGAGTTCGCGTTTCAGTTCATTGAAAAGCACGTTGATCGTCCCGGCAGTCAACCCCGGGTCGTGCTTGTCGATGGCATAGTCGTAAGGCCGGTCACCCCAACCCAGGAGTTCGGCTTCACGGCGGGCGAGCTCGAGGTGCTTCTGGATGAAGGGGGCGTAGGTGGGAAAGTCGTTGGCCGCCTTGGCCGCGGCCCAGGCGTGGTAGGCCGCACTACTGTGACGGGCCTTCTCGGCGACGAAGTCGGCCGGCAGGCGAGTGAGGCGGTCATAGTCGCGGCGGGCCTCGCGAACCACCACCTGCTGATCGACGTCGAGCCGGGTGAAATCCTTTTCCAGGGCGGTGAGCAGGCGGCCGATCTCCGGATCGCTGGCGGCGGCGTGGTGCAGCTCCGCCATTACGGTCAGTTGTTCCGCGCGCAGGTCGGCGCTTTCGTCCGGCAGATTAACCTGTTCGTCCCAGGAGAGGAGATCGGAAACCGAACTCAGGGTGTGCGCGCGCCCAAGCTTGGCGACGAGGTGGTCGTAGGTGCCGGACATCTTGTGAGCCAAGGTCAGCCGGCGGCTGCGCGCAAGCCCGCGCACGGTGGGAGCCTGCTCAATTCAAAAGCGTGGGCAGGTTGAGCCCGAATGTTGTCCCGGCCCCCGCAGCCGGGCCGGCCGATCACGTCTTGGGCAGCAGAAGGCGGACCCGGGCCTTGGACAGGCGGAAGAGGAGGCGCAGCTCCTCACGGACGGGCCACCAGTCATAGAGGAAAATTTCCAAGGGCCGCCACATGGCCACCCAGCCACCAATAATCAAACTTTCGCTTAGAATGCCTGCGGCGGTGCTTTCCGCGGTTTGGGCAATGGCTTCGCTCAAGAAGAGACAGGCGGCGAGGAAGAGGATGCCGATGATCAGGCTGGTACGTCCCCGGCGCAGGAGCCGGCGCAGTTCGTCGCGCTTGACGCGGCTGCGGCCGTTGAAGAAGCGGCGGACGGTGGCTTCGAGAGCGGTCGCGCGCTCCGGGTGTGGCGGGACTTGCAGGTGGACGACAATTTCCAAGCCATGACGTCCGGCGGGAAGTTCACGTGCCGTGGTCACAATGAAGGATTCGGCTTTCTCATCGAGATCCCGGTCGTCGAAAGGGGAGGGGTCCATGGAATTGAACAGCTGCGGGAGCTCACGCAGCTTCACCTCGATGCGATGGTGGAGGTAGGGTGCCATGGGTTTCCTTGGGTGCATGGCGCACCAAGCGGTCGGGTGCAAGTCGCGGCTGCCTCAGCCGAGCGTACGGTTTGCCGAAAAGTTGCGAGTTTACCTCGACATGGCACGCGAGCGCACCGGTTCCATCACAATCAAACAGCACTGCAACCAGCCTCAGCCGAGTGCCGTGGCCCAGGCATCCGGCTTGAACCCAACGAGACCGGTGCTGGGTGCGAGCAAGAAGGGACGTTTGACGAGGTTGCCGTTGGCAGCGAGCAGCGCTAAAGCGTCGGTTTCGGAAAGCTGCGGGAGTTTCCCAGCCAGCTGCTGCTCGCGATAGTCCTGGCCCGAGGTGTTGAAGAGGCGGCGGATTTCCCCGTCCTGATGGGCCAGCATGCGCTTCAGCTCGGCGGGACTCGGCGGCGTTTCGCGGATGGGTTTCTCGTCGAAGGCGAGGCCCCGGGACTCCAGCCATTTGACGGCCTGGCGGCACGTGCTGCACTTGGCGTAGGTGTATACAGTGATGGGTTTCATGAATTACTTTGCCCAGCTGGCGTCGCGGACCACGAACTGCCACTGGCCGCGGAAGGTGCCGAGTTCGCCGTAGAAGCGGAAGGCTCCACGGGCGCGGCGCTGGGCCGCGAGCTGGTCGCGGATGGCCGGGTCCGGGCTGTACACGTCGTAGGTTTCGCCAGCAAACTCGACTCTCAACAGGGGGCCTTCAGCGGCACGACCCTCCACGCGGAAGAGCCTGCCTGAGTAGGTGCCATCCCGCAGATTTGTGCCGGGTGGCAGGGTGGCTGCTGTGAGAGCGATGCCGGCGAGGTCAATGCTGTCGTAGCGGACGGGGTTGATGTTGGCCGTGGTTCCTTCGCGGCCAAGGGGCTGTGTGAGCGACATCCACTGGTCCGGGCGATTATCGGCCACGGTGGTGAAGCGGGCGTAAATCGGGAAGTGATCCGAGTAGCCGCGCCCGGCAGGTGGATCGGCACTCCAGCGCAGCGGTGTGCCGGCAGCGTCGGCGTTGAGTCCGGGGAAGCGCGCGACGCCAAAGGAATTGTCCACGTATTGAACCCCGCGCCGGTCATAGAGGCCTTGGGAAACGATCAGGTGCATGAGGGTTCCCCACTCGTTGCGCCAGGTGTCGCTGCCGCGCTGCTCCGGGGGCAGTTCGTGCCAGAGATTATACAGGTCATGATTTGGTGTGAGCAGGCCGGCCTCGTCGCCTTGGGAGCGCAACACGTCGTTGAGGGCGGTTCGCTCCATGGTGGGGTAACGCAGCTTTTGGTCGAATTGGGAATTAAGGTCGCCGCCAATGATGATGTCGGCCTGCGGGTCGGACCGAAGTATCTCATCCAGACGGTTGCGCAGGGTGCGCGCGTTGACCATGCGGATGGGTTCGGTGAGGGGATCGCTGGCCCCGGATTTCCAGTGGTTGTTGAACACGTACAGCAGGTGTCCGTCGACTTCGAGCTGCACCTCGAGGATATGCCGGGCGTTGAGCGTCGGGTGGCTGTGCACGGCCCTCACCGGCAGGCGGGTGAAGATCACATTCTTGATTGAGCGGGGGTTGCCGTCCTCGTGGTTGGCTGCGGGATCGTCGGCAGCTACGACCATGTAACCGGTGAGACCGCGGTCGTGAAGAGCCTTGAGAAGCCAGGCCTCCGCCGGCAGGCCGGCCAGGTCGCTGGGAAGGGGAGTCTGCGCCAGCATCTGCTCGTAGGTGGTGGCGCGGTGTCGGTTCAAAAAGTTCTTAAAGTTGGAAATGGATGATTCGGGGGTGCGGTCGAGTTCGATCTCGTTGAAAAGAATGAGATCCGGTCCGCGTCCTTCCTCGAATCGGGCGAGGACCGTGGCGATGTTGCTGAGCTTGGTTCGGAGATGGGCGGGGGTATACAGGTCCGGCTGATAGTCTTGATACGAGGCAACGCCGTCGGCATCGAAGAGGTTTTCGACGTTGTGAACGACGACCGTGAAGGTGCGTGCAGACAGCAGACCGGTCAGTGCGGTCGTGATCTGGAGCAGGCGGAGGGTGCGCAGGACGGACATGGCGCGGAAATTATCCGGCGGCGGCTTTCCGGCGAGCGAAAGTAGCGAAATCTATGCCAGCCCATTGGGCAAATTTAGGGGCCAGTAATGGGGGAGCGTTTAATGCAAACGCACAAATAATTCTCACTTTATACATGGTTATCCTGACAGGCATCTGGTATGCTTCATTAGCTTTGGTTATAACCAGAGTTTTTGTCTCCCCTCGCAAACTTGGCTCTATAAGCATAAAACCTACCGGTGTTTCCGATTATCGGACAGCACACGTAATACCCCACCAATCCAATGACCCTGATATCCCTGCTCAGGCAGCGCGTACTCGCATGCCTTTCTCTCGTTGTGCCGGTTCTGGCTGTTGCCCAGACCTCCCCTCAGCAAAATGCGGCCTCTGCGCCTGGTAATGAAACGGTGATACTCTCACCCTTCGTGGTCGATGCGGCCACTGATGAGGGTTACCGGGCCACGTCCACCCTTGCGGGCAATCGCATCAAGACTGATCTGAAGGATGTCGCCGCCTCGGTCTCCGTGCTGACAACCGATTTCCTGGATGATCTCGGGGCCAACGATGTGGCCAGTGCCATGGCCTTTGTGGCCGGGGCCGAAAATGACTCGACCTACCACCAGGAAAACATCGCCAGTCTGGGTGGCAACAACGGTTATGTCGGTGGTGATTTCGGCGATAACAATACGCGTTCCGGCGAAGTCCGGGTGCGCGGCCTCGGTCGGGCCACCAACACCATCAACTTCATCGAAGTGATCGGATCCACCGACCGCTACAACACCGAGCGCACCGAGTTCCTGCGCGGAGCCAACTCGATCTTGTTCGGATTGGCCGAGCCGGCCGGTTTGGTGAACTCCTCCACGAAGGTCGCCAATATCCTCCGGGATTTCACCCGGGTGGAAACCAAGTTCGATAACTTTGGATCGAACCGCGTGGTCCTCGATATCAATCGCGCGCTGATAGACAGAAAACTGGCCCTGCGGGTTGTCGCCCTTCACAACGACCAACACTACAAGGTCAAAACCGCCTTTCATAAGGATCGCCGCCTGTTTCTGACCTCCACCTACCAGCCCACCCCCAGCACCACGATCCGGGCCTATTACGAGGCCCAGAACACCGATGGCCGCCGGCCCAATTTCCGCACAACGCAGGATAATGTCTCCCAGTGGCTGGAAGCGTACAATACCTACGCACCCCAAATGACCCAGGCTCAGATCGATGCGGCCTTTTTCTGGGACCCGCTCGTTCCCAATGCCGATGGCCTTGCTCCCGCCACGATCTTCACTCTCGCCAATGGCACGACCGTCAATCTCGGCAAGATCCGGCGTCCTCTGGACACGGCCAACGCCGGCACCTATCTCATTTACCCCGGCAACGGCCAGTGGGGTGTCCCTCTGGATAACCGCATCACTTTGACGGCCAATCGCACGGTCACCAACGGGCAGGTCGCCCCCACCAGTCGCAGCCAGTTCGCCCGTTCCGGTGATTCCCGGGAAAACAATGATATGCAAGACGGCCGGCGCGCCGATCCTCAGGTCACCGATCAGGGCATCTTTCCCTACGAGACGGTCGAAATCGCGGCCCTGCCCGGTTCCTATCGCAGGGAAAACGACCACAAGATCAATGTCACCGTCGATCAGCGCATCACCGACGACCTTTATGTATCGGCGACGGTGCAGCGCGAGACGCGCAACCATGAGCAGTATTTTGCCACGATCACCCAGACCAACCAGATCGCCATCGATATTAACAAGAACCTGCCGGACGGTCGCGTGAACCCGAACTTCCTGCGCCCCTTCATTTCCGGCCGCTCGGGTGCCGATGCCAGTGATCTCGTCTATACCAATTACCTGCTCCAGGCCAATTATGATTTCGATTTCGCCCGGAAGACCGAGAGATTGGGCTGGCTCGGCTCCCACCGCTTGGGGGCCGTTTATTCCCACGCCAAGCGTGACACTCTCAGCTACCGGTTCCAATCCTCGTATCTGGAAGACGCCGTCGGGTTGAGCGCCACCAGCTATCCCGTCGGTCACATCAACCGTTCCGCTTTGCAAATGTGGTACGTGGGCGACCCGGTGCAACTGGGCGACACCGCTCTTCGCTTTACCGGCTTCCCCGACACTTTGGCGGCTCCCCTTGGCCAATCCTTTGATTACCTGTATTTCAACAATCTGGCCACGCCAGCTTCATGGCAATTGTCGCCCGACAAGCTGACCGTCGGTCGCAGCATCATTAATAATGCGGCTGCCCGCACCTACAGCGTCCAGACCAACACAGGTATCGGCACCTCCCTGCAGAGCTTTTTCTGGGATAGCCGGATCGTGACTCTCTTCGGTTGGCGCAAGGATACGGTCGACTCTTTCCTCGGCGTGCTCCGGCCCAACAGTGAATTCCCGTTCCCTGATCTCCCCGGCGATGAGCGAGGCGATTTCCAACCCACCGGCACCAATGTCAAGTTCAGCCGCGCCTCCACCACCCAGAGCATCGTGTTCAAAGTCAACGATAGCGTGCGGCTGCTGGCGAATCGCTCGGAAAACTTCGCGGCCACTGCTCCCCGCCTGGACAATCTTTACCGCTCCATTCCTCCACAAAGCGGCAAGACCGAAGAGGCCGGCGTCGCATTCACCCTTTTGGATAACAAACTGGATGTTAAGCTCACCTACTTCAAGTCCTCCCAATTGTTTGCGAGTTCCAGCTCGGGTGTCGCCAGCTTGCGTATCCATGGCATGGAAAATGCCATCTACAATGCGCTCGAGCTCGCCGGCCGACTCTCGGAATGGAGCACCATCGGAGTTAATGGGTCTACTGTAACCACGCAGTACGCAACCCCCAACAATGCCAACGCCACGGAGACCTCCGTTTCAGAAGGTTATGGACTCGAGGTCGCCTACCAGCCGAGCCGGAACTGGGACTTTGTCTTCAGCGTGGATAAAATCGACAACATATCCACGGGCATCAACAAGGAGCTGTTTGAATTCTTTGCCCTCCGTGCGCCCTTCTACAAGAAATACTTCGACGAAGGCCTGCGCAGAGACGGTTCCAACAACACGGCTCCGACCACCAGCCCACTCGTGCAGGCTCAAATGGTCACGCTTGCCGGCCAGTTTACCAACGAACTGCTGCGGGAAGGCACCACCAACCGGGGTCTGGCACCACTCAAGATTAACTTCGTCGGCCGCTACAAATTCTACGGTGGGCCGCTCAATGGGTTGAGCATCGGCACCGCCCTGCGCTGGGAGGACAAGAAGCTCACCGGTTACGGCCAGAAAGACGGCGTCTTCAACATCGGCGGCTTGGAGAACTACACCACCAAAGTCCCCGATGTCACCGTTGAATATTGGACCGGCTCCGTCATTTCCGGTGGTATGTTCGCCAGCTACTCTCGCAGGATTTATAACGGCCGCTTGAATTGGAAAATTCAGCTCAACGCCGACAATATCTTCAGCGAAACGGGCCTTCGTCCCATCGGCAACAATTCCGACGGTTCCTCTGTCTGGGGCATTTTCCCGCACCGCACCTACTCCCTCAGCAACACCTTCGAATTCTAAGACCGGGTGGTTGCCTGATCTTCCCGGCCCGTCGTCTCCCGCAGACGACGGGCCTTTTTTTGTCCGCCTTTAAGGGGAGCAATCCTGTGAGAAATACAGCCGTTATTCCGGAGTGGGTACACCCGCGACATATGCAAATACACATGCATTTATTTTTTTATACATGGCGATAGCGGGAGGCATTTGATAATCTGAATAAGCTCTGGTTATTGCCGGAGTTTTTGCCTCGCCTCATAAAATCCTCGTACTCCCACCCCGACGATATGCCCCTCCCCACCTCATCCCGCCGCCTCCTCCCTGCCATTCGCCTCGCCCTGATCGCTCTGGCGGCAAGTTTCACGGCCCTCGCCAGCGGAGCGGCCCAGCCAGAGATTACGTATCCGATGAACGACGACAATAAGCCGCTCTCGGAAGCGAACAGAAAGCACAATGCGAAACTCGCCGAGCCCATCGTGACGGCCGACCAGGTCTTCGCGGAAGTCGATGGAATCCTGGCCATCGAAGCCGAGCATTTCTACAAGCAAACCGCCACCAACCCGCGGCAATGGTACATCACCACCGCCAACTCCTTCCCGCTCGGCATGCGCGACCCCGATCCGTCGCACGCCGAGCAGGCGAGCGGTGGGACCTATGTCGAAGCCCTTCCGGACACCCGGCAAAACCACGGCGAGAAACTGATCGATGGCGAGAACTTCAGCGACACGCCGGGCGAAATGGCCACCCTCCACTACCAAGTCCATTTCACCCAGCCTGGCCGTTATTACATTTGGATCAGGGCCTATTCGAGCAATTCAGAGGACGACTCCGTCCACGTGGGCCTCGACGGCGAGTGGCCCGTCACCGCAGCGCGCTGGCGCACGACGATCAACGACCAATGGGGGTGGCAACGGAATCGCCGTTTTCTCACCCACGCGGAGGAAGGTGGCGTGCCCTTGCTCGCCTACCTGGATGTCAAGCAGACCGGCAGGCGGGACCTGCGCATATCCATGCGCGAAGACGGAGCTGAACTCGACAAGATCGTCCTGGCCTTGGACGAATCTTATGTCCCCACAGGCTTCGGCCCCGAGCCCACCACCCGGGCGAAGTAACCGCGTTTTTCAGTTCCCGCCGGAGCAATAGTCGACTTACGACAACGTGGCGGTGCAGCTGATCGCTGCCGATACCCATCCTCCTGTCCGGCCGGATGGGTCCTGTGGTACGGGAGGTTCGGCTAGAGAGCCCGTTCCGAGCCCTAGTCCGCCGTAGTGACGAGGCGTATGCCAAAAATGCTGCCTCGGCGTTCCGGGAGGGCACCATGGCGGGATGCGGACCGACAGCCTTGGGCGGCGCCATTCCAAGCTCCTCCGCGGTACACGATTTTTGCTCCTGCGGTGGGGCCTTTGGGATTTGTCTGGGCGGTCTTCGGATAGTCGCCATGCCAATCAAGGCAGATCTCCAGCACGTTGCCATGCATATCGTATAGGCCCCACGCGTTGGGCTCGAAGCTGCCGACGGGCATTGATTTCCGACGGTACTGGCCTTGAGGGCTGTTCTTGTACGGTCTTCTCCCATCGTAATTTGCCTGGGCGGTGGTAAGATTATTTCCAAAAGAGAAGGTAGTCGTGGTCCCGGCTCGGCAAGCGTACTCCCATTCAGCTTCCGTGGGCAGGCGACAGCCCATCCATTCGGCGAAGGCAACGGCGTCGTACCAGCTGACATGGATTACCGGGTGATTGTATTCCGCCGGAATCCGGACGTTCCCATATTCATCGTGCCTCCAGTTGATGCCTTCTCTAAACTCAGGCTCGTTATTGGCATTCCATATTTCGACGCCGTAATAACCACCGGTTCCCTTTTCGGCATCGGTGACGTAGCCGGTCGCCTTAACGAAGGCCGCGAACTGCTCGAACGTAATCTCGTGCGTGCTCATCTTGAAGGCGCTCAAGGTTACTTCATACTGATGCTCCTGGGGGCCTCTGCCTGTTTCGGATTCGGGGCTGCCCATGGTAAAGGTGCCGGCGGGGATGGAAGCCCATGTGATCGTTGGTCGGGTCTCCGCGTACATTAGCGCAGATCCAAAGAGCAGGGTGAGGAGTACGATCGTTGCTTTAGCCATGGACTCCTTATGTTATTGCTAGCCTATTCTTTCAAGGATTTTAGGGGTAATCGGGGGGGGCATTATTACCCGATGTGGTGGTCGTTCCAGCAGTCGGATAGTGAAGGTCACGAGGGTGGACTTTGGCAGTCTGGTGGCGACCGGAATGGGTCCATCCTGTCATTGACCGCAGGGTGCCGGATGTGGAGCGTAGAAGGTATGTGTGTTGCCTCCAATCGTCCGCCCGTCCTCCAGGTTTCCGGCCTCACGATCAAACGGGGTGCGGTCTCTCTGCTCAATGGGGTGGATTGGCGGGTCGATCCGGGCCAGCACTGGGTCATCCTTGGACCGAACGGGTGCGGTAAGACTTCATTGCTCCGGGCGCTCACCGGTTATCTCACCTCCAGCGCGGGGGATATTGTATTACTGGGGCAACGTTACGGGGAAAGCGACTGGCGGGATCTCCGCGATCACATCGGCATGGTCAGCTCGTCGCTCCAGGCGCAGATCCCCCCGGCCGAAGCGGCGATCGAGACCGTTATCAGCGGCCGCTATGCGCAGCTGGACCTGTGGGCTCCGGTCACGCGGGCGGACCGGGTGGCGGCGATGAAGGCCATGAGGATGGCCGGGGTGGGGACGCTGGCCGGCCGTGAGTGGGCCCACCTGTCCCAGGGCGAGCGCCAGCGCG
>JBGTGS010000108.1:0-4008 GCA_041746615.1 Opitutaceae bacterium | reverse complement strand
CCGCGCAGATCGCCCGGGCGCAGGCGCTCCTGCGCGGGCCGGCGGCGGAGCTCGATGCCTACCGCCGGCTGGAGGCGCGGCTGGAGAGGGCCAAGGCCGCCCTGGAGGGCATCGAGAAATTGGAAACCTATGATTCCGCGCTTTACCTGAGGTTGGGCCGTGCATTTCAGGAGCAAGGTGGGGACTGGGAGGCTGCGCTGGCCTTTGTGCGAGTCCTTGAGGGGGCGGCAGACGCACCTGAGCGGATCCCGGCGCATCTCGGGCTGGTGCGCGCATACGCGGAGGCGGGACGGGTTGCGAAGGCCGACGAAGCCGCGGCCTGTTTTGCGGAGGCGCACCCGGGGCACGACCTGGTGTTGCAGGCGCTCTACACGGCCGTGATGGCCGCACAGGAACGCGGCGATCTGCCGGGTATGCTTCGCCTGCTGGATCGGGCAGACGGCATGGCGGGTGCGGCCGAGCTCCGGGAGGTCCTGATGATCACGCATGCCCAGGCCCTGCTGGGCGCAGGTCGTCCGGACGAGGCCCGGGACAAGGCCACCGCCTGTCTGACGACCCACCCGGGAGGACGCTTTGCCGAGGATGCCTCCTACCTTCAGGCGATGGCATTCATGCTGGCCGGCCGTCAGCAGCAGGCAGCGGAGGCGATCATGGCGCATCTCACAAAGTATCCCCATGGAAAATACGAAGCTGACGCGCAGTACCGCCTCGCTGCGGCCCATTATGCGATGGAGGAGTCTGCGGAGGCGGTGGCGCGCACGGAGGCCTGGCTGCGCGAGTATCCGGCGGATCATCCGCAGCGCGGCGAGGTTCTGGCGCTTCAGGGTGACGCTTGTGCCGGGCTGGGGCAGATTGACGACGCCATCGCCAGCTACCGACGGGCGCTGGACGAGCCCCTGTCGGACGAATTGCTGGGCTACGTGTTGGATGAATTGACGCGGCATTATCAGGCCCGGCGGGAGTTCGATGAGGCCGTGGCCATGTGGGAGGCGTTTGCACGGGAGCGTCCGGATCACCCCTTTGTCATCAACGCCGCCTACTGGATCGGGCGCATTCGGGTGCGTGAAGGCCGGCTTGACGAGGCACAGGCCCGGGTGGCGGAAATTGCCGGCCGTCACCTGGCGGATCCGGAGATGGACGGCGTCGAGCGTCTGCTCGGTGAACTGGCCGGGATGTTGACGCGGCCGCTGCGGTCTGGTGCGGATGGGAGGAAGTCCGAGCCGCCAACGACCGATCACATTGCGATGCGCACGGAGGAGCTCTTGTTGGGAGAGGCGGAGATGATTGCCCCCACGGCGCGGGCCCGGGTGGTGTTCGTGCAGGCCGAGGTCGCGGCCCTGCGCAACGAGCCAGACGTGCAGGCGGAGCGGTTTGACCGTCTGGCGGCGGAGTTTCCACTGGAGGCGTTACCGGCGGGTGTGCTGGGGAGGTTGGGCGATCATTTGCAGGCGAGCGGGCGACTGGCCGAGGCGCAGGCGTGTTACGAGCGGATCGTGGCGCAGCATGCACGTTCGATCTTTGCCGACTTTGGGTTCACCGGACTCGGCGAGCTCGCGCTGGTGGAAGGTCGTGTCGGTGAGGCGCTCGATCATTTCAACGCGGCCATCGACCGGGCGGGTGCGCGGTTCAAGCTGCGAGAGGCCACCCTCGGTCGGGCGCGGGCGTTGCTGGCGCTGGAGCAACTCGACGCGGCCGGGGAGCTATACGAGCAGATCGCCGGCAACCGCCAATGGCGTGGCGAAGCCACGGCGGAGAGCGTCCATTCCCTCGGCGAGATTCTGGCGCGGCGCGGGGGGCGCGAAAACCTCGCCCAAGCGCAGGCGCACTTTCAACGCGTCTATATTTCCTACCGTCGGTTCATCCCCTGGGTGGCGCGGGCCTACCTGAGCAGTGCGGAGACCTTTGAACGGCTCGGGCAGTTTCCCGAAGCGGCGGCGACGCTCCGCGAGATGCTGCGCGACGAGCGGCTGGCGACCCGACCCGAAAGCGTGACGGCGCGAGAGCGGCTCGCGCAACTGGAGGGCCAAGGTCTGGCCCGGGCGGGAGGCGGCGGATGAGAATCGTATGGATGGGTCTCCTGGTGATCATGACGACAGGGGGAATGTCCGCCCAACGCTACCAGTTGCGCGATGGCACGGTGCTGGTTGCCACCGAGGTCTCCCTGCGGGGTGGGGTGCTGGTGCACGCGGTGGGGTTGCCCGGTGGTAAGGGCACGGTCGAGCGGTCCTATCCACTTGCGCGGGTGGTGCGGGTCGACTGGCCGGAACCGGCGGAACTTGGCGAAGCGCGGCGACTGCTCCGAACCGGGGATGCTGCCGGTGCACTCGCCACGATCGAGCCGGTGCTGAAACAGTTCACGCCTTTGGCGAAGGTGCCGGGATCATGGTGGACGGCGGCGAAGCGGGTGAGCTTACAGGGGCTGATGGCCTTGGGTGAGGGAGTGGCATCCGCACAGGCGGCGCGGGAGCTCATGGCGATCGCGACGGATCCCGAGGCGGTTGGACTTGCCCGGCTGGCGTTGGTGGAACTCGAGGCGCGCACCGGCCGGCCGGAGATTGCGCGGGCGATGCTGACGACGTTAGCGGGAGTCGATGCTCCATCAGCCGTGCAGGGCCGGGCGTGGCTATTGCGCGGCGACCTTGCTCTGGCGCGTGGGTCGGCCGACGAGGCGATCGAGGCCTACCTGCATGTCCCGGTTTTTCATGGGACGCACGACGACCTGCTGCCGGCCGCCCTGCTGGGCAGCGCCCGGGCCTTTCGAGCCCACGGAGACTCCACGCGGGCGGAGCGCGCAGTCCACGAGTTGATTTTGAATTACCCGGACTCCGTCGAAGCCGCCGCCGCAGCCGATGAGTTCAAACTTGAATCCCCAGCTTTATGAATAAATCCATCCATTGCTTCGCCATCCTTTCCGGCTTCTGGTTCGCCACCAACGTGGGCCTGCTTGCCCAGGATAATTCCGCCCCCGTCGTGGTTCAGCAGACGCTGCTGCAGAAGCTGAACATGCCGACGATCTATATCCTCGTGGTGTGCAGCATGCTCATTGTCTGGCTGGTGATCGACGGCTACCAGCGCACCGGGCCCATGCAGATCGTGCCGCCCGGACAGCTGGAGACGCTGCGTACGTTCTTCCGGGCCGGTGATTATCACGGGGCCTTTGCCCACTGTCGGACAACCCCGGGTCTGCTCAATGAGGTGGTCGGCGCGGGCATCAAGCATTCGTCCGAGGGCAGGGAGGCGTCCGAGGATGCGATGATCACGGCGGTGACCGGTGGGAACGCCCGGTTTCAGAACAAGATCGCCTACCTCTCAGTCATCGGGGTGATCGCGCCGATGATTGGTCTGGCCGGTACCGTCTTTGGAATGATCGAGGCCTTTGCGGCGATGGGGCAGGCGGGGGCGGCTGATCCCTCGAAGTTGTCGGGGGCCATCGGCGCGGTGCTCTATGCGACTGCCGGCGGCCTGGTGGTGGCGATTCCCGCCTTTGTCTTCTACTACCTGCTGCGCAACCGGACGGCGCAGGCAATCCATGGCCTTCAGGAGGCGGTCGGTGAATTGTATCGACAGTTTCCTTACGAGGATCTGGTCGGGGTTCGGTTCGAGGGTGCCGAGGCCTGTGCGGCCCGGCCCAACTGGCTCACCGGCGGCACCGGGGCCGCCGTGGCGGCGGAGTAACCATCCAGGCAAGGACACATCATGGCCGGCAGCGCAGGAGGCGAAGGGGATCCGGAGTTTCAGATCGCACCACTGATCGACGTGCTGCTGGTGCTGCTCATCTTCTTCATGAGCATCGCCTCGACGGCGGTCACCCGCTACGATCCGTCCATCGAGCTGCCGGTCGCGCCCGACGCGGTGAAGAAGGAGGACTCCGAGGACGAACTCGTGTTCAACATCGCCTGGCGCGAGGAGGAGACACGGGCGGTGACGACCTTCGAGGAGCAGGTGGTCGAACCCGATGCCATGGTGCCGGTGCTGGCGGCGCGCCGGCAGGCCCGTCCCGGCGTGCGC
>JBGTGS010000107.1:0-6142 GCA_041746615.1 Opitutaceae bacterium | reverse complement strand
CTCAACCTGACCTTGCCCCCGCAGCCCCCGCCCAAGATTCGCTACCCGGCTCCCTCAAAAGCGGTGTAGTCCCGACCTTTGGGCAGCTTGAGCCCTGAATCAACGAGTTACACCAGCGCAACTCCCCAGTAGCGGAAGTCCGGTTAGCCTGAACTTCCGCTTCTGAGGCGCGCTGCCTACGTCTGACTTCGCGCGGAGCCGGGCAACCGGCTCCGGCGTTGGCCTCTCGATCACCTCTGGCGAGAGATATCCTATCTCTCGCCAGAACATCCTCAGCTTGCCTCAAGGGGGCACCCGGGCTGCCGCTTACCACCGATCACAGACATTCGGGTTTGACCCCTTTTTGTCGTCTCCTGTCCCCGGTTGGAATGATTCGGACATGGGTAACACTTTGTCTAGGGACATAGGTTACACTTTGGGTTTAGTTTTCAGTGTGGTTTTGGCGAGAGGTTTACGATCCGGCGGAACGATATAGGCCGGAGGCCGGAATCGTTCCGCCGGATTGTAAACGAGGTAGCCGAGGTGGAGGTTGGCAAAGTGCAGCTCGGTGCGGCCAGTTGCGTCTATACGCAAAGCCACGCGAGAGTGCGCGAAGATCTCGCCCAGATGGTAGCTCTGCCCGTCGTGCCAGAGGTGCCCGCAGGCGGAGACCTGCTTTACCAACCACCCCTTGGGGTAGCGCGGGGTTTTGTCATGGTCGC
Source organism: Opitutaceae bacterium (assembly GCA_041746615.1). Classification (GTDB taxonomy): domain Bacteria; phylum Verrucomicrobiota; class Verrucomicrobiia; order Opitutales; family Opitutaceae; genus CAMAXB01. The sequence continues at coordinate 5,441 of JBGTGS010000107.1, read as the reverse complement.
CGAGACGGCGGGAACTAGGGCGGTAGATTTGAGCCGGGGTGAGCATGCCCAGCGCTTCGTGAGGCCGGACATGGTTGCGCTCGTGGCGCCAGCGCTCGAAGCGTCGCTGTTGGGCGGCGAGGTTGGGTGAAGGTGGTTGCGTGGCCTCAGCCTTCAGGTCGCGGTGCCCGCGCTCGTGGGAACCATTTTGTTGAGGCGAAGCCGGCCGGATGAACTCGACGATGATGCCTTGGTTGATCCACCACACGCTTAGTTGCGAGAGCCGGCCCAAGGCGATCGAGGCGAATGGTGTGCCGTTATCCACCCGGATGATCTCGGGTAACCCATGACGGCGCATGAGCTTGCGGAAGGCTCGGAGGGTGCCGGCGAACTGCTGGTTGGGCCGCGCTCGGCAGGTCAGGTAGTAGCGGCTGTAGAGGTCGCAAACGGTGAGCGGATCGCAACGCTGGCCGTTGCCGAGGTTGAACCACCCCTTGAAGTCCACCGTCCAGACATGATTGGAATGGGTCGGGACGGTCAGCGTTCGGGCCGGCACCGTATAAAGACCCGGCTTACGCCGGGGTCGCTGGCTCAAGCCGCGGCGACGCAAAATCGCGGCAATGGTGCTACAAGCAGGTGGACGTCGGACGCCGTGATCACGACGCAACAACCGTCGGAGCTTCTTTGGCCCCCAGGTGCGGTGCTTGCGCCGCTCCTTCAAGATCAGCCGCTCGATCAGCGCGGCGGTCTGGTGGGTACAACCGTGCGGACGGCGGCTGCGCTCCTGCAAACCCGCCGTGCCTTCCTGGCGAAACCGGCCCAGCCACTTGTACCCGGTCTTCCGGCTAACACGAAAATCCGCGCACAACTCAGTGAGCGTAAAGCGGCCTGTCGCCGCGAGACTGACGAATCGATGCTTCTGTTCCATGAGGGTTACTTGGTTCCAGGCCATAGCCTGAAAGTGTAACCCATGTCCCCGGACAATCTGTTACCTATGTCCCCGGTTCATACCGTTCATACCCTCGCCATTTACCCTGAACTACCCACTCCGCTCATAGGACAAGGGTAAAAGGTAAGTAATGACCCCTTGGATTGGGTCCCCTTGAGGATATGAGCCGAAAGTTGGGCTTACGGGCCGGAGGTAAGACGCGCTTGCACGCCGCGCACGTTTATGCTCCTTTTGTGTCATGCAAGCGACCACCATCCTCCGGACCCGCATTGACCCTCGCCGTAAAGCGCGCGTGGAAAAGATCCTCGACCAGCTCGGCATGACGTCCACTCAAGCGGTGAACATGTTTTTCGCACAAATCGAGCGTCGCAAAGCCATCCCGTTCCCAGTCACCATCGAAGATAACAACGACATCGCACCACCGATTGAACAGGTGGCCAGGGTTTGGGGCGACCTCGACCAGACGGACTTTTCGCACTTGGACAAACGATGAACCCCCTTCCTGGCGAACTCTACCTCATCGATCTTGGCTTGATGGGCAAAGTTCGTCCGGCTGTCGTCATTTCACGAGAAGACCGGGATGCTCCCAGAGCGCTGGCGATTTGCGCCCCGCTCACGACCGAAAACCGCGGGTCGGACTACGAGGTGGCGCTCGGAAAGCTAAAGTTTCTTGATCGTGAATCGTCGGTCAACGTCCAGGGACTAACGAGTCTTGGTCACGAGAAATTGATCCGGCGGTTAGGCCGGCTGACGGCTCCACAGATGGAGCAGGTAAAGACGGCGCTGCGCTTCGCCCTTGATCTCTGAGGGCTTCGGTCTTTCGCCGGAGGAGCCCAATCATCAGCAGGGGGTCAGGCCGAGTATTGTTGAATCGGTGACCGAGGGCATGTCAGGCAGGCAAAATACAACGATACTCGGCCTGACCCCCTCGGACCGACCACCCACTCCGCTCATAGGACAAGGGTAAAAGGCAAGTAATGACCCCTTGGATTGGGTCCCAAGCCGGTGCCTTCTTCGTCACAAGGCTCAAGAAGAACACCCGTTTCTACGTGAAGGAAAGCCGGCCGGTGGATCCGGCCAGCGGACTGCGATGCGATCAGACCATTGTCCTCAACTCCGCCGCCGGCCGGGCGGGTTATCCCGAAAGGCTGCGCCGTATCAGTTTTATGGATTCGGAAGCGGGTAAGTAATGACCCCTTGGATTGGGTCCTTCATTTCCTCGTTAACCATTGCATTCTAACTTCATGCAAACGACAAATCAGCCTTTGACTGGACAGCTGTGGGCTATCGCCTTAGATAAGAGATCCGCCATCAGCGGGTGATGCATTGGTTATTTAAACTAAATAATGAAAAAGACACAAAAAATCATAACGATTGCTCTCGTTACCATAGCGGCGGCATCATCTGCTCTGGGTCAGAGCAAGCCGATGGCGGAGGGCTCTAAAAGCGAAGGCAAACGACTATTCAATACTGATAGGGAGCCCGATCTTGATAGCCCGAAGTTCGTCTCCATATTTAATGGAGAGAATCTGGATGGCTGGAGTACCAGGCAAGGAACCATGATTTTTAAAGCTAAGTCCGGTGAGATAGTCGGCACATGCGGTGAAGGTTCTAGCACGTTTTTATGCACGGAAAAGGAATATCAGGATTTTATTTTTACTTGTGAGATGAAGTGGGAAGAAGATGGAAATTCCGGTGTTCAGGTTCGCTCAAGGATGCGTAAGGATGCGAACCGTGATACGGTGATTGGACCCCAGGTTGAGTTGGAAGACCTCGCCAAAAAAGGCCGGGGTTGGTCCGGTGGAATATACGGGCAAAATAGTGGGGGTTGGTTTTACCCGTTGAATGCTCCAGAACACAAGGATCTGAAAAATATCATAGATCGTGATGGATGGAATCGAATGACTGTTAAAGTAACGGGAAATGTCTTCAAAACGTGGATCAATGGAGTGCCAGCGGCAAATTGGGTCGATGAAAAAAATGAATATCCCAACGGATTCATTGGGCTGCAGTTGCATGGAGGCAAGAAAGGGATTATCCATTGGCGTAATCTTAAGATTATGGAATTATGATCAACTGGATAGCCCCATTTCAAGGTGGGAAAGGGTTCGCCGAGCAGTTAATAATAATCGCGAAAGGGCAAATCCCTTTCAGTCGGTATTGATCAAGCGGTGGACAGATCATGCAATTGGAATCCGTAGCTATATAAAATTTGAACCAATGATAAATTTTCTCTTTCGATCCCTCGTCGTCTCATTCGCTCTTCTCACACCGTGCTTCGCTCAGGAGCGCGGTCTCTTCGTGGGAGGTGGCGCCTTTGCGGGCGAAATGACCGATACAACCGCGAAGGTGCTCGTTAGATTGACCGCGACGGGGAACCAGTTGGCGGACGCGACCATTCCGGGACGGGAGGGGGAGGCCAGACTGCGTTACGGAGCGGAAGCGGGCCTGGCGAATGCTAAGATGACCAATTGGAAGACGGCGCTGCCGGAGATTAACTGGTCGGTGAAATTCGAGCTGACGGGTCTTCCGCAAGCGGCGCGCCAATTCTACCGCGTCGAAATGCGCGTGAACGCCGGCGCGCCAATCACGCAGTCCGATGTGCGTTCGTTCATGAACGCGCCTCCATCGCACAAAAGAGTAAGGTATGACCCTGCGGACCGTTCGCTTGCTTGTGAGTTTTATTCGATGACTGGCGAACCCTTGTTTGAGAAGGTTTTCACGCCCTGAGCTCATCGATATCGATTCCGAAGGATACAGCGACGCTGGGAAAATGATTGCCGGGACCGACGACCGCTAACGTGTTTGTAGCCAAATGAAGCGAAAATTTATGAACATTCGATCACCCCGCACAAGCCTCGCTTTTGCCGTACTCATGGCCATTGCTGCGGGGTTGCCGGCATCCGTCTTGGGCGCCAAGCTGTCTAAGCCCAACGTCCTGTTCATTGCCATTGATGATCTGCGTCCGGAGCTGGGCTGCTACGGTAGCCCGCAGTTGAAGTCGCCCAACATTGACAGGTTGGCGTCGCAGGGCGTGCTCTTCAATCGCGCCTATTGCCAGGTGCCGGTTTGCGGCGCTTCCCGAGCCAGCCTGATGACCAGCGTTCTGCCAACTGCGGAGCGCTTCGTTGGCGCGGGCGCCAGGGTGGATAAGGATGCGCCCGGGACAGTGACGATGCCGCAGGTTTTCCAAGAAGCCGGCTACGTGACAATTTCCAATGGCAAGATCTTTCATCATCCCGCCGACACAGCCGACCGGAGTTGGAGTGAAGCGCCGTGGAGGCCCGAGATGGAAAATAAAGACCACCTCGATCCGGCCACCGCCCTGGTAAAGTCGGCTCGTGGGCGTAACCGCGTCTACGAGTCGCCCGATGTGGCGGACAACGCCTATCCAGACGGCCAGATCGCCGAAAGAATCATCGCCGATCTACAAAGGCTCAAGGAAAGCGGCCAGCCGTTTTTTCTGGCCTGCGGTTTCAACCGACCCCACCTGCCGTTCTACGCGCCAAAGAAATACTGGGATCTCTATGAACGGAGCCAGATCGAGATCGCAGATAACCGGGAGCGGCCGGAGAACGCACCCAAGGGCCTGCGCGGCTCGGCGGAATACCGCTCCTACAGCTTGGGGGATTATGAGGACAACACAGACGATTTCCACCGCATGATGCGGCATGGCTATTACGCTTCGACCAGCTATGCCGACAAACTCGTCGGCGATATTCTGAATGAGCTCGAACGGCTCGGCTTGGCCGAAAATACAATCGTCATTCTCTGGGGCGACCACGGCTGGAATCTGGGCGAGCACGATTTCTGGGGAAAGCACAACACGCTGCACACAGCCTTGCGCGTGCCGCTTATCATCAAAGTTCCTGGCAAGCCCGCTGGCCGGAAATCCGACGCGTTGGTCGGGACGTACGATATTTTTCCAACGCTTTGCGCACTGGCCGGGTTGGCCATGCCCGAATCGGCCCAGGGGCGCAGTTTTACCTCCCTGTTGGATGATCCAAGCCTGTCGTTTAGGGATGTGGTTTACTCCCGCTTTCAGAAGGGTGATGCAGTGGTGACCAGTCGTTTTATCTACACAAGTTACGGGCCGGACGGCGAGATGCTCTACGATCTAATTAGAGATCCGAGAGAGAGCTATAACATCGCCGGAAACCCGGAATACGCGACCGATCTAGTTAGGGTGAAGCTCCTGTTGGCGGAAAACGAGGCAACCGCCGCACGGGCTAACGTATCCGCCTCGATCTCGGAAGGAGAATAGGGACAGGCGATTTATCGATCCCCGATAACGAGACTCAACAAGCAAATGAAGCTGCCCTTCGAGAGTCTTAAGCGTAAGCGTCAGCTTGGGTGCCCTCTTGACGTAAACTGAAGAGATTCTGGCGAGAGATATGATATCTCTGGCCAGAGATTATCGGAAGGAGGCCGGTTGGTACATTCCGCCGGTCTCTTCCATCCGCAACTTGCGAGCCATCATCAAATGCCCGCCGCTTGGAATTTATATGTCAAT
>JBGTGS010000106.1:0-22483 GCA_041746615.1 Opitutaceae bacterium | reverse complement strand
GCTCCGCCTTGCGCAGGCGCCGTCCACCGGCCGCCTGCTTCGTCTCGTCCTCCACCACCTCTGCCGTGATCATTTTCATCGCGGCCACTCTATCGCAATCAGCCGTGCCTGCCTATGAGGCACCCGGGCGGACGTTTACGGATATCCTTCGCCGGTCAGGGCTGCGGGATGTAGCCATCCCAGAGCCATCGGAGGACGTCCGGCAAAATGGAGCCGCCATGGGCACCACTGTGTGCACCATCACCCCAAGCGTGCTTCACCTCATAACGGGGGCCGGGAGTCTTGGACGCATCGGCATTGGCGTTGGCCCACTCCAGGGCGGAGAGCATCTGCTGGTTGCCCAGAAACCAGTTGCCATGAGCGTTGTTGAGATCGCGGGAACCGTCCTGTAGAAAGATTCGCAGTGGCTTGATCGGATTCTTGCGAATGAGGGTCGGGTAAAGATCGGCACCGGGTTGCATGGGCTGGCCATCCCGGGCGGGGCGGTAAGCGATGCCAGTGAAACTGCCGATGAAGCTGACAACTTTGCGGAATTTGTCGGGTCGTTCCCAGGCAGCGGTGAAGGCGGCGGTGGCCCCTGAGGACTGGCCGTAAATAGACCAACCTGCGGGATCGCTGGTGAACGTGAGGCGGTGATTCCGGGCGGCTTCAGGGATGATCTCCTCCAGCAGGAAACGTACGTACTGATCGGAGAGCGTGTCGTATTCGAAGGAGCGGTTGGATCGGGCGGGCTTGCCGTCAGCGGCGGGAAATTCGCCCGGGTTGATGAAGAGCCCGACGGTCACCGGCATTTCTTTTCGGTGGATGAGGTTGTCCATGACCACAGGGACGCGGGTGTCGCCGCTGGGATCGATCCGTCGGCCCCCGTCCTGCACGACCATGAGGCACACGGGTTGGGTGCCGTCGTATTGAGCGGGAATATAGACCCAGTAATCGCGCACGGTGCCTTCAAATATCTGGCTCTTGAAGGTGTGCTTGTGCAGTACGCCTTTCGGTGTGTCTTCGCGAGGCAGGGAATCAGGGCCGAGTTTGTACTCGGTGGCGGCGGAGAGGGACGAGGTGGCGAGACCGAAGGCAAGTGCGCCCGTGAGAAACCAGTGCGGGAACGGTGATGAAGCGAGGGAGGTCATGGAGGGATAGGCTGAGGGAATGGGCAAACAACGGGGTCATTAAAAACACCAGCAAAGGACAAGCTCGCGCAAAAGTCTGGTATGGCGGTTGGTCTGGACGGCACAAGCTCAGGAATACATCTCGACCGGAACTGTTGGTGGCTTGCTGTCGGCCGGTGAGAGGAGGCACCCATGGATGCGGACGGGCTCGAAGAGAGTGATCCGGTTTATTCGACCAGCAGCGGTGGCGCCACCCAACTCGCGGCGATCCGACAAGGCGACTGGAAGTACTTTCTTGAAGTGAAACAACCCCGGCCCGACGACCCGCGCGCCCGGGACTTAATCAAAGGCAATCATTCCACCACAGTGATCTCCGGGATGGGGTCGTCGGGCAGGATTTCCTTCCCTTCCCAGAACGGTCTACCATCGCGGTATTCGAGGATGCGGGCGGCGCTGCCCTGAACGTGGGGTTTCTGTTCGGCCGGGATCCATTTTTTCAGCCGGGCGGTCTGCGCCGCGAAAGCCGGATCGCCCGCGAGGTTTTTAAACTCGTTCGGGTCATTCTCCATATCGTAAAGCTCCTCGGAGCCGTCCATGTAGCGGATGTAGCGCCAGCGTGTGTCGCGCACGGCATTGTTGCCAGGGTTGTGATTCGTGATGGCCGGCCATGCCCTGGCCGCCGAGGCGTCCTTCAACTGAGGCACAAGCGAATGCCCCTCGAGACCATCGGGTTTCGGCAGACCTGCGAGGTCGCAGAGGGTCGGAAAAATATCGAGCAGCTCAACGGGTTCCGCATAGCGGGTGCCGCGCACCGAGCCGGGCCCCGCGATAATCAGGGGCACACGGGTGGATCGCTCCCATAACGTGTTTTTTCCGGTGATTTCCTTTTCCCCGAGGTGAAAGCCATGGTCCGACCACAGCACGATCACCGTGTTGTCGGCATGGCCGGATTCTTCCAGCGCGTCGAGCACCCGCCCAAGCTGCGCATCCATGAACGAGATGGTGGCGAGGTAGGAGCGGACGAAGTTTTTCCACTCATTTTCCTTCTTGAGGAATTCCAGCCGCGGCTCTGGCAGCTGCCAGTGCAGCCACCACGAGGAACGCGGGGTGTCGGCGCGGTCGTTCTCCATGGTTTCCGGCAGTTTCAAGGTTTCCTCCGGGTAGAGATCCATCCATTTTTGCGTCGCGAAGTTCGGCACGTGCGGCAGGAAAAATCCGGTCGCGAGGAAGAAGGGTTTGTCATCCGGCATGTCGGTCAGCCGCTCCGCCGACCAGCTCGCGATCTTGTAATCGTCCTTGTCCTCGTCCTGGTGCGGGAAAGTTCCCCAATCGACGAGTCTCATCGGACTCGGGGTGTTGACCAGTTTGTTCGGAGGAAAAGGCGCGCCCGTCGCCGGTGGCCCGACGGCGTCCCAATCCGGCCCGCCGGCCTTGAAACCGTAGTTGCCGTGGAAAATTTTCCCGGTGACGTAGGTGCGATATCCGTTGGCGCGGAAATGCTGCGGCAGCGTGGTGATATCCTTGAGTTCCGGCACATCGCGGAACCAGGGCTGCAAACCGTAGACTCCGGTCGTCGTCGGGCGCAGTCCGGTGAGGACGCTTAGGCGTGAGGGATTGCACAAAACGCTTTGGCAGTGCGCATTCGTGAAGTTCGTCCCCATCGCCGTGAGACGGTCCAAATTCGGAGTCTTCACCTGCGGATGCCCGCCCAGCGGCCCGACCCAGTCATTGAGGTCATCAACCGCGATAAAAAGGATGTTCGGCTTTTTCTCCGAAGGCCCGGCGGCTGATATAAGGCCGGTTGGAAACAACAGGAGGGCGATGAAGATCGGTATGAAACGGGTTATATTCACGGGTATGGATGTGTCTATGGATAAGCTTGAAACAGTATCAATTCAGCGTTCGCGAACGAAACTGCGCCCGCGGAGCACAACGACTATCCTCTCTATTTTTAGAATCTTGCGCCAAATTTGCGGGTGAAATCGAGTCTAACCGCCCGAAGTGGCGTACTTCTTGTGAAAGTTACCCACAACTGGCCATTTTGACAAATTGATGGGAAATTCCTTCTCGCGCGCTGCGCCAAGGGTATGATCCAGCAAGACAGGTACCTTCCTTGTTGAACTGTCAGCGCTCATCAACGATGGCGTTCCAACCCCCGCCCACTCCGAAGGCGAAGAGTCAGATCTAAAACACCGAAAGTCATTGGAAGATCCCTCATGAAAATTTCCACCCTCCTACTCAGCCTCGCCCTTGTGACCAGCCTGGGCGCCGCGCCGGACAAGCCCAACATTATCGTGATCTACACCGATGATCACGGATACGCCGATCTGGGAATTCAAGGTGTGTTCCCCGACCTCAAGACCCCGCATATCGACGCGCTCGCCCGCAGCGGCGTGCTGGCCACCCAGGGATACAGCACCGCCCCCCAATGTGTTCCCTCGCGCGCCGGGTTGCTCACCGGCCGTTTCCAGAGCCGTTTCCAATTGGAGTCCAATATCGACCCACTCGATGGCTTCGACCGCCAGACCACCCTGGCCCAGCGTCTGCAATCAGTCGGCTATGTCACCACTCAGTTTGGCAAATGGCATCTCGGCCCCACGCGCGCCATCACGAAACACGGTTTTACGCACGTCTTCGCGCAAAACGCCCAGGTTCCGTTCTCCGCCAACATCACCCTCGACGGTCGCGACCGCCCCATGAGCGACCTGCCGCCCGCAAGCTATCACATCGACGGGTGCAGTCAGGCCGCTGCCGCCATCATTGATCGTTACCACGACAAGCCTTTCTTTCTCTACGTCGCCTACCGCGCTCCCCATGTTCCGCTCGACGCGACGAAGAAATACCTCGACCGCTTTCCCGGCCCGATGCCGGAACGACGCCGCCAGGCACTCGCGATGATCTCCGCCATGGACGACGGCGTCGGCCTCATCACCGCGACATTGAAAAAGCACGGCCTCACGGAAAACACGCTGGTCTTCTTCATCAGCGACAATGGCGCCCCGCTGAAGATCCACAAGGAGGATGCGCCCGGTGGTGGTCCCGGTTGGGACGGCAGTTTGAATGATCCGCTCAACGGAGAAAAAGGCATGCTCGCCGAGGGCGGCATCCGTGTCCCGTTTGTCATCGCCTGGCCCGGCACCATTCCCGCCGGTCAGACTTATGATCACCCCGTCAGCACTCTCGACGTCGCCGCCACGGCCGTGGCCATCAGCGGCCTCACGGTCCCGTCCGGTGAACTCGATGGCGTCAACCTGATCCCCCACCTCCGGGGCGAGATCAAAACCCCGCCGCACGACGCGCTCTATTGGCGCTGGATTTCCCAAGCCGCCATCCGTGAGGGCGACTGGAAACTCCTGCGCGGGGGCCCGCGCGAGTACCTCTACAACCTCCGCACCGATATCGGCGAGAAGCACAACCTCGCCGCCCAACACCCCGAGATCGCCGCCCGCCTCCGCACCAAACTCACCGCTTGGTGCGACGAACTCACCCCGCCCGGCCTCACCACCGGTCCCATGTCACGCACGTGGAACGACTACTTCGACTATTATCTCGAGGGCAAACCACCCCCCGCCCCGGCTCCCGCCCGAGACCGGGTCAGGAAGGCCAGGTGAGCGGCACACTGCACCCGCAGGTCACTTCAATTATCGACACTCAATCCGCTGAGCCCTGCCTCTTTTGATTCCGGGCCGGACATAACCCATTCCTTTACTCCAAATCCAACGGATTGCTTTCCATGAAAACCCTCCTCACCTCACTGCTGGGTTGTCTCGCGCTCACCGGCACCGCCGCCGCCGCGACGGACAGACCCAATGTCATCTTCATCCTGGCCGATGATCTTGGTTGGGCTGACACGACGCTCTACGGCCACACCAGCCTTTACGAGACCCCCAACCTTGAGCGCCTCGCCAAACGGGGCATGGTTTTCAACCGCGCCTACTCTGCCAGCCCCCTTTGCTCGCCCACGCGGGCCAGCATCCTCACCGGGCAGACACCGGCCCGCACTGGAATCACCGCGCCCCACGGGCACCTCGGCCCGGTCATACTGCGCCCTTCCGTCCAGGAAAGAGCCGGCAGTGGTAACAAAGCCCTGCAAACCGTATCCTTGACCCGCCTCGACACACGCTATCCCACGCTCGGGAAGCAGTTCAAGCAGGCCGGCTACGCCACCGGTCACTTCGGCAAGTGGCACCTCGGCTCCGAGCCCTACAGCCCCTTGGAGCACGGGTTCGACGTGGATCTGCCCCACTGGCCGGGACCCGGGCCCGCCGGCAGTTTCGTCGCTCCTTGGAGGTACCCTAACTTCACTGAAAACACACCGAAGGAACACATCGAGGACCGCATGGCCGAGGAAGCCGTGAAGTGGATGCGCTCCCTCCCCCAGGACCAGCCCTTCTTCATGAACTATTGGATGTTCTCCGTGCACGCGCCCTTCAACGCCAAGGAGGAGCTGATCGCGAAATACCGCACCAAGATCGACCGGAAAAATCCGCAACACTCGCCCACCTACGCCGCGATGGTCGAATCCATGGACGACGCCGTCGGCACCCTTCTCGACGCCCTGGACCAGGCTGGCATCGCCGACCGGACCATCATCATTTTCACCTCCGACAACGGCGGCAACAGGTACAACGGCATCCGCGAACGGGATCGCAACGGTCAGGAATTCATCGTCGAACCCACCAGCAACCGCCCCCTGCGCGGCGGCAAGGCCACGATGTTTGAGGGCGGCATCCGCGCACCCACGGTCGTGGTCTGGCCCCAAGTCACCCAACCCGGCACCCGCAGCGACGAACTCATCCAAAGCACGGATTTTTATCCCACACTGCTCAGCGGGCTCAGCCTCGGACTGCCCGCCGGGCATCCGCTGGACGGCGTGGACATCAAGCCCGCTCTTCGTGGCGGATCGCTGGGCCCCCGGGCCATTTTCACCTACTTCCCCCACTACCCCCCGGTGCCCGACTGGCTGCCGCCCTCCATCGCGGTCCATACCGGCGACTGGAAACTGATCCGTCTTTTCCATCAGGGCGAAAACGGTGCCCATGATTATTTGCTCTACAATCTCAGGACGGACATCGGGGAAGCCCATGATCTCAGTCGCACCCACCCGGACAAAGTGCGCGAGTTGGACGGCTTGATCCAGCAGCACCTCGTTCAAACCAAGGCCGTCGTTCCTCAACCCAATCCCGCCTTCGCCCTGGCGCAGTACAAGCCCGAACAGGTCGGCCAGCAGCCCGGCGGCCTGAAGATCGGCGGTGACGGAAAGGAAAAGTCCGCCCCGGCGAAGAAAAATTAAGCGGTCTCGCAGTCGTCCCCCGGCGCATCAATGCCCGCAGGTCCCGCCCAGCCTGGTGCAGGAGATACTCTCGCAGGGTATTGTACTGGTCCTTGGGTTTTGGCTCGGTGTCCGTGATGTGGGCTTTGGGCCGCGCGGCTTCTGGCCCGGCGCCTTACGCGACGCGGCATCCCGGTCACGGGTTCGCCGCTGTTCGGAGGCCCGACCGTTACCCACGGAGGGCTGGTCTTCATCGGTGGTACCGACGACGAGAAATTCCGGGCACTGGATAAGCGACCGGCAAGATCCTTTGGGAGGTGAAGCCAGTGCCCGGACGCCTTTTAGGCCGCGAACCATACCGTCTCAAGATCCGCTTCCCCCTGTACTCACGTCTGCTTCAGATTCACCGGCTTTCCATCCAACGCACCGCGTGTCGAATGAGAGCGGTCGCATCGTCGAGCCCGAGTTTTGATCTGATATTACTCCGGTGTACGTCCACCGTCTTGACGCTGAGATTAAGCTTCGAGGCAATACCCCGCGTGCTCACCCCCTGCCCGATCAATTGATACACCTCAAACTCCCGGTCCGACAGCTTGGAAAAGGGCGAATGGGAACCGTTGGTCTTTTGACCGGAGATGCCCGCCAGCAACCGGGCGGTCATCCCCGGGCTGACGTAGACTTCCCCCTGCAAAACCTTGCGTATCGCCCTGAGCAAACTTTCCCCGCCGTTCTCCTTCATGATGTAGCCGCGTGCTCCGGCCCGGAGCGCGCGCTCGGCGTAGATCTCCTCATCGTGCATGGAAAACACCAGGATCGGCAGGGTGGAATACTGGACCTGAAGGTCCTTGATGAACTCGATGCCGCCACTTCCCGGCATGGATATGTCCGTCACAATCAGGTCAACCCGAAGGCCGGCCAGCAGGGCGAAGGCCTCGCCGGGACTGCCGGCCTCACCCGCCACCTGCAGGTTCGGCTGCCGGTTGATCATCAGTGCCAGGCCTGCCCGCATGAGCGGATGATCTTCAACCAGCAGAATGCTTTTCAGGTGGGTGGCGGCTGCACCGGGTTCGGTTCCCGACGTCCCGTTCCTGTTTCGGGATTTCATTTTCTGCCCCCCAGGAGGCAGGAGAAAGCCATGGCGCGCAGCTCCTTGAACGCATCAATCCGCTCCCTTTCCAGGCATTCAGAAACCTGCAGGTGAGTCATCAATTCCTCCCGGGCGAGCACTTCATGTTTCGACGTTGCCACCATTTAGCACGATCCTTTCAGGCGGGCCTTTTGCAAGTGAATTGGTGGTGGCACCATTGGCTGCACACACCGTAAGGTCGATCTCGTTCTTCGATCTGTTCACGGATAACGGATCGCCCAGGCTCTTAAGGGTTTTCCCTAGCCGCGCACCGGTTCGATACCGATGTCCAAAGCCGCATCCGCCGGCTATTATGGAGTTCATGCAAACGGCAGAAGGGCTCCCGCGACCACCTGCATCACGACCGCCGGACCCGACCCTCCAGTGAATCGGAGCACGGACGGATTCTGCCGCCGCCTGCTGAATGGCCGGTCAACTGCCTGCCCGCATTTCCCATGAATCCAACTCCTGCATCCCCTCCGACGGAAGTCGGATCCCAGCCAGTCATCCTCCTGGTCGAGGATGATCCGAGCATTCGCATGGTGGCGGCCACTCAGCTGCGGATGGCCGGGTATCAGGTTGATGAGACGGAGGACGGCAACGCCGGATGGCAGGCCTTCAGCACCCGCAGCTACGATGTCGTGGTTACGGACAACAACATGCCGTTTCTAACCGGCCTTGAGCTGATTGTCCGCATACGGGCCGCCTCATCCCAGATCCCGGTCCTGCTCGCTTCCGGCATGATCGAAAAGGAGGATCTCGCACCGGATGTGGCCGGATTAATCAACGAATTTCTGCCCAAGCCCTACTCTTCCCTTCATCTGCTCCAATCCGTGGCGCGCCTTCTGGAGAGCCGGGGATGCATTCGCCCACTCACCATCCAGCCCAACTCCAGCAATGAAGCCCCCCGGCAATCCAGCTCATCCCTCTGCGTCTGACAACAACTCCTCCAACTCCGTAGCCGTGAGCATCACCAACTGTCATGGCCGGTGCGAAATCTACCACGCCCAGACTGTCATTTTGAAAATGCGCCATGGCATTTTGAGGGTGATCGAGAATGATGGCGGCTGCTTCGTGCACCTCGACCGGTGCAGCATTCTGGTCAAGGACACCCGCGAAACCCCTCTTTTCCAACTGAATCAAGATTTGGCCTCGAGTGATGGGGATTCAGATCTGACCATCATCGTGGGCTCGGTCACGAGGCCGGCACCCACGGTCCCCTCAACGGCAATCCGCCAGGAATCGCCTGCCGGTCCATCCCCTCAACCGGAGAATCCACCGCGATGACAGTCTCCTTCCAGCTTGAGGGTAAGCGGGACGCGGGGGGGGCGCGCCGCCACCTCGGAGGCCGCCACCTTCACGGGCGGGTTGTAGGCGCAGGGGAACCGGTCCGGCCCCTCATGACTGATCGCAGACGACCCCATTCCCCGGCGAAGGAGAACCGAGGGGGTCATGTCACTCATACCTAAAGATAAAGCCTTCCATTTCCTCTCCCGCGTCGGGGTGGGCGTGCTTTCGCTGGCATTGATCTACGCGACCGCAGTCCCTTTGTTTCGTGGTGACGCCTGGTGGATACGGATCTTCGATTTTCCGAGGATTCAGATCGCCGTGCTGATGGGACTGACGCTGACGGGCTATGCGGCGCTGCGTTTTTTCGGGCGATTGCGCCCGTGGGAACACGCGCTTGCGGCGGGGGTTGGACTGGGGCTGGTCTGGCAGGTCATCTCCATCGCCCCCTACACCGTGCTTTATCCCAACGAATAACGCGGTCAACGGAATGGTTGCGATGGATATGTGGTCACGGGCGAACCCATCCTGTTGTTCTATCGGGGCGATTTCCTGCCCCAATCGTTGCTCAAGGCACGGGTGACCGAGAACGAAGTCCGTGCGGCCGTCCGGAGTGCCGGTGAGGTGAAAATGGCGGGAGTCAGGCGAGCGCGGAAATGCGAACACGATCGGTGCTCGAGCGCAGCGCCTCGCGCCACCAGAGGGCGAGGCTGGCGGGCGGTCGACGCCAAAGTTCGGCGTGCAACCACGCCATCGACTCGGCATCGGAAAACAGTGCGAGCTTCTCCTTCGGCTTGAGCGCCTCCGGGCCCTGCTGGAGCAGGCGTTCGCGGACCTCGTCAAAATACTGCCGGATCTCCTCGGAATGTCCCGGCCTTTCCCGCAACAGGCAGACATGCACCGCGTTGACGTAGGGATCAAAGATCGCGCGAAACAATCCTCGATCCGGCGACGTATCCGGCAGGACCACCGCGGACGGCCTGCTTTGGTTCAACGTGTCGTCCACGCTGACCAATTCCGGCGGTGGCGCGATTTCCTCGGGGATGCTAAAGAGTCCGTGCCGCCGGGCGGCCCGGCCATACGCTTCGCGACTGGTCAGGACCGAAAACGGCACGGAGAACACCAACCCGGCGAGCACGGGTGACATCCATCCGATCAGACCCGGCGCATAATAAATCTGTGCCGCCAACCAGATGAGTCCCAGGATCGTTTGATCCGCATGGGTGCGAAAGGCCACGCCCCAACCCGTACCGTCGCCGGAGGAGCGTCGCTGAGTCACCCAGCGGACGCCCACGCCCAGTACGGTCGCAACGAGGAATTTCGCGTGGAAAACCATCAGAATGGGTGCGAGCAGGATCGAGAAGAGATTTTCGCCGAGCACGCCGAGCAATACCCGGGACGTGCCCCCGAAACGGGCCGCCCCGCCCGGTTGCCGCAACAGATCAATGACCGCGAGCAGCTTCGGCCCGAATAGCAGGAGCACCGTCAGGGCCACCAACACCACGATCTCAACGTGTGCCGCGATGCCAAAGGTGGTTGCCAACCCCGGCGTCGGGACCCACGTCAGGCCGGTCCGTACAAAACCGATGACGAGCAGGGTCCCCAACACGAGGGAGGTCAGCCAGAGCAACGAGGCGGCATAGGAGAAGATCCCGAGTGCCATGTGGACACGGCTGGCACCGCGCAGACCGCGCGCGAACAGCAGCCAGAAATGTTGAAGATTGCCCTGGCACCAGCGGCGGTCGCGTTGAGCGGAGTCGATCAAGGTCGGCGGCCCTTCCTCGTAGCTGCCGTCGATGTCCGGGACCATCCAGACCGCCCAGCCGGCGCGCTGCAGCAGGGCGGCCTCGACAAAATCGTGGCTCAGGATCTTGCCGCCAAAGGGAGCAGTGCCCGGCAACTCCGGCAGCGCGCAGTGGGCGATGAAGGGTGCCAGCCGCACGATGGCGTTATGACCCCAATAGTTCCCCTGCCCCTGCTGCCAGTAGTTCAGTCCGGAGAGAAACACCGGACTGTAAAGCCGCATGCCGAACTGCAGGATGCGGGCGAACAGCGTCTCGCCCCGCGCCAGCACCGGCGCGGTCTGGATCAAGGCGACGCCGGCATGGCGCTCCAGCATGCGCACCAGGCGAACGATCGTCTCTCCGCTCATGATGCTGTCGGCATCGAGCACAAGCATGTAGCGGTATCGCGCGCCCCAACGGCGGCAGAAGTCGGCGATGTTTCCAGCCTTGGCGTTGGTGTTGTGCCGGCGCTTGCGGTAGTGGATGCGCCCGCGCGAATTGAGCTCGCGGTTCAACTCCACCCAGCCGACCTCCTCCTCAATCCAGATGTTCGGATCCGTGGTATCACTGAGGATGAAGAAATCAAAATGCTCCAGCCGGCCGGTCGCAGCGACCGAATGGTAGATCGCGCGCAGCCCCGCGTAGACGCGGGCCACATCCTCGTTGTAGATCGGCAGTACGATCGCGGTCGGTCCCAGCGGCGCATCCTCTGTCTCCTCCGCCGGTTCCAGGCGCGTGAGCAGGCATGAATCTCCGCGGCCGCGCCGGACCAGAAAGCCAAAAAATGCCTGGCTTGCTCCGAACGAAACCAGGGAGATCAAGACGGCGTAGAGCGCCAGCACGATACCGTTCCATCCTTGCAGCGGCATGCCCCACAGCAGATCCGCCATCAAGAGCGTCGCACTCGAGGCGGTGAAGACCACAAACGTCACCACCGACACGCGGCGCCGGGTGATGCGCGCGACATGGGCGGAGCTCGGGCCGAAGGGTGCCTCATTTTCGTCGGACATCGTTCAAACCCGCGTGAGGTAAAATGCCGACCCGAGGAGTACAAGAATCAGCGACCAGAGGAATAGACCCCGCAACAACGGCCACTTCTCAAACGTTCGCCAGGTGCCGTCGGCGGCATATGAAATCGGCCCGAGGTTGATCGGTTGCGGTGCCATGTTGGAAAATTCGAGATCAGGGCCGGCCGCGAGGTAGGTCGCGCGCAGGCGCTCGACCACCTCCGGCGGGGGATTGCGGAAATTGAGAAACGAGGTCGGCCAGCGCGCGGGTAGATCCGCGAGGAAGATCGCGGCGCGGCCCTGGGCAAAACGCCGTTCGCGCGAATCATTGCTCGGGCCGATCAACGCATCGATCCAGTCCCCGATCAGGCGCAGCGCCTCTTCGGCCGCGAGGTCGGCACGTGGCCGGTCGGGCTCGGCGAGATGGCGCTGGGCCGCCGACGTCAGGATGTGGTTGGAGAGTTGCGCGAGCAGGAAACGGTTGCTCACCCGGTAGGCGATCAGCAGGTGCTCGACGCGCGCGTACGCCTCGCCCCAGAGCTCGGGATCCAGTCGGGTGGCGTTCGTCACGGCTACGGCGTCCAGTCGTTGATCCAGGTCTCCGTCAGGGGTTTGCCTTCGAGCAGCAGACGCGCCCTCACCGGCATCGCAGTCGTGATCGCCGGCGCGTCCAACACCATTACGAGCCGCCAGGAGGCATCGACCGCGTTGCGGATGGCATACTGGGCGATAACTGTGACCTCCTCCGGCACCGTGACTTCCGTCCGGACGTCGGCGCTCGCGGGCACGGACTCCAGTCCCGCGCCGTCGAAGTCGACCACGAACTTGGTCCGCCCCGGCTGCTCAAACTGCACGGTCTGGCGCGTGGCGCGGACGAAGCCGGGCGGGCCGCCAAAGACGGGCAGTGATGTCCACCGTTGCCGCCATGCGAAATCCATGCGCTCGCCGGCGACGGGAGGTTTTTCGGGTGACCAGTACGCCACGATGTTGTCCATGTATTCATCCCTTGTGGGCAACTCCAGCAAACGGACCCTTCCCGGGGGCCAGTCGCCGATCGGCTCGATCCATACACTGGGTCGCGCTTCATATCGCGCTTCGGTATCCTCGTAGTTTCGGTACTGCCGGTCGCGTTGGAACAGGCCGAAACCGACCAACGCCGGCGCCGCCACTTCGATGGTGCGTTGCAGGCGTGGATTGTTCAACGGCCTCCACAGACGCGTCTCCCCGTCGGAAGCCACCAACAACCCATCTGAATCGTGCACCTCGGGACGGAAATCCCCGAAGCGGCTGGCGGAATTTTCACCGAACCAGAACATGCTGGTCAGCGGAGCCAGACCGAGGTTGGCCACCGCCTCCCGAAAGAACAACGTCGCCGTGATCGTGACCACCGTCTCTTCGCCCGGCGTCAGGTCGAATTGAAAGGCGCCGGTCACGCTGGGACCATCCAGGAGGCCAAAGAACTGCACGCTTATTGCATCGGGCTCGGGTTTGCCCAACCAGAA
The DNA here is from genome assembly GCA_041746615.1 of Opitutaceae bacterium. Classification (GTDB taxonomy): domain Bacteria; phylum Verrucomicrobiota; class Verrucomicrobiia; order Opitutales; family Opitutaceae; genus CAMAXB01. The sequence goes on along the minus strand of JBGTGS010000106.1, from coordinate 9,396 downwards.
TTCGACGAAGTTGGGAAACTCCTCATCCCCGGGCCCCCCGGGGTTGATCGCAATCCCGCGGGCTGAAACGCCGTAGCGCTGCCCCCGGGCGAGCGCTCGAAAGTAGCTCGCTCCGAGGAACGCAATGACCTCATCGAACTTTTCCGGTTCGTTCAGCGGATAAATCAGCCGGAAACCGGCATACTCCAGCGAAGCCGGCAGCCGGCCCGGGACCTTCAACGTATGATAGTTGAAATACGTGCGCACGAAAGGGATCTTCTGCACATAGGTCGGTGAATATTCGTGGATCGATACGGGTGTTCGATGCAGCCCACCCGGATGAAAGAACTGCACCTGGAATGGCAGTGAGTCGCCCCGCCAGAGCGACTTTTCCGTCACGAACTGAATGAGCTGGTGGTCGTCATAGCTCAGATTGTTGAGAAAGCTCGATCGCTCCACCCGGGGCGACTGGTAGGGCGCGGCGGCCCGGGCGGCGGCGAGCTCGACCACGTGGTCCAGATCGATCTGCACGCGCTGCGGAGCGGCCGGGAGCGCCGGCGTGAACGCGGCGGCTCCCAGAATCAGGATCAAACAATAACGGGCGGCAGATATCATGGAAAGGATGAGGAAATTATTGGTGCTGCGAGTGTAAGGCCGTCCGTCTTGCAGGACGATGGGGTATAACCCGATATTGACGCCGATAATGACGTAACCACCGGGTGTGGACACGTGTGCACAACCCCTGCGGATGGCCCACCCCCATGCTTGGTAGTTATTCTCTTTGTGCCTGCTTTCATGGGCTCGTGGGCGCTGGACCGACAGGCTTGGCTTCAAGGTTTTTCCGCACCTCGGCCCACCGACTCTCAAACCGCTCCCGGTCGTAGGGGGAGTCGATGGATCGTCCGGCCAATTCGGCGATGGTCTCCGCTTGTTCCCGCAGCACCCGCCGTCGACCCGGGCTGTCGGTCAGACTGGCGATGGTTTCTAGCGCGTCCAATAGTCGCGCCATCACGGTGATGTTGCCTGCGGCGCTGCCTCGAATCTCATCGAACGATTCGGCCACCAGATTGGCAAAGGTCTGTCCGATGGAGATCACCCGCAGTTCCCCGTCCTCATAGCGGTGCGATGAAGGGAACTCCCGTGAGGCCAGTCGGGCCAGTATCGCCGTCAAATAATCGATGCACATCACGGCCGTCGTGGTGTCGTTGACGCCCGGCGAAAGCGCGCGCAACGCCATATCCACCAGCTGGCGGATGCCGAATGCGCAATCCTGGTGCACCGTGCGGAACCGGTCGATGCTGTAGGCCGCCCGCAGGTCGGCAATGACCTCCTGGTCCGGCGGGGGCTCCAGGGCGAGCGAGGCGAGCGGGGTGTCCCGGATCACAAACTCGCCGATGCCCCGGTCCATCCGCACAATGGTCTTGTGCTCCCGTGCCAGGCACAGCAGCGCCTCCTTGTCCACGCTCTGGAGGTAACCATTGCGTTTGGCCATGATCACCTGCCAGCTCCGTCGCGGGAGCCTGGACGGATCCGCTTCGTCATCTCTCAGCTCTACTCCCAGTTTTTCCGGGAAAAGACGGTCCACGGCCTCCAGGGTTTCCTTCGCCACCGAAGCAACAATGCTTGAGGCTTGGATTGAGGACGCAATGTGATGAATGAAAAAAATGAGGGTCCCGATGCCGCCGATGGCCATCACGACGCTGAAGACCACCGACAGGCTCGGCACAAATCCGCCCTCGTCGCCCTCCCTGATGGTGCGCAACACGATCAGACAGTAGGTGAAAATGCCGGCGAAGATTCCGAGCACGACCTGCGTGGCATGATCACTCATGAAGTTCCGCAGAATGCGTGACGTGTATTGACTGGAAGCGAGCGCCAGGGTCACCAAGGTCATGGAGAACACCACTCCCACCACGGTCATCATCGAGCCGGCAATGGTGGCGAGCATACCGCGGGCACCGGCCGCACCGGCCCCGAAAAGGCGTGGCCAATCAGCCATCCAGTCATGACTCCCGGATGTATCCACCTCGATCAGGCCGAAAGCAAGGACCACGCTGAACGCGACGATCAATGCCGGCAAAAACCAGAAGCTGTCACGCAGATTGCTCCAGAGGAGACTGAGCTTATTCATGGAGTGGCCCGGGTCGAACCCGTTTCAACGGGTGATTTTCGCGCCGTCTCTTCCGGAGGGGAAGGGTCGGGAGCCTTCGGCAATAGATTCTCCCCCTCCCGCAGCGGTTGAGCTTGGCGTGCCTGTTCATCAAGGACGCCCGCCTCGCTCTGTAACCCGCCCTCCGCTTTATTGGAAACAACATCCGGTTCTTCGGACGGCCTATCAACGGGGAGATGCTTTTTTGCCTGGGCGTCAGGCAACCCCGTCAGCCTCCCATCGAGCATGGTGATGGGGATGCCCTTCGGGAACACCACCTCGCGAGCCTCGTCGGGCATCGAGATGCCGTGCTTCTGAAAGGCTCGCTTAACCAACCGGATCACCGAAGACCGCACCTTCAACCAACTGTGCTCGCGGCCGTTTACCCAGAAATAAATCCGCAGATTGACGGTCGCCATGCCAAGGGTTTCGGCAAGCACCGAGGGCTCGGGCTCGCCCAGCACCGCCGGATGGTCCGTCAGCACTTGGAGTGCGATTTCCTGCGCTTCGTTGATCGAATCGTCATAACCGATGCCGATGGTGAAGTCCTCGCGTCGGTTGGAGTTGGTCGTGAAGTTGCGGAGATTGCTCTTGTATACGCTGGCATTGGGGATCTGCACCAGGTTGCCATCCAGGGCCATCAGGATGGTCGCGCGTACATTCAACTGCTGCACGTATCCGGTCACACCGGCCACCTCGACCAGATCGCCCGTCTCGAACGGTCGCTGCATGCTCAGAAAAATGCTGGCCAGAAAATTCTCGGTGATGTCCCGAAAAGCGATGCCCACAGCCAGACCGACCAGACCGGTACCCCCCACCACGGTCAACGCCAGTTGGGTCAGACCGGAGACCCGGAGCACGATGTAGGTGCCCACAAGAATCACCAGCACACCGATGCCACCCGCGATCACATTGCGCAGCAGTCGCGCTTGAACCCGGTAACGGAGCAGTGAACGCGATTTCCGCGCAGCCAGCAGTCCGGCCCCCACTGACAGTCCCAGAATGAACAGCCCCAGAAAAATCAAGGGCAGTGAACGCAGGAAGTCGCGCCATAACCCCATCAACCCGTGCCCTGCCGCGCTGAAGTCCCATATCGACGGTTCGGCCACATCCATCCGGTTGGCCACGGCAGCGACGTCCTGGGTGTTGCGCGCCAAATCGCCCGCCCACTTCTTGAGTTCATCGGACTCCACGCCTCCATTGAGGAAGACGACCCCCTCCTCGACCCGGACTTCCGGCGCGTTGAACCACTCCGTCGCATCCAGGACGCTCTGGAGGCGCTGACGGATTTCCTCATCACGTGCGACCGGATTGACATCCACCTTCGCTGGAGCCGGTGAGAGATCCTCCCTGGCAGGGGACGGTCCTGCCGAACCGCCGGTCTTGGCCGGCGGTTCTTGCGCCAGGCCAGTCACGATCAGCACGCCCAATACTGCAGCGATCCATATCCCTCGCCTAAGAGGGGTAAAACTGCTGCCAGCCGATTGCCGCACCTTGTCATGCCGGCCCCCTGCAGGGATGGTCGCGGATCCAGTATTCATCATGCGCAGTGTATTTTATAGACCTCATCGCTCGGGTCGGGGTGGCTTTCAGATTGATTAATGACTTAGCGGCTGACGACCGGGCCGCCCTGGTTATTAACGGGTTCAATGATCGGCGTGATCTGCGCATCGGGGAGTCATTTGGGTTGGGATTGGGTTTCTGATTTCATGGGACTCGCCAACTAACATCATACGCTGGATGGACCGCCCTGGCCATCGGGCATAACCCCATCGTGCACCTTAATACGACAGCGGACGCGAAGAACCTTCGGGGAATAGCGCTTGCCTCATCCGGGACTGGCAGTCCGTCCAGGATCAAGCAGCGACTGACCACGCCGATACGGTGAGCCCGAGATTACCCAACAGCATGGGCCGCTAGACGGCGGCCGCATGCTCCCAGCTGGTTCCTAGTTTCTCAGGGTTATCTTGTTATCCACGTCTTCAACTCCGGGTACTCCCCTGGCAATGGTTTCGGCGGATTGTTTCTGGTCGGCGCTAATGACAAATCCGCTGAGTTGAACTTTTCCGTTGACCGAGATGACCTGCACGTCGGGGAACTTAAAGCTGGCCGAATTGCCCAAGGCGGCTTTCACAGTTTCGGAAAGTTCTTCATCGACGGAGCGTTCCGTCGACGTGCGTTCAACGGGTCCTGCCGCCGGCTTGCAGCCGCTCATCAATGTGGCGCCTCCCGACACAGTAGCGGTGATTAAAAGAGCGACGAGGATTGGATTGGTTTTCATAAAATGGATTATTTCTGATCCTCACCGTGTTCGGCGATGTTTGCTCATACCTTACGCTGAAACTGCCGGTTACGCTACGGGGGTATAGACCCACCCCGTAACGAACGCCACCAGGGGAACGCGCAAAGTTGCGGAGGCGCCAGGCGACCCTGGACACGCGGCCGGATGAAGGGCCTATGGTTTGATCAGCTTGAGCAGCTCCTTGGCGGCGGCTTCCGAGGATGCCGGATTTTGACCGGTGATGAGCTTGCCATCGACGACCACATAAGAACCCCAATCCGGACCTTTCTCGTAGAGCCCCCCATTCGCCTTGAGCATGTCTTCGACGAGAAACGGAACACTATTCGTGAGACCCACCGCCTCCTCCTCAGTATTCGAAAAGCCGGTCACACGGCGACCGGAAACCAACGACTTTCCGTCGGCCCCTTTGGTGTGCTTGAAGATTGCCGGAGCGTGGCACACCGCAGCGAGGGGACGATCCCCGGTGACAAAATTTCCGATGATACGTTGGCTGTCTTCATCTTCCGCCAAATCCCAAAGAGGGCCATGCCCACCCGGGTAAAAAACCGCATCAAACCGGTCGGCATCGATCTCGGCCAACCTGGACGTCTGACCGAGTGCCCTTTGTGCAGCCTCGTCCTTTTTGAAGCGTTTGGTAGCCTCGGTTTGTGCATCCGGGACGTCACTTTGCGGGTCGAGAGGGGGTTGCCCACCCGCCGGAGATGCCAGGGTGATTTCCGCTCCGGCATCGAGCAGGACGTAGTAAGGAGCCGCAAATTCCTCCAACCAAAAGCCGGTCTTTTTGCCGGTGTCGCCCAGCTTGTCGTGAGAGGTTAATATTATAAGAACATTCATATCGCTTGGTGTGTTTGTTTATGTGGTTCCCAAGGGCTAGCATAACGGCGCGAGGAACGGAGCGCCATGGGGTGTTGACCGGGCAGGGTTCGACCGTGTCCACCGCGAAGGGGTTCCATCCTGATCTCCGCAACCCAGAATAACATGTTCGTTCACCCCCGGGTGGTGCAGGATCGCGCAATGCAGACGACTCGAACCGCCGCGACTGTGGCTAATCCGGGACCACCCCTTGCTGCATTCGAGCGTTTCGTCCAAGCGGGAGGCCGCGCGCTGTTGACCGCGGGGCACTGGGGCTTGGAACGAGAAGTCCTGCGCATTGAGGCCGACGGCCAGCCGGCAAGCACACCCCATCCGTTTCCCCCCGATGAAATGGAAATCTCGGTCGATTTCGCCGAAAACCAGACGGAGCTTGTCACCCCTCCGCTCCCCGACCCTGCCGAGGCGCTGGAACAATTGGGCCGGTTGCAACGCCGCCTGCAAAAAGCGATCGGTGACGAGCTGCTCTGGCCGCTCAGCCTGCCGGGCCGTTGGGATGCGCCGGAACGGGTCCAGGCCGCATCGTTTGCCGGCCGGCCGGAGTGGGACGCCCAGCGCCGATATCGGCAGGATCTCGAACGACGGCATGGCAAGGCCCGGCAGGCCATCAGCGGGATCCACTATAATTTCTCCTTTGCGTCGGAGTTTTTTGCGCACTGGCGGACAATCACCGGCTCGACCGAACCCGAGAAAGCACTGCGCGACGCAGCTTACTTTTCCGTGATGCGTAACTTTTTGCGGCACCAGCACGTTTTCAACGCCCTTTGGGGCGTGAGCCCGCCGGGCGACGAGGCATTTTGGCTCGACCTGCTGGCGCACACGCGACCGGACTTGCGGAATGATGCGGTGAATTGCCGGGACCATATTTCCAGTGTGCGCCTGAGCCCGCTCGGGTATGCGCTGGCTCCGGACGTCGAACGCCGGATTGGGGTGACCTTTGCCTCACTGGATGAGTATCGGGTGAAAATTGCGGAGGCAATTCAACCCCGGTCGACCGCCGCGGCGCTCCTGGCGCATGAGCGGGAGTTCTACAGCCCGGTTCGCCCCAAACCCGCCTCCGCCGCAGCCGATGGTCCGGCGGGGCCATCGTCAACGCGCGGCAAGCCGTTGGCCCTGCTCGATGCCCTCGGTCGGGAGGGGGTCGGCTATCTGGAATTCCGCATCTTTGACCTCGACCCCTTCGAGCCGCTGGGAATCGGCCTGGAGGCGCTTCACTTTTTTCATCTGTTCGTGCTGGCGGGTCTGTTTCTGCCCAGCCCATTGATTTCCCCGGAGGAGCGGCTACGCATCGTGGATCGCAATCGCTGGTCGACACTCTGCGGTTCGTCGTTGCACGAGGAACCCTGTCGCCCCGGACCAGACGAGCAATCCGAGGCCGAAGCAGTCTTCGCGGCCATGGCCTCCATTGCCACCCAACTACCGCCGCCCTACTCCCAATCACTCACCGCCGCGCAGGAACGGTGGGCGGGACGCCTGCCCCGCCCGGTCGACCGGCTCCGCGAAGCCTTGGGCTCCGGGCCCCCTGCCACGCTGGAGCTGGGATTGACTCTCGCGCGCCAGCACCGGGAAACCCTCACCCATGAACCTTGAATCCCTCGAACTCTCAACCCAGGTCCTGATCACCGAGGCCCGCCAGCGCGGCGTCGAGGTCGAAATTCTCGATGCGGATGACAACTTCATCGCGCTCCGCCGCGACGGACGCACGGAATATGTTAAGCAGGCCACCCGCACCTCGGCCGACACCTACATCAGCGCCCTGCTCATGGAGAACAAGGCGGTGACCAAGAAAGTGCTGCACGCGGCCGGGCTGCGGGTGCCCGCGGGCGGCAAGTATCATTCACTGGCCACGGCCGTGGCCGGGCATCCCGACTACCGGGGGCGAAAGATCGTCATCAAACCCAACTCGACGAATTTTGGCGAGGGCGTGGTGATCCTTGACGCCGGGGCCGGGCTGCCCGCGTATCGGTCGGCGCTGGAGTCGGCCTTCGCGCTCGATACCAGCGTGCTCGTGGAGGAATTTGTCGAGGGCCGGGAATTTCGCTTTCTGGTAATCGGCGGCCAGACGCGCGCGGTCCTTCACCGGATCCCGGCCAATGTGCGGGGCGATGGCCGCACGACCATCCGTGAATTGGTCGCGGTGAAAAATCAAAACCCCCTCCGGGGCGAAGGCTATCGCACGCCGCTGGAGCGCATCCGTCTCGAAAGCGTCGAACTGGCCTTTCTGGCCGGCCAGGGTCTTACGCCCGAGAGCGTCCCGGCCCCCGGCACGGTGGTTTTCCTGCGCAAGAATTCCAACATCAGCACCGGAGGTGACAGCCTGGATTTCACCGACACGATGCCGCCGGTGTACCAGCGATTGGCCGAGCAGGCCACGGCGGCCGTTGGCGCCGCCATTTGCGGGCTCGATATGATCATCCCTGATCTCACGGAGGCCGGAACGGATGCGGCCTACAGTATTCTTGAGCTCAACTTCAACCCCGCCCTGCACATCCATGATTTCCCGGCCGAGGGAATGAACCGGCACGTCGAACGTTATGTCCTGGATCTGCTGGGATTCCGCTGAGGGGCATATGCCCGGGTCATAGGCGCTTAACTTCCATCGTCGTTGTGTATTCACCACGACACGCGGCGCGGTTGCATTTGGCGCGATGCAACAGTGCTTGTTGCGCCGCATTTACGTTCGCCTCCTGCCCGTGCCAAATTTCCAAAGCCGGTTCCTGAAGGGCGCGGCCATATGAGAACGACAAGGCCCAGGGCACGCGGGATTTAAAGCGTACATTCATGGCATTCAAACGGGCCGATGCCAGTTCAGCGGATTGACCACCCGACAGGAATGCAATCCCCGGTACGGCCGCGGGAACATTTTGCAGGAGACACTGCACCGTCGCCTCAGCCACTTGCTCCGCCGAGGCTTGCCGCGGGCAGGTCAAACCCGGCAGCACCATATTCGGTTTGAGAATGATTCCTTCCAGCAGCACGCGCTGGCAGTTCAACTGGATGAAGACGTTGCGCAGGGCTTCCTCCGTGACTTTGCGACACCGCTCCAAAGTGTGTTCCCCGTCCATGAGGACCTCCGGCTCGACGATGGGGACGAGTCCCGCCTCCTGGCACAAGGCGGCATAACGCGCCAGCGCGTGGGCGTTCGCTTCGAGGCAACTCCGACTGGGAATGGTCTCGTCGATGGCAATCACCGCGCGCCACTTGGCAAACCGTGCCCCCATTTGAAAATATTCCTCAAGACGTTTGCGCAGTCCATCCAGACCCTCGGTGATTTTCTCTCCAGGATGGCCGGCCAGGTCTTTCGCGCCGGCGTCCACTTTGATGCCCGGAATGATTCCCGCATCGGTGATGACTTGAATGAAGGGAGTGCCGTCCTGCTTTTGCTGACGAATCGTCTCGTCGAAGAGAATCGCGCCACTGATGGATTCGCCCAGACCGGGCGCGGTGATGAGCAGTTCCCGATAAGCGCGCCGGGCCTCTTCTGTCTGCGGGATGCCAAGCCTCGCGAAACGCTTGTTGCACGTCGGATGGCTTTCATCCATCGCCAACAGGCCCTTGCCGTCGGCAACCATCATGCGCGCGGTATCTATCAGCAGTGATGGGTTCATTTCGTGCTCCATTTCCAGTTCCGGATCTCCGGCAGATCCTCGCCGTGTTCGGCGATGTATTGACTGTGCTCGATCAGCTTGTCGCGAATCGCCTGCTTGGCATACGCGGCGCGGGGACCGAGCGACGGCACGCGATCAATCACGTCGGCGACGAGGTGAAAGCGGTCGAGGTCGTTCATCACCACCATGTCGAATGGGGTCGAGGTCGTGCCTTCTTCCTTGAAGCCGCGCACATGGATGTTTTTGTGATTGGTCCGGCGATAGGTGAGCCGGTGGATGAGCATCGGATAGCCGTGGTGGGCGAAAATGACCGGCTTGTCCTTGGTGAAGAGCACATCGAAATCCTTGTCGCTCATCCCGTTCGGATGCTCACTCTGCGGCTGGAGCTTCATCAAGTCCACCACGTTGATCACCCGAACCTTCAACTCCGGGAACTGCTGGCGCATCATATCGACGGCCGCGAGCGTTTCGAGGGTGGGCACGTCGCC
>JBGTGS010000105.1:0-3981 GCA_041746615.1 Opitutaceae bacterium | reverse complement strand
GCCGCCCGCCTGCAGCCCCTCGCCCGCGTGCATCCGGGCATCGACGGCATCCTCGCCGTCACCCACACCGAGGGCGGCGGACCGGAGGAGCCCAACAACGTGGCGGAGGTGCTCCGAACCCTCTCCGGGTTCATCGTGCATCCGAACATCGGCGCCATCCTTGCCCTCGATTACGGCAACGAGCCAGTGAACAACACCCGCCTTGAGGCCCACTTGCGGGCGCACGATTACCCACTTGACGACGTCACCCATCGCTTTTTCACCTTGCGCGGAGCCCTCGCGGCCGGACTCGCAGAGGGCGAACGTATCGTGCGCAGCTGGCTGCCCACGGTGAACGCCTGCGAGCGGATCGCAACCCCCCTGAGTGCCCTGCGCATCGCCCTGCAATGCGGTGGTTCCGACGCGTTCTCCGGAATCTCCGGCAATCCCCTGGCTGGTGCCGTCGTTCACGAGGTCATCCGCCACGGGGGTGCCGCCAACCTCTGCGAGACCGACGAGGTCATTGGTGCCGAAAGTTACATGCTGGCCAACGTGCGCGACCTCGCCACCGCCCGCGCCCTGCTCGGCAGAATCGATTCGTTCAAGGAGCGGCTCTCCTGGCATGGGGTCACCGCCGAGTCCAACCCCTCCGGCGGCAACAAGCTGCGCGGGCTCTACAACATCGTGCTCAAGTCCCTCGGCGCCGTGCACAAGAAGGACCCGCGCTCCCGCATCGAAGCGGTGCTCGACTACGCCCAACCCATGCGCGCCCCCGGTTTCCACTTCATGAACAGCCCGGGCAACGACCTGGAGGCCATCGCCGGCCAGGTGGCCGCGGGCTGCAACTTGGTGCTCTTCATCACCGGCAACGGTTCCATCACGAACTTCCCCTTCGTCCCCACCCTCAAGTTCACCACCACCACGCGCCGACACCAGCTGCTCATCCATGAGATGGATGTGAACGCCGGCCGCTACCTCGATGGCGAATCGATGGAGGAGCTCACCGCCGGGACCCTCGACCTCCTGCTTGCCACCGCCTCCGGCCGAAAATCGAAGGGCGAACACGCCGGCCATTCCCAGGTGTCCGTCTGGCGCAACTGGCGGCAGACTGATTCATCGCACCTCGCCACGCTCAACCAGCGGACTGCCCCGGACGGACAGCCCCTCCTCGCCGCCACGATCCTGACCTCCGCTGGCGTGCCGGCCACCGGAGAGGTCTTTCCCGCGTATCCATTGGATCACGACCGCTGGGGGACCGAACGGATCGGCCTGGTCATGCCCACCAGCCTGTGCGCCGGGCAGATTGCGCGGATGACCGCGGAGCGGTTGAATGCCGGCAGTCTGGGTCCTGCCAATGGCGTGGCGCGCTTCACCGCCCTCGTCCACACCGAGGGCTGCGGCTTCGGCGGCGAGAGCATGCACCGGCTCCTACACCGCACCTACCGCGGCTACGCCACCCATCCGAACGTCGCCGCTGCCCTCATCCTGGAGCACGGCTGCGACAAGGTGGGCAACGATGTCATCCGCCGACAGTTCGAATCCGCCGGCGTTCCCCTCGACCGCTTTGGCTGGGCCAGCGTTCAACTCGACGGCGGCATCGATAAAACCCTGCAACGAATCGAGGCCTGGTTCGCCGAGACCCTGGGGTCACGTCCGCCCAACGTCACCGTTCCGGCCGGGCTCGGCGCACTCACCATCGGTTTCCAAACCGCCACCTCCGTCCGGGCCGCCACGGCCACCGCCCTCGCCGCCGTTGCCCGCGCCGTGGTCGTCGCGGGGGGATCCTTACTGCTTCCGGAGTCCGACCCCCTGGTCGCTCAACCCGCCTTTGCCGAAACCCTGCTCGGCAGCCGCGCTCCACGGGCAACCCTCGCCTACGGGCAACCGGTCGGGAAGCCCGGGCTGCATGTCGTCGCGACCGAGACCGGGGACTGGGCCGAGAATCTGGCCGGTCTCGGTGGCTGCGGCGTGCATCTGTTTGTCACCGTGATCTCCGACCACGTGCGCGAAGGTCATCCGCTGATTCCCGTGCTGCAATTCGCGGAGGCCGGCGCGCCCGACGAACCCGCCATCGAGGATGTTGACGGGCGTCTGCCGGACGATGTCCGCGCCGGCGAAGCCGAAATCATGCGGCGGCTGCTGGCCGTCGCCGGTCGCGATTATACCCCGGTTACCACGAGCCTGGGGTTGACCCACTTCCAGCTGACGCGCGGCCTGCTCGGTGTTTCGACCTAGGATTTCATGCGGCCATGAAATCCTGATAATGATCATTCTCGTTCTCGTAATCATTATCGTTCTCCCCGCTCTTTAGCGTGCGGGGAACACTGATTACAATTGATCCTCATCAGCCTGAGCGGGAGACGGACTTCGTGGTTGATGATCCGGGGGGCGCGGCGCAAAGCCGCTCCTACCGTCCCCGTCGGGCGGCCCGCACCAAGGGGACGCCGGCCGCGAGCACCGCCAGTCCAACCAGGGCGCCGGTGCCGGCATATCGAGTGCTTGAATACAGCAGCCCGGCACAACTCAGACAGAACAGGGCCGGGGTGAGGGGATACAACGGCACGCGGAAGGGAAGTTCGCGTCCGGGATCGCGATGACGGAAAATAAACAGCGTCAACCCGGTCAGCAGCATGAACAGCCAGAACACCGGCGAAATATAGGCAACCATGGTGCTGATGCCCCTGCCCTCGCTCAAGGCACCGGCCAGGACCAGGACCAGCGTGATAGCGCCCTGCAGCAGGAGAGCATTGCCGGGGGTCCCTCCATGATCGCTCCACGTCCCCAGCCCACGCAGGCGCGGGACGTCCCGGCCCAGTGCGTAATACACCCGCGCCCCCGTGAGGATCGTGCCGTTCATGGTGGACAATGCCGTGCAACCCACGAGCAGGCTGAGCAAGACGGCACTCGAGGGACCGGCCACAATGAGCATCAATTCCGCCCCCACGGCATCGACATTGCGCAAGCCTTCGAGCCCGAAGATCGCAAGGAAGCCGAGGTTTGCAAAAACATACAGGGCGACCACCACGACCGTACCCAACAATAGCACGCGGCTCAGGTTGCGGTGGGGATCCTGCAGCTCCGCTGACAGGTAGGCGGCCTCGTTCCAGCCACCGTAGGTAAGCAGCACGAAGACCATGCCCATGCCCAGGGCCCCCCAAGTGGCCCGGGACGCAGCCGATGAGTCCACGAGCACCGCAACGGTTGCACTGCCCGAGCCGATCCATCCGGCCGCGATCACGATAACCACCGCCAGGATGGCCATGAAGGTGAAGGCCACCTGGGTGCGTTTGGATTCCCGCGTACCCAGAATGTTAAGGCCGGTCAGCCCCACCACTGCGATGACGGCGTGCACCGAGGCTCCATTGGCACCCAGTGGGACGAGCTGGTTCGCGTAATCGCCATAAATGAAGGCAACGGCTGCGATGGAACCGGTCTGAATGACGGTGCCACGAGCCCAAGCAAAGAGGATGCCAACGGAAGGGCCGTAAGCCCGGGACAAGTACTGATACTCGCCGCCGGTCCCGGGATATGCCGAACCCAACTCAGCATAACAGAGCGCCCCTGCCAGCATGATCACTCCACCGGCCAACCAAAGCACCATGTAGGCCGCAGAGCTGTCCACGCTTCCGGCCACCAACGGCGGGAGCCCAAAGATCCCGCTGCCCACCACCACACCGACCACCACCGCCACACCATCGAGCACCGTCAGGGTTGGGCGGGGTCCGGCGGAGGAATCGCTGCTCACGAGGTGAATCTCATATTCAGATTTTGGTGGCGCGCCAGTTGCGGACGGTGCCGGTTTCTTCCACCGGCTCGATGATGTCACCGTTCACCCGGCCGTAAAAACGGTGGCCGTCGATCGAGAAACGGATCTGTTCGCCACGCAAAACGACGTCGTCAAGCCCCACCGGTACGCCATCAAGGACCACCGTGCCCTCCACCTGCTGGAATTGCTGGGTGAGGGTGATCTCGTGGCTCGCATCCCCCTCGATCCGCCAGCGG
>JBGTGS010000104.1:0-8575 GCA_041746615.1 Opitutaceae bacterium | reverse complement strand
GCGGCGAGGCCAAGGTCGGCTTCGATCAGGCTGCGGGCCTGGATGCGGTTGGCGCGGGAGACGACAAACCAAGTGGTGAACTGGGCTGCGGCCACGACGAAAACAAAGAGGAGCAGCAGTTTGCCCCCGAAGGTCTGGAGGCGGGCGATCACGGGTAGCCGCCGCTGTGCGCTTCGGGCGCGCGGCGGATGCGACGGTCGGGCCGGAGGGTGATGGCGATGACCTGGGTGGCGGGATCCTCCGGGGCCACCACGACCTCGCGGTCGATGGCGGCGGCGAGACGGGGATGCCAGACCTCGAGCCGGTAGCGTCCCGGTGGGAGGGAGGCGATCAGCGAGGTGCCATCGCCGCCGGTTTTGGCGAAGTGCGGTGTGGCGAGGACGACGACGTAGGCCGCCATCCAGTCATGGATGTTGCAGCCGAGCGAAACGATGCCGGGCAGGTCGAAAACCACCGGGTCGTGGACGGAGCCGCGGTAGAGGGGCAGTTCGAAGGTCTTGGTGCTCGAAAGGGAGTACACGTGATGTTGTACGCGGTCGTTATTGGGGAAGGCCACCCGGGTGCCGACGAGGACGGGGGTGACGTAGGGGGTGAACTCCTCGCCCACCTGCTCGATGACCACGGGCTCGGCCGGGGGGGTGAGGACGGGGCGGGTGTCGAGGGGGACCAGCGAGGAGACGGCGTCAGCCACGGGCTGCCCGCGGTCGTCCTTCACCTCGACGCGAACGCCTCCTCCCGTGGCGGCGAAGACGTTGGTGGCGAAGAGCAACAGGGCGGTGGCGACGGGCAGGAGCGTTTTCATTGGGGTGGTCAGAACCGGTGGAGGATGCCGAGGCTCCAGGATTCCTGGCTGTAGCGGACTCCTGCGCGATTGAGGCTGTTGGCCCGCTCGTAGCGCAGCGGGAGGGAGGTGTTGCGGCCAAGGGCGGGGGCGAGTTCGAGCGACCAGAAATCAACCCGGCCGGCGACGGGGTAGGTGACCCAGCCGGGCCCGTAGATGTCGGTCACGGCCCAAGGGATGGTATTGTAATACTCCTCGATGGCCGCGCCCAGTCCGCCCGAGATGGCCTGGGCCCAGATGCCGGAGGAGGCGTTGGCGGTGAATTCGCCCCAAAGGCGCCCGCCGCTGGCGTTGAGCTGCCAGCGGTCGGAAAGATCCCATGTCACCGTGGCGTGGAGACGGCGTTGCCGGATGTCGAAAGTGCCTTGGCGGGCGTCGTGCTGGTGCCAGTCACCGGTCACGGCCAGGCGCCAGGCCGGGGTCAGGCGTTTAACCAGGCGGAGGCCGGCGTTGCTGGTCCAGCCTTCGTCGGCGTCGAGGCGCGCTTCACGGCGGTTCAGGCCGGCGGAGAGTTCAACCGCCGGTGCGTAGGCCCCGAGGCCGAATTTCTGGCGGAGGAGCACGCGCGGGCCGACGGTGAGGGCTCCGGCTTTGGAGAAATCGGGCACGGTGGTGAGCCCGCCGGCCAACTCGAGGCTGGCGAGGAACCCGCTGCGCGTCGCCCGGAACCAGGAGGCGGAGAGCTGGGCCTCCGTTCGCAGGGCGTCACGCTGGTCAAGCGGACTCGCGGACCGGCTGAGGTTGTCAATCCATCCGGCCGAGACATCCGCCCGGAAGGTCGCAGCACCGCCGGTCGGGGCGGAAGCGAGGATCAGGGCAAGCAAGGCCAGCAGGCAACGCCGGGTCATAGGACCGGGAGTAAGACACGCCAGACGACCTCGGCAATCCTTCTGTGCCCCTCGGCGTTGGGATGGATGCCGTCGCGCTGGTTGAGTTCCGGCTCGCCGCCCACCCCTTCGAGCATGAAGGGGATCAGCAGGGCGCCGGTCTCGTCGGCGATTTCCGGATACATCGCGGCGAAGGCGCGCGTGTAGTCCGGGCCGAGGCTCGGGGGCATCTGCATGCCGGCGAGCAGGATCTTCGCCTCCGGATTTTTCGCACGCACGCGCTCGATGATGCCCTTGAGGTTGGCACGGGAGACATCGACCGGCACGCCGCGCAGCCCGTCATTGCCGCCGAGGCCGAGCACGAAAATGTCCACCGGTTGACGCAGGATCCAGTCGATGCGGCGCAGGCCGCCGGAGGTGGTCTCACCGCTGAGACCGGCGTTGACCACACTATACGGCAGGCCGACGGCGTCGATTTTCGCCTTGATGACGGCGGGGAAGGCCTGGGTCTCAGGTTCGTCGAGACCAAACCCCGCAGTCAGGCTGTCGCCGAAGAACAGGATGGTCCGACGCTCGGCGGCGGGCAGGGCGACAACGGTCATCAGGAGGAAAACCCAAAGGCGAAGGTGATTCGTCATTTGCACAAAGCAGGACAGCCGCTTCATTCGCGGTTCACGCATGAGTGATCAATCCATGTTGAAAGTCGAGCGACTCACCAAGTTCTATCCCACCGCAACGGGTCCGTTGACCGTGCTCAAGGAGGTGGACTTCGACCTCGCCGCGGGTTCCAGCCTGGCGATTGTCGGCCCCTCGGGCAGCGGGAAGACGACCCTGCTCGGTCTCTGTGCGGGGCTCGACCGGCCGTCGAACGGCAGTGTCGTGCTCGCGGGGGAGTCCATCGGTGTGATGAGCGAGGACGAGCGTGCGCGGGTGCGGAACGAGCACGTGGGCTTCGTGTTCCAGAATTTTCAGTTGATCCCGACCCTCACCGCGCTGGAAAACGTGCTCGTGCCGGTCGAACTGCGTGGCGAGGGCGGCCCGGAGATCGAGGCCGAGGCGCGGGCGCTGCTCGGGCGTGTGGGTTTAGGGGAGCGCACGGATCACTATCCGGTACAGCTCTCGGGTGGCGAGCAGCAGCGCGTGGCCCTGGCCCGCGCGTTCATCAACCGTCCGAAGATCCTCTTTTGCGATGAGCCGACGGGCAACCTCGACGGGGACACCGCGCACGCGATGGTGGATCTGATCTTCGGCCTCAACCGCGAAAAAGGAACAACTCTCGTGTTGGTGACCCATGACCTCGAACTGGCCCGACGTTGCCAGCGCACCCTCCGCCTCCGCAACGGTGCGGTGGTGGTGGAATAGGTTTTTTTGCCCCGAAACACACGAAGTGAACTTCATCCTCAAAATGGCCTGGCGGGATTCTCGGGCGTCGCGGCGACGGCTCTTGTTGTTCTCGCTTTCGATCGTGCTGGGCATCGCCGCGCTCGTGGCGATCGGCTCGTTCACGGCGAACCTGCGCCAGGCCATCGACGACCAAGCCAAGGGCCTGCTGGGCGCCGATCTTGCGGTGCAATCCCGCAGCGCGCTTACACCCCAGGCCGAAGGATTTCTCAACAGCCTGGGCGGCGAGCGTTCGCGCGAGGTCATGTTCGCCTCCATGGTCGTGTTTCCGACCGCGAACGGCGAGACGCGCCTCGTGTCGCTCCGCGCCATTGAGGGCGGCTATCCGTTCTACGGCGAATTCCTAACCGAACCCGCCGGGGTGGCTGCACAGCTCTCAACCGGCGGGCGCGTCGCCGTGCTCGAATCCACCCTGCTCAGCCAGTTCGGACTTTCCCCCGGCGACCCGGTACGCATCGGCGACCTGACCTTCACCATCGCCGGCGGGCTGCATAACATCCCGGGTGAATCCGCCATGGTCGCCCAGCTTTCGCCGCGGGTGTACTTTTCTCTCGCGCACCTGCCGGAGACCGGCCTGATCGGCCCGGGCAGCCTCGTCCGTTACAAGTCCTACTTCAAGTTTCCCGACGAGGTGAATGTCGAACTGCTGGTGAGCGAGCTGCGCGACCGCTTCCGCGAGCTGCGCCTTGGATTCGATACGGTCGAAGAGCGCAAGCGCGACCTCGGCCGTGCGCTGGAGAACGTGTACGCCTTTCTCAGCCTTGTGGGTTTCGTTGCGCTCTTCCTGGGTGCGATCGGTGTGGCCAGTGCGATCCACGTGTACGTGCGCCAGAAGATCACCACGGTGGCCGTGCTGCGCTGCCTCGGGTCGAGTGCGCGTCAGGGCTTCGCGGTTTATCTCATTCAGGGGCTGGGCATCGGACTGGTGGGAGCGGCTCTCGGGGCCATGCTGGGTATCGCCGTGCAACTGGCGTTGCCGGCGCTGGTGGGTGGACTCCTGCCCTTCGAGGTGGAGTTCTTCATCTCATGGTCCGCGGTTGCGCGCGGGGTGGTCGCGGGCTTGGTCATCTGTCTGCTCTTCACTCTGCTGCCGCTGCTGGCCATCCGGCGGGTATCGCCGCTGGTGGCGATCCGTTCGTCGTTTGCGGAGACCATCGACCGGCGCGATCCGCTGCGCTGGGCGTTGTACGCGGCCATCGTGGTGGCGATCACCGTCTTCGCCGTGAGCCAGACGCGCGAGTGGGAGCACGGGCTGGGCTTTGTCGGCATGCTGGCCCTGAGCTTCGGTGTCCTCGCCGGGCTGGCCCGTGTCGTGGCCTGGTCAGCGCGGCGTTACTTCCCCAAAACCGCGCCCTATGTGTGGCGCCAGGGCGTGGCCAACCTGCATCGGCCCAACAACCGCACCGTACTGTTGCTGCTCGCGCTCGGACTCGGCACCTTCCTCGTCGTCACACTGGCCCTGACGCGCACCACGCTCGTGGCGCAGATTGAAAGCGCCGGTGGGGAGGACCGGCCCAACCTGCTGTTCTTCGACATTCAGGACGATCAGCTCGGCCCCTTGGAGGCGGTGCTGGCTGCGGAAAACGTTCCGCTGAAGGCGAGTGCGCCCATCGTGACCATGCGCATCAGCCGATTAAAAGGGCGCACCGCGACGGAGATCCTGGCCGACAACACCGACCGCCTGCCCGGCTGGACCCTGCGTCGCGAATACCGCTCGACCTACCGCAGCGAGCTTGGCGCGAGTGAGAAACTGGTGGGCGGCACCTTCACCGGCCGCGTCGATCCGGATGTGGGGGTCGTGCCCATTTCGATGGAGACCGGGCTGGCCGCCGACATGCAGCTGGTGCTTGGGGACGAGTTGGAGTTCGATGTGCAGGGCGTGCCCATCCGTGCACGGGTCACCAGTCTGCGCGAAGTCGAATGGCGGCGGATGGAGCCGAATTTCTTCGTGGTCTTCCCCGAGGGGGTGTTGGAAGCCGCGCCGAAGTTTCATGTGGTGGCCACCCGGGTGGAAGGCCCGGCGGAGTCAGGCCGCGTGCAGCGTGCGGTGGTGCAGGCGATGCCGGGGGTTTCGGCCATCGACCTGACCCTCATCCTGGAGACGCTCGACGGGGTTTTTTCAAAGATCCAGTTCGTGGTCCAGTTCATGGCGTTTTTCACGGTGATCACCGGCGTGATCGTGCTGGTCGGTGCGGTGATGTCGGGGCGATTCCAGCGTCTGCGTGAGACGGTGCTGTTGCGGACGCTCGGGGCGACGCGACGACAGCTCGTGCAGATCCAGCTGGTGGAATATGCGATCCTCGGATTTCTCTCGGCGGTGGTGGGCTGCCTGCTCGCCCTGATGGCGAACTGGCTGCTGGCGCGCTTTGTCTTCGAGACCACGGGCGTTTTCGCGCCGGCCACGCTGGTCGTGGCGGCGGTGGCGGTGATGGCTGTCACCCTGATCACCGGCATTCTCGCCAACCGCGGCGTGGCGGATCATCCGCCGCTGGAAATCCTCCGGCAGGAGACGTGAGGGGCAGGAAATGTAATATATCCGGCATATGGGCAGCCCCATTCCTGTGCGTGTGTAACGAAAATAATCGGACGCGGTGTAAGCGGTATGATGCCGCTTGGACCCCAAGCCAGATGGGAAATGGGTTTGTATTTGACCGTGCAGATGTAGGACACAAGGTGCATTCAATCCCCATGACATGAAGAGCCTGTCCATCATGTTGTTGTTGGTGACGGTACCCGGATGCCTGCTTCCTCCTCCGTCGCTTAAGACTGAGCCGCCGGTTCATATGATGATTGAAGCCGAGCTGGCCTTGGGGGATAGGACAATCCCGGTTGTGATTACATGGCAGCGGATCAACCGGATCCAATGGGACGAAGGCCACGGCTGGCATGCGAGTTGGGAGCAGACTGACGGGAGTATCGTGCGCTTTCTTGATGAAAGCCGTGCGGTCATTTTTTCGGATCTTCCTGGTCCCTATTATGGGGATCTGGACGTATACCATCCGAATATCGTGATTGTGAATCGGGATGATCCCCGACTGATTTCCGTTTATTGGGCGATCACGGAGGGAGCATCCGTTGGTGATTCATTGGCCCTCAACCGATTCAAGCTGCGCCAGCTTGATGAGGATGAACAGCCGAGGCCGATGTCGGAAGCGGAGAAGGTCTTCAGGGATGAACTAATGGAGCATCGCGCCTATGGCGGCCTGGCGGTTACCCTTCATTCCCGCGAGCAGTGGAGCCAGTCTTCTGAACTGGCGGCAAAACTCGTGGGGCTGGAGGGCATTCAGTTGCTGGGGAAGTTCAGGGACATGGAGGGGTATCATCAACTCGTCAGGCTCAATAACATCTTGCGGTGGCCTGATAACCGCCGTGGCATGGCACCTGGACCCAATGGCTGGACGCTCATGGAGCATCCTCGCGTTTTTACTTTACGCGATGGCACGGCGAATGACTTTCAGGAGGGCGTCCCCGTCATGCTGCTGTACCGGGGCATTCGTTTCAATTTCCATGAACACGAATTGCTTTTCGATGCGGACAGCCAGGTGCTGTACAGCTTCCAAAGGCAATCCCTGTTTCTGCATGCTTTAAGATATCAACCGCCACCTTATGGAGGATACCGCTAACCGTTGTCTCTCTGCCGGGCTGAGGCACTTGGGTCATCATGCACTACCTGGTTGGAATCCTTTCCGCGGCTTTGATGATTGCGCTGGCGTGCGCCTGCATAGCCAAAACCGGGCATCCCTGGTGGCTTGGTTTCCTGATCCTGGTTCCGTTGGCCAATTTTATGTTGATTGTGTATCTGGTCGCCATGCCTTGGCCGGTGGAGCTGGAGCTGGCCGAACGGAGGCTGGCTGATGGCGAAGGCGGCCGGGAGGAGGGACTGCAAGTCATGGGCGTGGCCAGAAGGAAGATTAAGCAGGGCCGGAGGGCCGAGGCCATCCGCCTGCTGCTCCTGGTGGAGGCCCGCTTCGCCGGGGAAGATCTCGCCCGGGATGCCGAGATCACGCGTGAAGCACTTTGATGCAGATACTGGCCGAGCTGAGTCGATGGGCAGCCAAGGCCGGTAAAGGAGTGTGGCTCGATGTGTGAGCAGAGGTTCTGCCGGCGTCCCTGAACTCACGTTCAGGGCTACGGAGGGGACCTATCCGGCCGCAGCGCAAGCGTGACGACGATGAGCGAATCCCGGCGGCCCGGCCTGCGCTGCAGATCAATGGTTGCCCATCGCCCCCACTATTGAACAGCAGGGGCGTGGGCAAGGGGTGCGTTATTACATCAGCGCCGTGAGCTTCTCGGCCATGGCGTCGGCCCCGCTGCGGTAGCCTGCTTGGTTTTCATGGCGCCTGAGTATCATGCAGGTAGCGGATATACTCGGAGTCGGCATTGAGAAGGATGGTGGTCTTCTCCCCGAGGGAGCGGCTGTAGCTCTCCAAAGTGCGAAAGAAGGCGTAGAACTCCGGGTCGGCCCCGAAGGCTTCATTGTAGACGCGCGTCGCCTCGGCGTCGGCTTCGCCCCGGATCAGCTCGGCCAGGCGCCGTGCCTCGGAGCTGATTTCCGCCAGTCGCCGCTGGGTCTCGCCGTCAATCTCCGCGGCGCGGCCCTGCCCCTCGGAGCGGAATTGCTCCGCGATCCGCTGGCGCTCGGCGATCATGCGGTCGAAGACCCGCTGCTGCACCGCCTCAACGTAGTCGATGCGCTTGATCCGGATGTCCACCAGTTCGATGCCATATTCGGGCATGTGCCGTTGGGCGGTCTGAAGGATGGACCGGGTGAGCTCCTCGCGACCGGTCGAGACCCGCTGGAGCAGAATTTCCTCGTCTCCCTCGGTGATGGCTTGAGCGCGGGCCAGATCCTCGCGCGACACTTCCCAGTCCTTCGAGCGCACGATCTCCACCAGGTCGCTGGCGGAGATGTGGTCACGCACGACGGAATCAAGGATGTCATTGAGCCGCAAGGTGGCGCCGCGCTCGTTCTGCACGCGCTGCAGGAAGCGAAGCGGGTCGGCGATCCGCCAGCGCGCGGTGGTGTCCACCGAGATAAACTGCTCGCCGCGGGTGGGAATCTGGTTGGGGTCGCCGTCCCAGGCGATCAGTCGCTTGTCGAAGCGGCGGACTTCCTGGACGAAGGGCAGTTTGAAGTGCAGGCCGGGCTCGGTGATGGGATCGCCAACGGGGGCGCCGAGCTGGACGACGATGGCCTGCTCGGTCTCGTCGATGGTGTAGATGGACGAGGAGGCGAGGACAACGACGATGACAATGAGGACGGTGACGGCTGCGAAGAGGCTTCTCATCGGCCGCCTCCCTGTCGTGTCTGGGTGGTGGCGGGCGGGGCGGTGCGGGCCTCGTCGAGGTTGAGCAGTGGTATGGGGTTCATGGCGCCCTCTTCGGTGATGATGATGCGGCCGAGCCTGGGGAGGACCTGGTCGATCATCTCGATGTAGAGGCGCTGGCGGGTGACGTCGGGCGAGTTGCGGTACTCGGCGAGGATGGCGGTGAAGCGCGCGGCCTC
>JBGTGS010000103.1:0-2351 GCA_041746615.1 Opitutaceae bacterium | reverse complement strand
TGGCATGACCGGCCTCGTGGGCGGCGACGCCCAGGGCGGCCAGGCTCGTGCCGCGGTAGTTGTGCTGGGACAGCGCGAGGCGCTTCCGCACCGGGTCATAGTGGTCCGTCAGTTCACCGGGGACCTCGACAATCTCGACGTCATTGACGCCCGCCGAGCGCATCACGGCCTCGGCAGCCTCACGTCCGCTGATGCGGCCGCGCGATTGGATGCGCACATTTTTCGCATAAGCGCTGCGGATGCGCGACTGCGCGTACAGGCCGAACAGCATGGGACCGATGAAGAGAACGACCATCCAGAGTATTGGTGTCATAAAGAGATGAAAATGGGTTTGAGTAGCCAACAATCAGCAGGCACCGGACCGCTTTCGCAAGCAGGACCGGAGAATCCGCCAGATGGTGCTTCAAGATATTCATCCGGCACCGTTTGCAAGGGTAACCCGTCCAGAAAAAATACCGGCGCGTTTTTTTAATCGCGCCGGCGTGTAACACTCCCCGGCCAGAGACCGGGTAAAACTGTCGCAATCCTCAACCCAGCTTGGGCACGTCAATCCAGCGGCGTTCCTCCCAGGATTTGATTCCCAGTTCGGCGAGTTGCACCCCCTTGGCGCCCTGGAGGAGATCCCACGGGAACGGGTCGCCCTTCACCACATGGCGGAGGAAGAGCTCCCACTGCACCTTGAAGGCGTTGTCGTAAGTGTCGTTGGAGGGAACCCGGGTCCAGCCGTCCTTGTACTTGATCGGGCTGTCGATATCCGGATTCCACACGCAGCGCGGGGTCGCCGCGAGCGCCTGGGCCTTGCAGTCGCGCAGGCCGGCCACAGCCGAGCCGTGCGTGCCGTCCACCTGCAGGGTGAGCAGATCGTCGCGGTCCACCCGGACACTCCAGGAGGAGTTGAAATGACAGATGACGCCGTTCACCAGTTCGAAGGTCGCATAGGCGGAGTCATCCGCCGTGCACTTGTAAGGCTTGCCGGCCTCGTCCCAGCGCTTCGGGATGTGGGTGGCACCGAGGCAGGTGAGCGACTTCACCTCGCCGAAGAGGTTCTGGATCACATACTGCCAGTGGCAGAGCATGTCCACGATGATGCCGCCGTCCTCCTCCTTGCGGTAGTTCCATGAGGGCCGCTGAAGTTTCTCGTATTCGCCGGTGAAGACCCAGTAGCCGAACTCGCCGCGCACGGAGAGAATTTTGCCAAAAAACCCGGTGTCGATGAGGTACTTCAACTTGAGCAGGCCGGGCAGCCAGAGCTTGTCCTGCACCACACCATTCTTGAGACCGGCGGCGCTGACTTCCTTGAAGAGTGCGAGCGCCTCGTCGGAAGTGGTCGCGGTGGGCTTCTCGCAGTAGATGTGCTTGCCGGCGGCGATGGCCTTGCGGATGCCGACCGGACGCTGGCCGGTGAGGGTCGCGTCGAAATAAATCAGGTTGTCGGGATCAGCCAGGGCCGCGTCGAGATTCGTGGTGATCCGTTCTTCGGGCAGACCGGCCCGGACCGCGAGGGCGGCAAGTTTGGCGGCGCTGCGGCCGACCAGAATCGGATCCGGCATGATGACCTCGCTGTCAGAGATCTTGATACCGCCCTGATCAATGATGGCTTTGACCGAGCGCAGCAAATGCTGGTTGGTGCCCATGCGTCCGGTGACGCCGTTCATGATGATGCCTACTTTGTGCGTGGTCATGGTGATGAGGTGGCTGGGGTTTTAATGAAGGTGATATCATAGGCGAAACTCCTGCTTGCCGTTAGTACAGAACCGCTTATTGGTAGCACAAAACCGCCAATGCTGGCCTGGAGCCCCATTCTTATCCAGAAGATCGAAATCGACGCGCTCGGTTTCGTGCTTCGCAAGCTTCAGCTGAACCGGCATCGTGACACCGAGGTCGTGCCGCATGCCCATGCCTACACCCAGCTCATCCTCTACCTCGCCGGCCAGGGGGGCCAGTTGATCCGCCAACGGCGGTATGAGGCCAAGGCGGGCGACCTGTTCATCATTCCGCCCGGGATGCCCCATGGCTTTGCCGTGGCCGGCAGCAGTCGTCCCCTCTGCCTGGTGCTGGATTATGAAACCAGCCGCCGCTCCGCCCGTCTCGTCCACCGAAAGTTGCCCCAGCACACCCTCAATGAATTGCACAGCCTGCTGGCCCGGGTGCCAACAAAGGGTCGACCGGGACTGTCGGACTACCCCGCCATCATCGCGGTGATCGCCCGCTTGCTGGAGTCCTCTCCGGCCGGTCATGAGCCCATGCCCGAGCCCCTGATCGAACAGGTCCGCGGCCGGTTGCATGAGCCGCGCACCCTGACGGAGATCGCCCGGGACAGCGGGTATGCGCGCGACACCCTCAGCCGCAAA
>JBGTGS010000102.1:0-4893 GCA_041746615.1 Opitutaceae bacterium | reverse complement strand
CCGGCGATCGCGGGCACCCGCCACACCGTGAGATGCTCCAGGCCCCCTTCAGCCACGCGATAAGCCGCATCGTTGGGAACGGCCGCCGACGGATGCGCAGGGATCACCAGGTGTTCCACCCCGAAGAAGGCCGCCGTGCGCGCGATCGCCCCCAGGTTGTGCGCGTTGCCAATCCGGTCGAGCAGCAGCACCGGCGACCGGGCCTTCGCCCAACGGGCGAGGTCCGCAGGCCCGGGAGCTCGTAAGGGTGGCGCTGATACGACCGCCACGATGCCGCCGTGGTGCAGGCTTCCGGCGACCTTTTCGAGCTCGGCCGCGTTCACGCAACGGTACACCTTGCGCGCCGCGGCCAGCGCCTTCGACATGACGCCGACCTTCCGGCCCGTGGCCTCGTCAAAAAACAACCGCTGGATGGACGCCGGGTCGCGCTGAAACCGCGCCTTCACGGCGGCCAGACCGCACACCCTCAGCTCCTTCACCGGCAGTTTATCGGGGGTGGATCGAGTCATTCCCGCATACCTTGGACGAACAGCACCATGCTGTCGATTCGCGTCCAGAGCTTGATCTCAGCCCGAGCTCAGTAGTCATCACCCAATGAAGGAGATGCTTGATAGAATAAAAGGATATACCATCGGCAATTGTCGGACTTTTTTACATTTTAGACCGACCCTAAAGCATGCCATTTTATTTGATAATTATATTATTAGTTTATGAATAATGTTTTATAAAACATTCCGGCCATCATGGCATAGTGTTTGCTAGCGTGTCGGTCTGATCAAAACCAACCGAATCAACAACTTACTGATGAATATCATTTTCACCATCTTGTCGCCTCGCCGCATGCCCACCCTCCTGGCCGGAGCAGCCCTATTTACCGCTCTGGTCAAGCCTGCCCAGGCTGTGATGATCATCGACAATTTCGCACCCAATGCAGTCGTGTCGGCACAGGTTCTGTCTGACAACACCGCCAACGGCCTGGCCGTCCAGGCCTCCTACACCCAAGCCGCCAATGCGGTCATGATCGGTGGCCAGCGCGATGTCAGCATCAGCCTTCTGGGGACCGGGACTCTCACCAACTCGTCGACGAATGTGATGTTCACCAACAATGGCGCCCAACTCGGTTTGGGCCCCCGCGGCTCTTCCGCCCAAGTTGAGTTCAGTTACAGCAACCTGCTTTTCAATGCAGCCGCCTCGGGGAGCTACATCGCACTGCAACAGGTGATGAACCACATGCCCTCGGGCACCAGTTCACCGATAAATACTCTGGCGAAAAGCATCGAGGTCGGCCAGCGCGCCACCCTGACCTTGACCGACATCGACGGACAAGTGGCTTCGCTCGAAAAACCGATCAACTACTGGGGCTCGGCCACCACGCCGCGCGTGGAAAATGGGCGCTTCGATGTGGTCTTCGGTTTCGCTGACCTTCTCTCCATCAACGGACTCCTCAACTTTTCCCTGATCGACTCGATCTCCCTGCGTTTTGACCTGCTCAACAACAGCGGATTCTCAGAGGTAGTCTACTTGGGTGACGGCTCAAAATCTGCCTTAATTTTGGGCGGAGAGGCGTTCCCGTTCTCCCCGGTGGTCGGGGTCGGTGTGCCGGAGCGAGGAAGCTGGGTTCTCTTGCCTGCGTGTATGGCTGCGCTCGCCATGATCGTACGCCGATTCAAACGCGCTTGATCCGGGAAAAGTCCACGATCTCCGCCTTCTCCGGTCCGATTCCACCAAGGCGAAAGTCTCAACGACCGGCCGGGCGAGCCACCTCGCCGACCAGCGTGAATTCCTCGCGGTCATGATACAAGTGCCGCACGCGCAGCCCGGAGGCGTGCCGCACGAACGGGGAATCCGCCGACAGCAGTTCGCTCAGGAACTTCACCGGGGCCACCCGGCCAAATTTCAGGATCACCACAAACCGCCGGCACCGGCCCTGCTCCAGCCAGGGTCGGATCAGATCGTTCACCACATGGTGAGGACCCTCGACCAGGTCGCAGAACAACCAGTCCGCCACCTCACCGGGCGGCAGTGCGAAGTGAAAGGCATCCTCCCGGCGGTGCTCGATCAGCGGATGATCCAGGGCCCCGCCCTTTAACGGCCCGTTGTCCACCGCAATGACCCGCGCCCCGCGCTTGGCCGCGCTGTAGCTCCAGCCGCCGGGCGCAGCCCCGAGGTCCACCACCGTCTCGCCGGGATGCGGCTCGCGACCAAGCACCACATAGGCCTCCTCAACCTTCAGGTAACTCCGCGAGGGCGCCTGCACATCGTCCGCCATGCGGCGTTGTCCGCCAAACAGGCAGGTGCGCGCCACAAAGGCCTGGCGAAAATCCACAAAGAATACAAAGAGCCCGCGCACCGTCGCCACGCCGCGGGGATCCTCGGACCCAGCCAGCTTCGCCACACGTGACATTCGTTTCTTCAAGGCTTCGTGGAAGGCCTTCTCCACTCCGTCGACCCGCCGGCCCAGTCCGTCCAGCCCCGCAGCCGCCTGGAACCGGCAGGGCCAGGCCGCATCAACGCGCTCCGTGCGGATCGACTCCAGGTAATGGTCCATGATCCGCCCGGCCAGCTGGTTCACCGAATCCCCCGTAATCTCCACCGGATCGATCAACACCGCCTGCGCAAAACACAGCTCCGGAGGACTTGCCCCCGCCGGTGCATCCACCCGCACCCAGCCCGGGCCGCGGCTCGCGGCCGCCAAACCATGCCCGCCCAGCTCCTCAGCGAGAAGATCTTCAAACCCAGGCTGGCAGCGAAATATCATCATGTCGGGAATTCAATCATCCGGAACCGCCGTCCGGCGGTTCAGATCAAGCGGCCGCGAAACGGCCGCCCTCTCAGAGCCGTTGCAGGTGGAAGCCCCCGTCCACATCGAAGACCGCGCCGGTCGAGAAGGGAAACCGATCCTCCGCAATCGCGCTCACCGCCCGGCCAATGTCCTCGGGCGTGCCCCAACGACGGATCGGCGAAATTCCACGTTCGTTATGGATGATCAGTTGGTCGTACTTCTCCTTTACCGCACCGGTCATGTCGGTCGCGATCACCCCCGGACGGATTTCATACACATTGATGCCATCGTTCGCCAGCCGATCGGCGAAGAGCTTGGTCATCATCGCCAGCCCCGCCTTCACCATGCAGTAGTCGCCCCGGTTGATCGAGGCGGTGTAAACGGAGATCGACGTGATGTTGACGATGCGTCCGCGAAACCCGCCGGCATCCGGGGCCTGCGCCAGCATTTGTTTGGCCGCCAGCTGGGTGAGAAAAAAGGGACCCTTGAGATTGATGTTGTAGAGCCGGTCGAAGCTCTCCTCGCCCGCGTCGAGAAGGTCGGCACGCACCTTCGGAGCGACGCCGGCGTTGTTCACCAGCAGGTCGATGCGGCCGAACTTCGCCACCGTTTCGGCCACCAGACGCTCGCGGTCGGCCGCGACCGCCACGTCCCCCTGCACGATGAAGCCGTCGCCACCGGCCGCCTGCACGAGCTTCAGCGCCTCGGCGGCCGCCTCGGCGTTGCCGGCATAATTGATGGCCACGCGCCAACCGGCCTTGGCCAGTTCCAGCGCGATGCCGCGGCCGATGCCGCGTGATGCACCTGTGACAAGAGCGGATTGCTTGGACATGGGGATTGAGCCAACACCACCCCGCCCCGGCTTCAAACGCAATTTCCAGCGCACCGTGGATATGATTGGTGAACCTGGAGGTTCCTGCCGTGTCCAAGCTCACATGAAGTCCTTCCTCTTCTTCGTCATGGGCATCGTCGTCGGCGGCCTCGCCTTTCATTTCTACTACCAGCAGCCGACGCCGAACGCCCCGGCGGTGACCTACCCGCCTCCCACACCCGATTCGCCGTCGGCCGAGCCCACCCTGGCGGACAAAGCCAGGCAAACCGCGATCGAAGCCCGCGATTCCGTATCTGCCAAACTGCGCGAATGGAATCTCACGCCCGACGAAATCCGGCGCGATCTTGCCGAGACCGGACGCATCGTCCGCTCAAAGACCCGCGTTGCCGGAGAACGAATCGATGACGCCCGGATAGTGACCGTCATCAAGGCCAAGTATGTCCTCGACCGCGACCTCTCCGCCCTGGCCATCACCGTAAACTGCCGTGACGGCCAGGTAACCCTGACGGGAACCGTTGATTCACCCGACCTGATCGGACGCGCCGTCGCCCTCGCTCTGGACACTGACGGCGTCAACCACGTCGAAGCAGACCTGACCGCAAACTGACCGTGCTCCGGGCAATCAACCCGGTTGATCCATCCTAAACCAACCGCCCTGTCCCAAATCCCTCATGTCAACTAATAGTTGACGTAAAGGGGGTCGGTATTCCTTTGGTCACGGGCCGGGTGGCACCCGCCGATCGGCGTGAGTGCTTCCGGGTTGGTTCTCTACATCTGGGCTTATCTGTGACCATCCGTAGTCAACCGGCTTGCACCGTTTCACACGCGCTTGCCAGCGTGGTGGTTTCGTTGGAATGCTCAGGCATGACTCTTCCGGCCGTTCCCGTTCACCCCGCCGGCCCGCGCCCCGGACGCTACCGTCACTACAAGGGCAAGGACTACCTCGTGCTCGGCGTCGCCCGCCATTCCGAAAGGGAGGAGGAAGTCGTCGTCTATCGGCTACTCTACGGAGACTTCGGGCTGTGGGTGCGACCGCGCGCGATGTTCCTCGAATCCGTCGAGGTCAACGGAACCCAAGTGCCGCGGTTCGCCTGGGTGGCCGGGGAGTAACCACGAGACTGATCTCAGGTCATCTTTTTCATGCGCATCCTCCTCGCCTTCGACAAATTCAAGGATGCCCTCGGCGCGCCCGAGGCCTGTGCCCGCGCCGCCGCCGCGTTGCGTGCGCACCACCCTGACTGGATTCTCGACCTCTGCCCGCTCGCCGACGGCGGCGAGG
>JBGTGS010000101.1:0-3369 GCA_041746615.1 Opitutaceae bacterium | reverse complement strand
ATCACGTGCATCAAAAAAAGCCTCAGCCACGCTTCGGCGTCTTGCAGCCCTCGCGCCCGGCGCAAAAAGCCGTGCTTACGTGCTTCGGCGTCAAGGTCTGCGGGCAACCAGCTTCGTACGATCTTCCAGTCCTCCGGCAATGCGTCGGTCTTCACCCACTCAGCCTGTGGCGGTCGCCAGAAAAACTCAAGCCTTAGGTTAATGCTTATGGGACAATGCGCCCTACCCTTTATTAGCCGCCGAAGGCTCCTATCGTTCTCGTTCTCGTAATCGTTCTCGTTCTCCCTCAGATCTGATCGGGCCGGATCGGACCCTCTGATCGAGCCTGAAAACCGGAGGAGAACAATTCCGGGTAGGTTCCCTGATCAAGTAAAGGAAAGCAGACTGGGATACCCGATATCATCATCATGGCGACCCCGATGGTGGAAAGGAACGAAGTTGGATAGGTTTTCCGTGCACCGAATCAGTTACCACCTGCATGCACCCATCTTCCAACCCATGAAACTCCCACTCCTGCTCACCACCCTCCTGCTCGGAACCTCCCTGGCCCGGGCCGATCTCTATCTACCCACCGGCGTCAACACCGGGGTCACCTCCCAGTTCACAGTCACGGTCGATTCCCTGCTGAACCAGGTGCAATTGATGGTGGACAACCGCTACCCGGGACCGGGTGGGGTCACCGGCACGATCACTTCCTTCGGTTTCACGGCTCCGGCCAGTGTCGCCAGCTCCGGCACCCTCATCAGCCAGAGCTGGGTCATCCTCAACGTCGGCCACGCCGAGCCGACTGACTGGACCTTTGTGGCTCCCTATGAGATCAATGCCGGCGGCAACAACTTTGGCCAGACGGTCGGCCTCATCACCGGCGCCAATCCCAACGGCGGCAATCCGCACCAAGGCATCCAGTTTGGCGAGGTCGCCTCATTTGTGATCCAGTTTGATAACTTCGCAACGGCCGACGGTTTCTTCGGCCCGGATGGCCTCACCGCCCGCTGGCAGGAAGTCACGGTCAACCCCGGAAGCGACGTGGGCTTCTCAAATGGGTTCACCCCCATTCCCGAACCCTCCACCTACGGTTTGATCGGAGCGAGCGTGCTCATGCTCGGCATTATTCTCCGGCGTCGTCGGGCCGGTCGGGTGCAGGCCGTCTGAGGCTCTCCGACACGGGGCTCACTGAGAGGGGGGCGGGGCCCGAATCGCGGCGTAAAGCCGCTCCTACCCCATCGTGCTCGTTCTCGTATCGTGCGCCCTACCCCACTCAGCATCCCCGGTAGGGCGGACTGTCCCCAGTCCGCCGCCCTGTGCGCCCATGCGCCGACGATTCACGGTATCAGCGTATTTTAGACCCATTCGCCGCCGCGGCGCATTGGGACAATGCGCCCTACCCTATACCACGCATCCCCCCCCAATCGTTCTCATTCTCGTAATCGTTATCGTTCTCCCTCTGATCTGATTGGAATCTGATCAGGCCGGATCGGACCCTCTGATCGGGCCTGAAAACGCGGAGGAGAACGATAACGATTACGATTAAGAGAACGATTTTGCAGCCGGACACCCAATTAGACCCCTGCCGGCAGATGAAAACGGTTGCCCATGGTCCGGGGTTGCGCTTAAAGGGTATCGCCCGCAGTGACACTCTCCCGTCCGGGCCGGCCTTCACGCCGGTTACCCGGAGACCTCATCCGCTGCGCCACCGCCTCCACGCGGAAGGTCATGAAGAAAAAATCCCAACCCAAGTCCAAAACAGCACGCACGGCTCGCAGTGATCCGTCTCCCTCAATCCGGCCAAGGCCGGCACGGAAGACGCCCGCCAGGACAACCAAAAAGGCAACGACCGCGAAGGCTGCGTCCCCAAAGCCCACCGCCACGAAAGCACCTTCTTCGAAGCCCAAGGATTTCCTCATCGTCGGCATCGGCGCCTCCGCGGGGGGACTGGAGGCCTTCACCCAGCTGCTCAAGCACCTGCCGACTGACACCGGCATGGCCTTCGTGCTCGTGCAGCATCTGGATCCCCAGCATAACAGCGCCCTCACCAGCCTGCTCGCGCGGGCCACGGTGCTGCCGGTGACGGAGGTCACGAATCATCTGAGGGTCGAGCCGGATCACGTCTATGTCATCCCACCCAACCGCGACCTGGCCATCCAGCGCGGCATGCTCAAGCTGCAGCCGAGACCGGCGGGGCCCGGTCCCCACCGGTCGATTGATTTTTTCCTGACCTCGCTGGCCGAGGATCAGCAGGGCAACGTCATCGGAGTAATCCTTTCGGGCACGGCCACGGACGGCACCATCGGACTCGAGGCCATCAAGGGCGAGGGCGGGTACACCATCGCCCAGGACGACTCGGCCAAGTTCGACTCCATGCCCCGCAATGCCATCGCGGCGGGCTGCGTCGACCTCGTGCTCGCACCGGCGGCGATCGCCAAGGAACTGGTCCGCATCGCCCGTCATCCCCGGGGGATGGCGGTGGCTCAGTCGGACAAGGCCGGGCCGGGCCGCAAGAGCTCCCCGGCGGCCGGCGACGGCTTGCCGGACATCCTCCGGCTCGTCCAGAACCACAGCGGCGTTGACTTCTCCCTCTACAAGCCGAGCACGATCGAGCGCCGCATCGCCCGCCGCATGGTGCTCAACCGGCAAACGACGCCGACCGGCTACGCCGCTTTTCTCCGGAAAAACCCACTGGAGATTGAAGCCCTCTACAGCGACATGCTCATCGGGGTGACGGCGTTTTTCCGCAACCCCGAGGCCTTCGACCTGCTGAAGCGCAAGGTCTTCCCCGCCCTCCTCGCGGGTCGCGGGCCCAACCAGCCCCTGCGGATGTGGTGTGCGGGCTGTTCCACCGGCCAGGAGCCCTACTCCCTGGCCATCGCCTACGCCGAGTTCATCACCCGGCGCCCCCATGCGCCCCGTATCCAGATTTTCGCGACCGACCTGAACGAGGCCCCGCTGGCCAAGGCCCGGCGCGGGCACTTCGCCAAGGCGCTGGTGCAGGACCTCTCCGCCGAGCGCCTGAAGCGGTTCTTTGTCGAGGAGGATGGCGGCTACCGGATCATCAAGCCGCTGCGCGAGCAGGTGATCTTCGCCCGCCATAATGTGACCGGTGATCCTCCGTTCTCCCAAATGGATCTCATCAGCTGCCGCAACCTCCTGATCTACCTGGAGAGCAGCCTGCAGCGGAAAATTCTTCCGGCCTTCCATTACGCGCTGAAACCCGGCGGCTTCCTCTTCCTCGGAGCCAGCGAGAATATCAGCGGGTTTTCCAGCCTGTTCACCCCGGTGGACGCCAAGCAAAGGATCTTTGCCCGAAAGTCCGCCCCGACCCCCTTCTTCCATCTGCCGGCCGCAGGTCTCCGCAGCCGGGCCGCCCCGGAG
>JBGTGS010000100.1:0-4498 GCA_041746615.1 Opitutaceae bacterium | reverse complement strand
ATCACGTGCATCAAAAAAAGCCTCAGCCACGCTTCGGCGTCTTGCAGCCCTCGCGCCCGGCGCAAAAAGCCGTGCTTACGTGCTTCGGCGTCAAGGTCTGCGGGCAACCAGCTTCGTACGATCTTCCAGTCCTCCGGCAATTCGTCGGTCTTCACCCACTCAGCCTGTGGCGGTCGCCAGAAAAACTCAAGCCTGTTAGGTTAATGCTTATGGGACAATGCTCCCTACCACCACCAGCAACCTCGCAACGTGGCGCGCAGGCGCGCCACCCCTCAAGGCCCCCGCGCCTACGTCAACGCACGCATGCGTTCGGCGGCGGCGGCCATGAAGTAGTTCTGGGCGGAGAAGGAGGGGGCGTCTGCGGCGCGGGTGACCGGGCGGTAGGCACCGTTGGCGTGGAGCACGCGTGACTGCTCGTTGTCCTGCAGCGCCATGCCAAGGAGTTCGTCGGTGACGAAACGCCGCAGCTCCGGATCCAGGATGGGAAAAATGACCTCAATGCGCCGGAAAAAATTGCGGGGCATCCAGTCGGCGCTTCCAGCCAAAATGACAGGGCTGCCCCCGTGGTTCTCGAAATAGAAGACCCGGGAGTGCTCCAGGAAGCGGCCGACGATGGAGCGCACCCGGATGTTGCTGCTCAAGCCGCGCACGCCGGGCACCAGGCAGCAGACCCCGCGCACAATCAGGTCGATCTGCACGCCCGCCTGGGAAGCGGCGTAAAGGCGGTCGATCGTGACCTTGTCCACGAGTGAGTTCATCTGCGCCATAATGCGCGCGGGCCGGCCGTAGCTGGCATTCTCCGTCTCCCGCAGGATGAGGTCCTGGATGCGGCTGTGGAGGGTGAAGGGGGCGACGAGCAGGTGGGCAAAGTCCGGCGAGCGGCTGAAGCCGGTGAGCGAGTTAAAGAGATGCGCGACGTCGGCGGTGATTTCCTCGTGGGAGGTGAAGAGGCTGAGATCGGTATAAAGGCGGGCGGTCTTCGGGTTGTAGTTTCCGGTGCCGAGGTGGACGTAGCGGCGCATGCCCATGGATTCACGGCGGACGACGAGCGAGCATTTGCAGTGGGTCTTGTGGCCGATCAGTCCGTAGACCACGTGCACGCCGGCCTCCTCGAGCTGGCGGGCCCACTGGATGTTATTGGCCTCGTCGAAGCGCGCCTTGAGTTCCACGAGGGCGGTGACCTGTTTGCCGTTGCGGGAGGCCTCCATGAGGGCGCGCACGATGGGGGAATCCCCACTGGTGCGGTAGAGGGTCTGCTTCATCGCGAAGACCTTCGGGTCACGTGCGGCCTGTTCGACAAAGTCCACCACCGGGGTGAAGGCGTCATAGGGATGGTGAAGGAGCACGTCCCGTTCGCGCAGGGTATCGAAGATCGACTCCGGCTCGCGGAGGGGGGAGGCGTGGGCCGGGGAGAAGGAGGGGTATTTGAGGTCGGGCCGGTCGAGCTCGTACAGGCTCATCAGCCGCAGGTGATTGAGCGAACCGTTGAGCCGGAAGGCGTATTCGTGCGACAGGTCGAGCTGGCGGCAGAGGTTCTCAAAGATCTCGTCAGCGACGCCCTCTTCGATTTCGAGGCGCACGGCGGCGCCGCGGCGCAGGTTGCGCAGCTCCTCCTCGATTTTCTTAAGCAGATTTTCGGCCTCCTCCTCGTCGATGTAGAGATCACTGTTGCGGGTGACGCGGAAGGCGTGGGCGCCGTGGACGCGGTAGCCGGGAAAGAAGGCGCCGGCGCAAAGCTTGATGATCTCGCTGAGAAAGATGTAGGACTGGGGGCCGGTATCCGCGGGGTTGATGCGCACGAGCCGGGGCAGGATGCGCGGCACGGGCAGGATCGCCAGCAGGTGGTCCACGAACGAGGTCTCGGGGTGGTCGAGCGAGACAACAACGTTGAGGGTTTTGTTGGCGAGTTGGGGGAAGGGGTGGGACTGGTCGATGGCCAGCGGCGTCAGCACGGGGAAGACCTGTTCGGTGAAATGCTGGCGCACCCAACTGAGTTCGGCAGGGGTGAGATCCTGCGCGTTCTTGAACACGATGCCCTCGGCGGCGAGCGCGGGTACGAGCTCATCCTGCCAGCAGCGGTATTGTTCGTCGACGAGGGAGGCCACCACCGAGTGGATGCGGCGGAGCTGCTCGCGCGGGCCGAGTCCGTCCACGCTCGGCTCGGTCACGCCGCTGTCCACCTGCTGGATGAGGCCGGCGACGCGGATCTCGAAGAACTCGTCAAGGTTCGAGGAAACAATGGCGAGGAACTTTACCCGTTCGAGCAGCGGGTTGTGGGGGTTTTGAGCCTGTTCGAGCACCCGGCGGTTGAAGGCCAGCCAGGAGAGCTCGCGGTTGAAATAGGCCGATTTGAAGGGCATGGCCTTGGGCGTGACGTCGGTGTCGGCCGGCCCCGGGATGACGAGGTCGGTGTCGTCCACGGGGGGAAGGGTGATGGGGGGGGTGCGCTTGCGTTGGGCCATGGCGATCGCTGACGAAAAGATTGGTCAGCATAGGCGGAGGGTTGGCCAAAACCAGTTTTTATTGGCTCGCCACACCGATGTCACAAACGAGCGCGTCCGCTTCCCCTCTTTCTTCTTAATCTTTCCTCGCGGCTTGGAGCTGAAACCAGAGCCCGGAGGAGGAAAGATTTAAGAGAAAGAGTTAAGAATAAAGAGGGGGGATCAAGGGGTGGCCACCACTGTCTTCAGGTTGACGAAGGCGTGGATTCCCGGACGGCCGAGTTCGCGGCCGAAGCCACTGTCCTTGATGCCGCCGAAGGGCAGGGCGGGATCCGAGCGTACAAAGTCGTTCACAAAGACCATGCCGGCGGCGAGCTGCCGGGTGGCGATGGCGTGGCCGCGGTGGTGGTTGCGGGTGAAGACGGCCGCGCCGAGTCCGTAAGGGGTGGCGTTGGCCAAGGTGATTGCCTCGCGCTCGTCCTTGACCGGCACGATGGCGGCGACTGGCCCGAAGAGTTCCTCGTCGAAGGCGGGCATGCCGGGCCGCACCTTGCCCAGCACGGTGGGCGGATAATAGAAACCCGGGCCCTTGGGCAAGTCGCCGCCGAGCAGGAGGGTGGCGCCGGCGCGCAGGCTTTTTCGGACCTGGCCGTGCAATTCCCTGCGCAAGTCCTCCCGCGCCATGGGACCGATCGTTGTGGTGGGATGGTCAGGCGGACCCTGGCGGCGCTGGGAAAACTCATGGACGAGGAGACGGGCGAATTCCGCGTACACGCTCTTCACGACGAGGAAGCGTTTGGCGGCGATGCAGCTC
Source organism: Opitutaceae bacterium (assembly GCA_041746615.1). Classification (GTDB taxonomy): domain Bacteria; phylum Verrucomicrobiota; class Verrucomicrobiia; order Opitutales; family Opitutaceae; genus CAMAXB01. The sequence goes on along the minus strand of JBGTGS010000100.1, from coordinate 1,243 downwards.
TGGCCGCCATTGATGAGGCGGGAAGTGGCGCAGACTTTGGCGGCGTGGGCGAGGTCGGCATCGGCCAGCACGAGGTAAGGGTCGGAGCCACCGAGTTCGAGCACGCAGGGTTTGAGGGCCGCGCCGGCGAGAGCGCCGACCTTGCGCCCCGCAGCGGTGCTGCCGGTGAGGGTCACCCCGCGGATGCGGTCATCGGCGATCAGGGCGGGGATGGAATCGGATCCGACGAGGATGGTGCGCAGCAGGTTGGCGGGGAGTCCGGCCCGGCGGCACACACCCTCGATCGCGAGGGCGCAGCCGCAAACGTTGGAGGCATGCTTGAGCAGCAGGGTGTTGCCGGCCATGAGTGCGGGTATCGCCGCACGGAAGGCCTGCCAGAAAGGAAAGTTCCATGGCATGATGGCCAGCACCACTCCGAGGGGCTCGCAGACCACCTCGGCACCGGGAGGGGCATCGGGCGGTTTTTCCGGGCGCAGAAAGCGGGCGGCGTGGCGCGCATAATAGTCGCAGGCCTTGGCGCATTTTTCAATTTCCGACCGTGCCTCAGAGACGGGCTTGCCCATTTCCTTCACGATCAGATCCGCCAAGTCGTCTCGTTCACTGCGCAACCGGGAGGCGAGGGCGCGCAGGTGCCGGACACGCTGGTTGACGGTGAGTGTACTCCAGGCCGGCTGGGCTGCGTGGACCCGAGCGAGCAGGTGATCGATCTGCGCGGGTGAATGCGCCCGATGACTCCGGTATTGGCGTCCGTTGGCAGGATTGATTGAGACCAATGGCATGGCATCAGCCTGGCCGGACGGAGGCGGTCAGGCAAGGTCACGCCGGTCTCACCCGGGTTTTCCTGATGTTTGGAGGTTGCCGCTTGCCCCAGAACAGGTCGCCAAGGTTTACAGCCTGCTTTTATTTAGATGGCGCGCAGGTGCGCCATGTCGCGATTTTTTGAAACGCGCTACGTGACAAGCCAGCGTTGCAGGCGCTTGCGCAGCTGCTCGCGGGCGCGGTACAGGCGGGTTTCGACGGCCTTGGGCGTGGCGCTGACGATATCCGCGATCTCGGCGTGCGATTTCTGTTCGTACTCGAAAAGAATGATGGCTTCGCGGAGGTCCGGTGGCAGATCGGCGATGGCCGCGCGCACGGCGGAGGCGGCTTCGCGTTCTTCTGCCGCCAGTTGCGGGGTGGCGTCGTCGGCTTGTTCGGGGGTATCGGCCAGGACGGTCAATGGCCGGCGGGCGGCGCGGCGGGC
>JBGTGS010000099.1:0-5962 GCA_041746615.1 Opitutaceae bacterium | reverse complement strand
ATAACCGCTTCTTTCCCTCGCTGCGCGAACTCACCGACATCGTGGACGCGCAATTCGCCGTCTGGAGTCGCCCCAATCGCGTTCTTAAACAGCTTTGCTCGATATGAACGCATGCGTATTAACTTAGGTCGCCGTGTTTAGAATGGCACTCAGTTGAGGTCCTTGATCGTCTCAACGTCAGTTGTGTCCACAGGTCGGGAGTTCAGGGATAACCAGCTTAACTTGCGAATCCGGAAGGAGAGAATCCGATGGGTCATCCGGGAGCTCTGCTGTCTGAAGATTACGGGTTCCTTTCCAGCAGCCGGGCGAACCAGCGGGTATCGTCGAATTTGCGGCAGAAAATGACGAGGCCGGCGGTGAGGGGAATACCCATCAGCGCACCCGGTATTCCCCAGACCCAGCCCCAGAAAATGATGGAGAAGAAAAGCACAAAGGGGGATAACGACAGGATTTTCCCCTCGATCTGGGGATCGATGTAATTGCCGATCAGGAACTGGATCGCAGTCAAGCCACCCAAGGCAAGCCAGCCCATCCCGGGCTCCGGATGCAAAAAGGCGACCAGGGTTGGCGGGATCACTGCCACGATTGATCCCAGCATGGGAATGTAGTTGAGCAGAAATGACATCACCGCCCAGACCAGCGGCATGTCGAGGCCGATGGCCCAGGTGTAGAGCCCCACGGCCACACCGGTCGTGGCACTGACGATGGTGCGCGCAAACATGTAGCGCTGGAAGGTGGAGGTCATTTCCTCCCCGGCCTCCAGAATCCGGCGGCCGATCCCGGTGGGCAGACTCGTCTTAAGCTTCTCCCGGAATCCGTGCGCCTCGATCAGTCCCAGCACGAGAAAGGTCACGGTCATCGCAACGAACCCGAGAAACCCGTACACGCCCTTCACGACGGTTTGCGCGAGACTGAGCAAGCGCCCCACCAAGTCCTCGATCCGGGGCCCTTCGTTGGCTTGCCCCTCCACCGGGGGTTCCCCCGGAACCAGGGCGCGCATGTCGTGGTAAAACCGCACCACGCGTTCTTCATAGTCCGGCGCTCCGGCCTGGATCGTCCTGCCGGTGACAAAAAGCAGGCCGGCAAAAACCACCATCACGATGAACACCGTCTGCAAGGTGACGATGTAGGCCAGCCAGCGCGGCGTGCCATGCCTCTCCAGCATTTGCTGCACCGGCCACGCCAGTATCAGGATGAAGAGACCGAGGGCCATCGGCAGCATGACGACCATGGTCAACTTCAGAATTGTGACGATGATCATGACCAAAAGGAGCACGAGCACCGTGCCGAGCAGATTGGGACGTTCGTCAGGCATGGTACGGAGAAGGCGGGGACCGAGGAAATATACGGATGAAAGCGAGGCCAGAGTGAAGCACCGCGCTGGCCAAAAGAACCGACAGCTGATTCGCATGGCGGTTCGTGATTATCATGCTGCAAGCCGACCGCTTCTGGATCGTTACATTTTACAAATCAACTTCGGAGCGCCGGATGAAACATGAAACGGCATGCCCCCGTTTCCGGCCGGTACGGTTGGGGTGACGCGGCTCCAGAACACAGGCAGGAATACCGGTCTCACCCAGGCATATCTCAAACGCGAACTACCCGACGAAATTGTAGTCGTAGGGCTTGCGCAGCTCGCGGGCGAGGTAGGTGTTGGCCTCTTTTGCGTGTTCGCCCGTAAAAACTTCGCGCCCGGCATCCCAGGTCAATCCGTGGCCTGTGCGGAGCGAAATCGCCCCCAGGTGGCACATGTTGGCGGAAAGGTGTCCGGTCTCCACATCGCAGATCGGCTTTTCGCGCGAGCGGACGCAGTCGAAGAAGTTTTTCATGTGGTTCCGGCTCACGTAGAGTCGGGTCGCGTCGTCGGGAAGGGGGGTGCGCAACAGTTCAACGTCGCTGGCCTCGATCTCACTGCGATTTACCCACAGCCAGCCATTGCTGCCCTCGAAGCGGACGCCGTTGCGTTGTCCATCGGGATTCAGGTTCTTGCCGTAGATGCTGTCGTCCTTCGTGGTGAGGATGGTGAGCTTCACGCCATCGGGGTACGTGTAACGCACCTCGTAGTCACTGACGGCATCGTAACCGCCGGGAATCGGCTCCTCCAGGCGCGTGGATTCCACGCGCACCGGCGCACGTTGCCCGATCGCCCAATAGGCGATGTCGTTGTGATGGGCACCCCAGTCCGTCATCGTGCCGCCGGAGTAATCGTACCAGAAGCGGAAGGTTTTGTGGCAGCGCTCGGTCACATAGTCGACCTTGGGTGCCGGCCCGAGCCAGTAGTCCCAATTGAGGGCCGTCGGCACCGGCGAGGTCGAGAAGGGCCCATCGCGTAATCCCGCCGGGAGCCAGACTTTCACCTCGTTGATTTTGCCAAGCCGGCCGTTGCGAACGAGCTCGGCCGCCATGCGAAAGCGTTCCATGCTGCGTTGCTGCGTGCCCGTTTGCAGGATCGTGCCCTTCGCAGTCGCCTCGCGGACGAGCCGGCGGCCTTCGTCGACTGTCAGCGTCAGCGGTTTCTCCGAATAAACATCCTTGCCCGCGCGCACCGCGCCCAGGTTGACCAAGGTGTGCCAATGATCGGGCGTGCCGTTGATGAGCACGTGGATGTCGTCCCTCGCGAGAATCTCGCGGAAATCACTGTAGATGGCCGGCTTTTTTCCGCCTTCTGGCGTGAGCGTCTCGGCCGCCGCGGCCGCGTGGTCGCTGTCGACATCGCAGACAGCGAGAACGTTGCCGTAGTTGGCGGCGTTGCGGCCGTCGCCGGTCCCCATGCCGCCACAACCGATCAAGGCGATGCCGGGCCGATCATTGGCGCTGAGGGATGCCGGCGAAACCGCTGCCGCGGAGAGTTGCCGTTCCACGAACCAAACCGGAAGCCCCGTTGATGCCGCGATGACGGAGCAGCGTTTAACGAAGGAGCGGCGTGAGATCTGCATGTCGTCGCCAAGCTTACTTCCAGCCTGACGGTTCTATTTTGGTGACGAACTGATTCGCGTCAAGGATGTGGGTGACTTCATCGCCTTCGCGTCCCAATGCGACGGCGTGAACGGATGGCAATATTGGCTACAGCCCTTTAAATAAAGATGTGGCCGTGTAGCCGGGGGCGGCACCCCGGTGCCTTGGGTATGTCATCCAACCGGGGTCAGAGACACCGGCTAGAGTGTATTAGAACTGCTCTAGCCGCACCCATCTTGGATGAGCCCGCCTGTGAGCTCTCCCTGACACGAGTGTTTCCCGCTCGCCCCGGGCTCAAAGTCTGACTTGTAATCATCGGGGTGATGGTTGCCATGAGGTTGGTTTCCGGCTAATTCATTCTGATTCACTCATACCCCCATGACGATTTCCGGCGCGATTAAGGCCCAGCACACGTATGATGCCATTGTGATTGGCTCCGGCATCAGCGGCGGCTGGGCGGCGAAGGAACTGAGTGAAAAAGGCCTGAGGACCCTCGTGCTGGAGCGCGGGCGGGATGTGAAGCACGGAGAATATCCGACGGCGTTCATGGAATCGTGGGATTGGGCGGGCCGCGGCAAACAGTCCAAGACCGCCCGGGCGCGGCAGGAAAAGCAAAGCCGCGCCGGTTATACGACACATCCGGCCTCGGCGCATTGGTTCGTTGACGATGTCGACCATCCTTACAACGAGGAGAAACAGTTTGACTGGCTGCGCGGGTATCATGTCGGTGGCCGCTCCCTGTTGTGGGGCCGACAATCCTACCGGTGGAGCGATTTGGATTTTGAAGCCAATGCCCGCGACGGCATGTCGATTGATTGGCCCATTCGGTACGCAGACCTGGCGCCTTGGTATGATCATGTGGAGAGCTTTGCGGGCATCAGCGGTCAGGCGGAAAATCTCCCGCACTTGCCGGACAGCCGGTTCTTGCCGCCGATGGAGATGAACTGTCTCGAAAAACACGTGAAGCAGCGGGTGGCCGATGCCTTTGGCGGCCGCATGATCACCATCGGCCGGGTGGCCAACCTGACCCAGCCGCACCAGGGTCGCGGCACTTGCATGTACCGCAACCGCTGCATCCGGGGTTGTCCCTATGGCGCCTATTTCAGCAGTAACGCCGCCACCCTGCCCGCCGGCTATGCGACGGGCAACCTCACACTGCGGCCCTTCTCGATCGTGCAGGAGCTGATCTATGATTCCGACCGGAAAAAAGCCACCGGGGTGAGGATCGTCGATGCGGAGACGCATGAGGTCATCGATTTTCATGCGAGGATTATTTTCTGCTGCGCCTCGGCTGTGGCTTCAACGGCCATCCTGCTGAAGTCCACCTCGGAGCGTTTTCCCCAGGGGCTGGGAAATGACAGCGGTGAGCTCGGCCACAATCTCATGGACCACCATTTCGTCGTGGGGGCGACCGGGCGCCATGACGGGTTTGAGGACCGCTATTACCGCGGCCGTCGTCCGAACGGCATCTACATTCCCCGCTTCCGCAACCTGGACAAGGCCTCCACCCGGTCCGATTATCTCCGGGGTTTCGGTTACCAAGGCATGGCGAGCCGGGAAGACTGGAGCCGGAACATCAGGGAAATGAGCCTCTTTGGAGCCCAATTCAAAGCCGACCTGATCGCTCCCGGACCGTGGCGTTTTGGCATCGGGGCGTGGGGCGAATGCCTGCCCTATCATGACAACCGGCTTTGGCTGGATCATGAGAAACAGGACAAATGGGGCCAGCCCACGGTGACCTTCAATTGTGAATGGAAGGAAAACGAGCTGAGCATGCGCAAGGACATGAAAGCCTCCGCCGTGGAAATGCTGGAGGCCGCCGGCCTGAAGGATGTGACACCCTACGACCGGAAGGGCGCCCCCGGATTGTGCATACACGAAATGGGCACGGCCCGGATGGGGCGTGATCCCCGGACCTCGGTCCTCAACGAATGGAACCAGGTTCACGCCGTGCCGAATGTTTTTGTGACCGACGGGGCGTGCATGACCTCGTCGTCGTGCGTGAATCCCTCGCTCACCTACATGGCGCTGACCGCCCGCGCCTGCGATCATGCGGTCAGTGAACTCAATAAACTCAACCTGTAACGGTCTTTTCCCGCCATGTCTCCCAACCCTGAGCCTGAAGGTGATTTTTTGATCAGCCGGCGCGAAGCCATCAAGCGCGCCGGACTTTTTCTCGGGCTGACGTTCAGTCCCTCCCTGCTGAGGGGCGCGCTGGCGGCTCCCGCCACCACCGGCACCACACCCGTCGCCCCGCTGCATCTGACGTCCGCCCAATTCAGCACACTGACGGCAGCGGCTGAACGCATCATTCCGCGGACGGATACGCCCGGAGCCACCGACATGGGAGTGGCTTCGTTCATCGATTTCCTGTGCGGCGACTATCTCGCCTCCAACGAGCAGGCCGATTTGTTCGCGGCGTTGCAGCAACTCAATCGGGAGAGCGGCGGGATGTCTTTTGCCGCCCTATCCCCGGCGGAGCAGGATCGGCTTCTCACCGGGCTGGCCGGCTCAAGCCAGCCGTCCGCCCAACGCGGCTTCCGCCAATTGCGCGATCTCGTGGTGCTCGGCTATTTCACGGCCCAGCCGGTGGGTACGACCGTGCTGGGCTATGATCCGGTCCCGGGAAGGTTTGACGGCTGTATTCCGGTCTCCGAGGTGAACAACACGAGCTGGTACACGGTCCGTTGAAGCAGTGCGGGTGGGGAGGCGAATCCGGAAAGGGTCATGCCTTCTCCAGCATGATCCGGAGGTGCCGCTCAGGGTGCGCTGATCTGCCGGATGGGTAGACCGGCGGCCTGCCAGTGGCTGAAGGCACCCGCGTTGGACACCGTCAGTCCTTCCTTGGCCAAGATCTCAGCAGCCATGCCCGAGCGATTGCCGGAGCGACAGTACAGGATCAATTCCTTGCCCTTGTTCTGCTCAAGAAAGGCCTTCCATTGAAGTCGTTCACCGCGCAGGTCACTCAAGGGCAGCAGCACGGCAGGCGCGGCCACCCCGGCGGACT
>JBGTGS010000098.1:0-29631 GCA_041746615.1 Opitutaceae bacterium | reverse complement strand
GCCGGCGATGCCGAAGCTGCGCAGGCCGGGGTAGCGCGCGAGCTGGGCGTGGGTGGGCGGAGCGAGGAAGAGCACGGTGCGCAGGCCGGCACGTGCGAGGGTTTCCATCACGTCGGTCGAACCGGTGAAATCATCACCGTAAAAGGCGAGGAGCAGCGAATTGTCGCGGGCGTCGGTCATGGGGATGATTTGCCGAATTTTTCAATCGTGGTGCTCAGTTCGGGGTGGGTCGCGGCGTAGGTGACGAGCGGGATGTTGCGGATGGCTGCGTCCCAGGCTTGCTGCATCCCGCGGACACCGGCCGCTGGCCCGAGGGGGTGTGCCATGATGCCGCCACCAGCGACATAAATGAGATCCGTGGTACCGGTGAGGCGGTAGGTCTCGGGTGCCTGGCCGCCCCATTGGCCGGAGCTGACTACGGGCATGGCGGTATCGTCGGGACGAAACATTGGGGTGAGGCAGGCTTTGATACTGGCGACGACGGAATCGTCGGGCTCCCAGAATTTGTTCTGGAGGCCGTTGACGTGGAGGTGATCGGCGCCGGCGAGGCGCCAGAGTTTTTGCCAGGCGGGGTAAGCGATGCCGTGGTGCGGATGGCGGCCGTAGAGACCCCAGCCGTTGCGGTGGCCGTGGATCGGGAGCTGGCAGTGGCGGCGGAATTCCGCCAAAGCGGCAAAGCCCACGCTGTGCAGACTGGCCATCACGCAGGTGCCGCCGGACTTGACGACGATATCGTGGTGGCGGCGCATGGCGTCGAAGTCGTCGGTCAGGTTGAAGGCGTACATGATTTTCCGCCCGGTGGTGGCGGCGAGTTCGTTGATGACGCGCATGACGGCCTCGACGCGTTCTACGAACGGGCTGTGCGGCGAATCGGCCTGGAGCTCGTCATCCTTGATGAAATCGAGGCCGGCTTCACCGAGGGTGCGCACGAGCGCGGCGGTTTGCGCTGGCGAGAGGCCTACGCTGGGCTTGACGATGGTGCCGATAAGTGGACGGCCGGTTACACCGGCGAGGCGGCGCGTGCCGGCGATGCCAAAGGCGGGCCCGGGGTAGCGAGCGGCGAACTCGCTTGGTAATTGCACGTCAAGCAGCTTTACAGCGGAGAGTTCCTTTAATTCGTAGAGATTGCCGCAGATTGTCGCGAGTAAGGTGGCGAGATTGGCGCCTAGGTTGTCGAAGGGGAACTCAATGGTGACGCGAGCGCGTTGATAGTGCAGCGGACCGGTATGAACGGCGGGCAGGCGACTGCCCGGCAGGCTGGGTTGATCTACCGCAGGCAGGCGCTCGATGGCGGTGACGCGGGCGCGGGCGCGGGCCTTGAGTTCGGCAGTCTCGCCGGGCACAGGTACAAACGTGCCCGACGATTGCTCGCCAGCGATCATCTCCGCCGCGTATTCCACGGCGTAAGGGGTCTCGATGAAGTAGTGCGCGACGATAGGGTTGCTCACAGCGCAAGGGCGTTTTTAGCGGGTGGCGGGCAAAGGACGCACGCCCATGATCTCGCGGGCGCGGGCGGCGCGGACGACGGTGCGGCCTGCTTTTTGGGCCTGCTCGACGGCATCTTCGACGAGTTCGATATTGGTGCGGGCGCGCTGGCCATTGCTCAGAAACGGGCTGTCTTCGTAGCCGACGCGGATGTGCCCGCCCAACTCCATGACGTGACGGAGATCGGCGGCTCCGCGTTGATGGTGGCGCACGACGAACCAGTTCGAGTTAGCCGGCATGTGGTCCACCAGCAGGTCGAGGTAGCGGTCCTGGTAGGGCAGCGCGAAAGGCACGTCGAAGACGAACTCGAAGACGAAGGGCCCGACGAGCAGGCCGTGATCGACGAGGCGTTGAAAATTGATGACGTGCGAGAGATCGAAGATCGGCATCGTGGGGACGATCCCGGCTTCGCGGAGTTTGCGCGTGTAGAAGCAGATGTCCTCCCAACGGTTCTGATAGACGCCGTCGAACATGTTGATCGAGCCGAGATTGAGCGAACCCATCTCAACCTCCTTGACGGTGAACGTGACGCAGCGCTGGTCGAGGGTGTGTTCGGGCGCGCCGCCGGTGGAGCCTTCGATGATGATGGGGCAGGCGGCGCGGATGGCCCGGACCTGTTCGGAGAAGAGCGCGGAGTCCACGCTCTGCAGATGCTGCGCATCGCGGGCGTGCAGGTGACCGATGGCGGCACCGGCGGCTTCGCAGGCGATGATCTCGCCGGGGACGTCGAGGTTGCCCGGATATTTCTCCTCTTGTTTTTCACCAGGGACGGGGGCGACGCAGATAATGATTTCGTTTTTCACGGTATGGATGTGGGTGGTGGATCTTAATTTTCAGAGGGCCGGGTGAGCATGCAACTGCCCGCCGGAAGAGGATTTGATCGCGGCGCTCCCGAAGTGAGTGCCCTGCCTGCGGAGGGGTTGCTCAAAGCTTGAGGATGTTCTTTTCGATGAATTTCCAGGTCTCGAGGAAATCGCCGCCACGGATGAGGGCTCGGAATTTGCGGCGGTCGAGGGTGTGCAAAAGGGCCCAGATTTTCTGGGTCAGTCGGGTGTTGGCGTCGAAGAATCCGACGATGTCCCAACGGGTCGGGGAGGCGTCGCTGGTGAGGTAGTCCTTGTAACCGACTTCCTGCAGGTAATAGAGGAACTCGACGTAAGGGACGAAATTGTGGGAGGCGACCATGTAGTCCCAGTCCCACTTGCCGTTGTTGTCGTTGATATGGACGTAGAAGGGATAATCGCTGGCAGCGAGCAGGCTGACGACCTCGGCGGGATTTTCCTGGCCGTATTTGGAGTGGCCGTAGTCGAGGGTGACGCCCATTTCCTTCACGCCAATGTCGTGGAGCAGGCAGAGGGTTTTGGCCGAGGTGTCGAGGAAGCACTGGCCGCGGGTCTCGCTGGGTTTGTATTCGAGGAAGAGGGGGATTTCGCGGCGGTAGTCGGCGGCTTCGCCGAGGGTGTCGGCGAGGTATTTCCACATCTGGCCGTAGTCGCATTGGAAGGCGAACTCGTAGCCGTCGCCCAACGGACAGCAGGTGACCTTGTCGGCGCCGACGGCGGCGGCGAAATCCTTGGAGTCCTTGATGAACTGGACGGCGCGTTTACGGGTGGCGGCGTTGAGCGAGGTGAGACCGCCGGCCTTGAACTCGGGCTCGGCCTTCACGTTCACATTGATCGCAGCGGGCTTGAGTTTGTATTTCTTCAAGAGCGTCTTGAAGGTGGCGGCGGCGCCGGTTTCATAGGGGAAAATGCACTCGACGCCGCTCATGCCGGCCATGCGGCTCACCATCTCGAGGCGTTGTTCGAGGGATTTGTCCTCATTGTATTCGTGAAACCGGTCCTTCGTTTTGGAAACGAAGGCGGTGATGAGCGCGCATTTCGGGAGGGATGGTTGGGCCATGATCAGTTGAGGTTGAGTGAACGAAGGTGGGTGAGTCCCGCGGTGTATTGGGTGGCGACCTGGTCTGCGGGGCAGGCGATCTCAAGATCGAGGCTGCCGGTATAGCCGGAGGCGCGCAGCGCGCGGAGAAACGGCTCCCAGGGAATCGTGCCCTGGCCGGGCGCGAGCGGGCGGTTCTGGTCGCTGTTGTTGTCCTTGAGGTGCGTGCCGAAGATGCGGCCCTGGAGTTTCCACGGCAGGAATTCCATGATCTCCCGACCGGCCCAGGCGTGGCCGGTGTCGAGGTTGATGCCGAGACCAGCGGGCGCGTCCAGGGTGGCGGCCATCCGGAGAAACCCATCGGAGTTGCCCAGGATGGAAAAGGGCATGATTTCGAGGGCAAGTTTCAGTCCGGCATCAGTGGCGACGGCAAGATAGGCGTGGAGCTTGTCGGCGAGTCGTTGCTGTTGCTCCTGATACCATCCGGGCCGGGCTGCTGCGGCTGGATCGATCTCGAAAGGGCCCATGGCGACGGTGATCACCGAGCAGCCGGGAAAGCCCTGCGCGATCGCGGTGGTTTGCTTGAACAGCCCGACGTCGGCCGACACGGCGGCGAGGCGGACCGGGTTGGCAAAACTTTCCATCAGGAAATGCGCGACGAACTGAGACGCGTGCAAGCCGCAGCGCGCCGCCTCGGCCTGGACGTCGCGGGCACCACCGCCAGCCCACGCAGCGAGGGCGTCGGCAAAATAGATTTCCGGCTGGTAGGATTGAAAACCGAGATCACGCAACACGGGCAGCGAGGTGCAGTAATCCGCCGGCGTAAATGCGGTGGTATGCCGGGAAAAAACAAACGCGGGACTGACGCCGTAGGGGTTCATGCGCTGGCGGGCTGAGGCACGACGATGTCGCGGGATTCGGCGGCGAGCGTGCGATGCAGGGCGGTGATCGTGTTGGCGAGGTGGTAGCGCATGCTGCGCTCGGCTGCGGCGGCATCGCGCGAGCAGACCGCCTCGATGATGGCCAGGTGTTCGCCGATGGTGTCGGTGGGCGGGCGCATCAGGCCGGCGGCCTCGGTCGTCTGGTAGCTCACGTGGACGACGTCGTGGGCGTCGAGGATTTCGCGCAGGAAGTTGTGCCCGGCGATGTCGATCAGGCAGGAGTGGAACGCCTCGTCCTCCTGGGCATAGGCGGCGAAGTCGGTGATTTTCTTTTTGCCGGTGAAGTCGCGGAAGAAGCGCCGGAAGCGTTTGGTTTGCACCGTGGTGATGACTTCGGCGGCCTTGCGGGCAGCCAGGCCTTCGAGGACTTCGCGCAGTTCGAACACGGCGATCATCTCGCGGGTGCCGAAGGAGCGCACATAGTAACCGCGGCGGGGGCGGGCTTCGACGAGGTTTTCCTTTTCGAGCAACTTGAGCGCGTTGACCAGCGGGGTGCGGCTGATACCGAGGTCGGCGGCGAGTTTTTCCTGCGGGATCTTATCTCCCGGGACGAACTGCCGGGTCACGATCAGGTTTTTCAAGGCCTGGTGCGCCTTGCGGTCGAGATTGGCGTGCTCCACCTGCCGGATCCGCCGCAGACCGCTGGTTGGACGCCGCGTCGCCGCCGGGCGCACCTGGGTCTTTTTCGTCGCCGCAGTATCCATTTTTGTATGCAGAATGCCGATTGAGGCGGTGACAAGTCCGGAATGAAGGGAGCAGGCGCTTGGGGCACGCCGGGACGGCTTCAGTCCGGGCGAAGACGGGTGACGAGGTCGTCAAGGACCGGGTCAGTCCCGACGAGGCCGGCCCCCCTCCCCTCGGGCAATCAGATTGCGGGGGATCTCCGCGCTAACAGGCGGCCGAGGGCCCGGCCCACGGCGGCATCATCCGCCGTGATGAGAGGGGGCTGATCGGGGATCAAGGGGTGGTCGCGGTATGCTGGGTGGGCCGCCTTCTGAAGAACAGGGAGAACAAGATCAGCGCCACGAATACCAGCGCCACGGGACGGGTGAAGAAGGGCAGCAGGCTGCCGCCGTGGTCGATCAGCGCCCGGCGCAGGTTTTCCTCCGCCATCGGGCCGAGAATGATGCCGATGACGAGGGGTGCGACGGGATAACCCATCTCCTCCATGCACCAGGCCATCAGGCCCAGGCCGAGCATCAACCAGACGTTGACGAGGCTGAAGTCGAAGGCGTACGAGCCGATCACGGTGAAGAGTGCGACGAAGGCCATGAGAATGGCCGCCGGCACCCGCAGCACGTACACGGAAATGCGGCTCACGAGAAAGCCGCACACGAGCATCGCCAACGCGGCCCAGACCAAAATTGCACACATTTGCGGGATGAACTCGGGATATTGCTCGGCCAGCCGCGGACCCGGGATGATGTGATACAGCATGATGGCGCTGAGCAGCATCATCGCGGGCGGTGAGCCCGGCACGCCCAGCGTCAGCAGCGGGATCAACGCACCACCGATGCAGGCATTGTTGGCGGTTTCCGCGGCGACCACCCCCTCCATGCTGCCATGACCGTATTCCTCGGGATGCTTGCTGGTTTTCATGGCGGTGTCGTACGAGAGCCACGCCGCGATGTCTTCACCGACGCCGGGGATCGAGCCGACGCCGACGCCAATCAATCCCGAGCGGAGGGTGACCTTGATGTGGCGTTTCAGCGCGCTGAGCTTTGGCATGAGCGAACCCAACAGAATGGTTGCGGGAAGCGATGGGCTGGGCCGGCTCATGGCACGGATGATCTGCGGAATCGCAAACGCACCGAGGATCACCGGGATCGGCTTGATGCCATCGGCGAGGGCGGGCAGATCGAAGGTGAAGCGTTGGAATCCGTGGATCGGATCCATCCCCACCGTGGCCAGCAGCATCCCAATAATGCCGGCCACCCAACCCTTCACCGCGCTGTCCGGAGCGGTCAACGAACCACAGATCAACACGCCGAACATCGCGAGCAGGAACGTTTCGGTGGATTGAAACTGGAGCGCCAGCTTGGTGAGGAGCGGGATGAGCAGCAGCATCGCGAGCACGCCGAAAAGGGTGCCGATAAATGACATGATGGTGGCCGTGGCGATGGCCTCCCCACCCCTGCCCTGCTGGCAGAGCGGATATCCTTCGAGCGCGGTCGCCGCACCCGCCGCCGTACCGGGTATGTTCAGGAGGATGGCGGGATGCGAGCCGCCGTAAATCGCGCCCACATAGACACCCATCAATGCGATCATCGCCGACTGCACGGGCAGATTGAGGCTGAAGGCCACGGTCGTCAGCAGCGCGATGCCGAGCGTGGCGGTCAAGCCCGGCAGGGCCCCGAATATTATCCCCAACACCACCGTCGCCACGAGAATCGCGAGATTCACCGGTGTCGCAACCAGATAAAGGCTCTGAAAAAAATCGACGAAGACGGTCATGTCAGGAGTTTGTCGAGCTTGGAACGAATGCCGTCCCCGATATTGGGGGTTTTGCGACGGGACGCCCCACTCCACCCGACAAACTCCTTATCCGCCGCGTCGCGGCGGACGAGAAATTCTGTCCGATGTCTACACCACGTGCAGCATAAGCAGCCCGTCCGGGCACAATCGGCCGCAGCCCGATCCGACGTCCAATCTTAAAGGTCACTTTCATGGGCGTGTAGACGGGCGGCTACGGGAGTGGAACGCGGAGCAGCTCGGAAAAGACCCAGGCCACGAGCAGCGCCATCAGGAGGCTGCCGGCGGTCAAGGCACCGAGCCGGGCGGGCCGCGGGAAGCGGCCTCCAGGGCGGTGAAAAGTTACGATGAAAAAGGTCAGGAAGAGAAAGCTGCAAAGCACGTAGTTGACGCCGGAAGGGTCCGCGAGCAGGGGTGGAAAGCCGGCCCGTTCCAGCGGAGCGGCCAGCTGCCCGAAGGGCTGGAATTCCAGCCCCAGCGAGTAGATCAGGAGCCCGCCACAGACGAGGGCCATCCGTGCAGCTTCCTGACTTAGCATGTTGTTGCGCCAGAAACTGCGCAGGAAACCCGGCAACCCGCGATGGCCGCCGCGCTTTGCGGCCTGAACGATGATCGTGCCCGCAAAGAAAAACATCAAGGTGCCGATCAGCAGCGGCATCGCGGCGGGCGAGGCGTACCAGGGGTTGTCCACCCCGCCGTAGGTGCCACCAATGGGCATCCGCAGCGCGCCCACGATAAGGGCAAGGCTGAGCGCGCCGAGCCCGGCACCGACCAGTATGTCCAGCTTCCGGAGTGGTTTTTCCTCAAGCATGCAGGTGGATCCCAGTGGCGGCGTTCACGGCCGCGGAATGCCGAAGTCCTCCGGCGATTTCACCGAGATGCCGAGGTCGTGCAGTTTCCACATCCAGGCCCGCTCCGCCTCCCGGGCCATCCGGTCCGCCGCTTCTCCGTGAAGCCCGAGCACGTCGAGCAGCTGCTCCTCGCAAAAGGCCAGCAGCTCCTCATTTTTCATGATGCGTTCGAAGGCGGCGCCTACCCGGTCCAGAATCTCCTTCGGTGTATCGGCCGGCAGTGCAAAGCCGAGAAACTGACGCACCGGCACCCGGGACAGCCCCGGGTAACGCTCGCCCGCTGCGGGAATCAACCCATGCCCGGCCAGTTCGCGCGGCTCAGTTTCGACCATCGCCAGCGGGCGCAGGCGCCCGCCCAGGATCAACTCCGCCTGTTCGGAGATCGAGGTCAGCACCACGTCCACCTCACCCGTGAGCGCCGCCAGCTGGCTGGGCTGGCTGCCGCTGAAGGGGATGTATTGAAACTGCACCTCCGCCGCCTCCTCCAGAGCGAGGAGCTTGGTGTGCCAGAGACCGCCGGTCAGCCCGGAGGCGACCTTGACCGACCGCGGTGCCTCCCGGAGAGCCAGGACCAACTGATCGAGCGTCTCGAAGCGGGAATTTACCGGCACGGAAATAACCCCGGGTGCACCGGCCACCATGAAATAGGCCCAATCCTTCGCGGTGGTTTCCGTGATGCCCAAGACGGCCGCCGGCAACACTGATTCAGAGAAGCCACCCCACTCGTAGCCATCGCGCGGGCGGGACCAGACGTGGTTGATCGCCGCGCCCCCCCGACCGCCGGTACGGTTGACGACGTTGATCTTCACGCCCAGCTCCGGCTCCATGGTTTTCGCCACGATCCGGTTGATCAGGTCCGTGCCGCCGCCCGCCGCAGCGAAACAGGAGATCGTCACCGGCTTGGTCGGCCACGCGCGAGCGGTGGCGGACGAATCGGCGGGACCGCATCCGTTTTGGAACAGCAGGGTGGCGGACAGAAGCAGTCCGGCCAGAAAGTGAGGTCGCAGGAATGTCATGGCGAGGTATCTAAGGGGAGATCGTGCATCCTGAAATGGGTGCCGGCGCGTCAACTCAACGCTTAGTTGGTGGTTAAATGAGCGCTGGTTTCAAGAGCTTCAAGGATGAATTGGCCCCCATCGAGCATAAGTGTAATCTTCAGGGGTCGCAGGGTTGCGCCCGCTGCAAAGTTTGCACCTCATCCCCCCCCCCCCCCCCCGCGGCTTGCGATCGCGGCGGGTGACGGCAGGCTGGGATAATGAGCTCGTCACCCAAGAACACCTTTACCCTGGAACCCGGTGCCACCGCCCTGGATTTCAAGCAGCCCGCCACCGACGGCGTAGGGTTCGAACACGCCTGCTGCCATTCTACACCCGACCTGTGGGTCTGGGTCTGGTGTTCGTGGCGCTGATTCTGTTCTCCCTGTTCTTCAGAAGGCGGCCCGCCCAGCGCACCGCGGCCGCAGCCCCCCCCCTGATCTGATCGCCATCAGGGGAATGGTTCTCCCGGCAACGTCGGGAGTTACACCGCCCGCGCGGACCTCATCACCCGGCTTCACAGCAGACTGAAGCCGCCGTGTCGTGCTTAAACCCGCCGGCCCTCTAAATTACGGACTTGTCACCGCCTCAATCTGCATTCTGCATACAAAATCATGGTTACCCCGGCGACGAAGAAGTCCAAGGTGTGCCCGGCGGCGGCGCAACGTCCGGCCGGCCGTCTGTGGCGGATCCGGCAGGTGGAGCACGCCAATCTCGACCGCAAGGCGCACCAGGCTTTGAAAAACCTGATCGTGACCCGGCAGTTCGCCCCTGGAGATAAGATCCCGCAGGAAAAACTCGCCGCCGAACTCGGCATCAGCCGCACACCGCTCGTCAACGCACTGAAGCTGCTCGAAAAGGAAAACCTGGTCGAAGCCCGCCCCCGCCGCGGTTATGTGCCCCATCGATGCAAGGTCGCACTCTTGATTGAAACGTCCAACTCTTATGGTCGCGAGCTGTTGCAGGGCGTGGGATCGTGGTTGCGCGAAGGCGCCACTTGGTCGATCCGGCTCTCAGAACAGGGACCGGGAGCAAACGTGCCCTCTTGGCTGCGCACATGGAAAGGCGACGGGGTGATCGCACGGGTAGACAACCGTCGCATCGCATCGGCGTTGAGATCGACCGGACTGCCGGTCGTCGATGTGAGCGCGGCCTTGGTGAATCCAGTCTTCCCGCGCGTGGTGATAGACAGCCGGGCGGGAACGAAACTGGCGTTTGACCACCTTCGGGAACGCGGGTTCAGGAGTTTCGGATACTGTGGCGATCGCCGTTTCACCTGGTCATTGCAACGTGCACGTTTCTTCGCCGAGTATGTGCGCGAAGTGGGTGAAACGCTTTTTCACTATGACGATGCCATAGGGGCCGATGCACCGGCCGATGCTGAACGGGAAGTGGAGGCGATCGCCCGATGGCTCAGATCGTTGCCGAAGCCTGCAGGGGTTCTGGCCTGTTGCGATGTTCGCGGACAGCAAGTGCTGGCGGCATGTCAAGAAGCCGGACTGGCGGTGCCCGATGACCTTGCCGTGATTGGTGTGCACAACGACGAACTGCTTTGCAATCTCTGTGAGCCTCCGCTAACCAGCGTGATTCCAAACGCCCGCATGGCCGGATACGAGGCGGCATCATTGCTTTCGCGCCTGATGAGAGGTGACGACTTGCCAATGTCCGTTCGCCAGATCGAGCCACTGGGTGTGGCGATGAGACAATCGACGGACGTGGTGGCGGTCGGGGATGCCAAAGTGTCTGCGGCAGTCAGTTACATACGCGATCATGTCAACGAGGGCATCGACGTCGCTGACCTGTTGCGGGCCGTGCCGATGTCACGGACGCTGCTCGAACGAAAGTTCAAGAAGATGCTTGGACAGACGCCTCACGAACATATCTTGCGTACGCGCCTTGCGCGGGTGAAGACCATGTTAGCTGACACTGAGCTTTCGATCGCCCTCATAGCGGACAGGACCGGTTTCGAACATGCGGAGTATTTGAGCGTCGCCTTCCATCGTGAGATAGGCATGACGCCCACCAAATGGCGGTCACTGAATCGAGTCAGGCGATGATCGTCAGAGAACCGTCTGCGGTTCAAGCTCCCGACAGACCTGGCGACATCCAGTCGGAGGCGCGACGGGACAGAAATCTTACCGGGGTAATATCGAAGTCTTGGTCGTAGGAGAAGTGAACACCGCACCTAGTCGTCGATTGATGACCAAAGTGTCATTCGATCGGAGAGGAAGGCATTGCCGCCAAGCGAGCCTCATCAATTGAATCGCCCCGTCGGGTGGGATTCTGTTCGATTCGCAGGAGAACGAACCTGTCGATCAGGTGTCCCAGGGAACGACCTGACAGCTCCAGCAGGTGAATGCCTGCGTCGAAGTGTCGGATCACGGGATTGTCCGGATGAGGCGGACCCTTGTCGACATTCGTGCTCCAACTCCAGCCTGCCGGATGGTCAAAAAGCGCGACCTTCCGCCAGTCGGAACCCAAGGGAAACGCATTCTGGACATCGGAACCGGTCAAAATGCGAAGCCAAGTGTCATTCCCGTCCGGATCCCTCGTCTCCGGACGATTTGCAGGGTCGGAAAGACGGGATCGCCAGAGAAACTGGTAGTCGCCGGCTGTCGCGATGCGAAAACGCAGCCGCAGGACGCCTTCACCTGGTGGACGCCCCTGCCCGGGAAGGGTCCAGGCGATATACCCACGGCCGGTGTGTTCGCCGGATGAGTTCCTCTCTTCCCATCCCTTACTGGGCAACAAATCCTCGGCCTCGACCACCAAAACGCCGTTGCGTTCCGTGGGGACAGGCGACTCGAGGGGGCCTTCGTCCTGAGGCGGGGTCCAGTTTACGTCGGTGGTCAGTACGAACTGATCAAGCTCACAGCCGTCTTCGCGCATGGAGATCATCACGACCTTTGTGCCGGCCGTCGGGATGTCGAAGTAGATTTTGCCCGGATTTTTGCGGTGGCGGTTGGCCCATTGCCATTTTTTCTGGCCGGCGAAAGTCCATGATCGGGTGCTCGTTTCGGGCCAGGTGCCGTCGATCCCGTAGTGCAGGCTGTTGTCGTCGCCGTCGGTGCCGTAGGCGCGCGACCAGATGTAGTAACGGCCGGGGTTGGTGATCTGGATGCGGTAGGAGACAATCGCCATTTGGCCCGGAGGATCGCTGAAGTTCACACCGTCGATCACGGGCAGGCCGTTGTTGCCCTCGTCAGGGAGGACTTCGATGGAGGCGCCGCCGCTGGCGGTGGCGAAGTTGGGGGCATCGATGTCGCGGCCGACGGAGGGTTGGCGCGTGGCGTCGGAGATGTGCCAGGCGCGTTTGTCGGTGTGCGTCTGGCTGAAGAAGTGTTCGGCCTCGACGATGACAAAGCCGTTTTGCTCGGTGGCGACGATGGTGTCGGCGGCGATGCGTGGCTGGTCGGTGCGGACTTCTTGCGCGGTGGCCGTGGCGGCGAGGAGGAGTAAGAGGGGAATGGATTTCATGAGGAGTAGGATGCTGTGGAGGCGGGGTGCCCTCACCCCGCCTCCATCTGATAAGTTACTTGGCGAGACCGCCGGTTTTGAAGGGAGAGGCGGCGGGACCGGCAGCTTCGGGGGTTTTCATGCGGCCATCCATCGTGAGGAGGAACTTGTCGAATTCCATGCCGTCTTCGCGCATGGAATACATGACCGTGTAAACGCCGGCGGCGGGGATATCGAGGTAGGCGCGGTGGTGCGGGAAATCGGGGCCGCGTGGATCGCGGATCACGCCGCCCCACCACCAGACTTTCTGGAGCTTGGGAAACTGGAGGCAGCGGGTGGAGGCAGGCCAGGTGTCGTCGAGACCGGCGTTGAGCGTGTTGTCCTCGTCGTCATTGGAGCGCATGCGCGTCCAAAGGTAGTAGCGACCCGGCGTGGTGAAGTGGACGGGATAGTGCAGAACGGCCATGGCGCCGGGGGTGCTGGTGTAGTTGATGCCGTCGATGGGGCGGTCGCCTTGGTTGACGAAAGTGTCGGGCAGGACCTCGACGTAGGTGCCGTTGGAGGCGTCGGTGACCATGACGGGATCGGGGTCGGGCCTGGTGGTGGGCGTGTGTTTGGCGCTGTTTAAATACCAGCGGCGGATCATGTCGCTGGTCTGGCGCGTGTAGTGTTCGGCCTCGATGACGACCTGGCCGTCTTGTTCCTCAAAGGTGGTGTCGGTGGTGACGAGCGGAGTGTCGGCCGGGCCGGGGGGCACGAGGTTTTGCATGCGCTCGGCTTCGGTCATGGGCGGACGCGGGGCGCCCCTGACTCTTTTGGGCGGAGTGACGTAGCCGTGATCTTCGGGCGGAGTCCATGATTCGTCGGTGGTGAGGACGAATTGGTCGAGTTCGCAACCGTCTTCGCGCATCGAGGCGGTGATCACGTGCACACCGGCGCTGGGGATGTCGAAATAGATCTTGCCCTTGTGCTGGCGGTGGCGGTTGGCCCATTGCCATTTTTTGCCGCCGAAGGTGTGGGAGCGCGCGCTGGTGTCGGGCCAGGCGTCGTTGAGGCCGTAGTGCAGGGTGTTGTCGTCGCCGTCGGTGCCGAAGGCGCGGGACCAGATGTAGTAGCGGCCGGGAGTGGTGAACTGGACGCGCCAGGCGATGACGGCCATTTCACCGGGAACATCGCTGATACTGAGGCTCTTCACGGGCGGGGTGCCGTCGTTGCCTTCGTCGGGGAGAACCTCGATGTAGGCACCGCCGCTGGCGGTGGCGTGGTTGGGCGGGTCGATGTCGCGGCCGACGGAGGGTTGGCGGCTGGCATCGGTGATGTGCCAGGCGCGTATCGCGGTATTGGTTTGCCGGAAAAACTTTTCGGCCTCGACGAAGACAAAACCGTTTTGCTCGGTGGCGACGATAGCGTCAACAGTGACGCGAGGCTGGTCGGTGCGGACAACCTGCGCGCCGACGCAAGGGGTGAGGGAAAGTGTGAGCGTAAGAGCAAGTGGGATAATGCGGTGTTTCATTGGGCGGAAGGACTTATATAGAAGCGAAAAAGAGCCGGGGCGCGAATGCGCCGACCGGCTCCAATCCGAAGGGGGAGCGTTATTTTCTCGCGGCAGCGAGGCCGCCGGTCTTGAAGGGCGAGGCGGCGGGGCCGGGGCCGTTGGGCGCACCCGTGCGGCCGTCCAGCGTAAGCATGAACTTGTCGAGTTCGCTGCCGTCCTCACGCATGGAATACATGATCGTGTAGACGCCGGCCGCAGGCACGTCGAGGTAAGCACGGTGATGAGGGTATTGTGGGCCGCGGGCGTCGCGGATCACGCCGCCCCACCACCATTCCTTCTTTAGCTTGGGGAACTGGAGGCAGCGCGCGGAGGCGGGCCAGGTGTCGTCAATGCCGGCGTTGAAGGTATTGTCCTCGTCATCGTTGGAGCGCATGCGCGTCCAGATGTAATACCTTCCCGGCAATGTGAAGTGAACGGGATAGTGTAGTACCGCCATCGAGCCCGGGGCGAGGCCGATGTTGGTACCGTCAACGGCACGCTCGCCTTGGTGCACGAAGGTATCGGGCAGGGCCTCAACATACATTCCGTTGGAGGCGTCTGTAACCATCACGGGGTCGGGATCGGGCTTGGTGGTGGGCACGTAGCCACCGCCGTTGATGAACCAGCGGCGAATGACATCACGGGTCTGGCGGACGAAGTGCTCGGCCTCGACGACGACGTGGCCATTCAGTTCCTCAAAGGTGGTGTCGGGCGTGACGAGCGGGGCATCGGCCGGGCCGGGGGGAACGAGGTGCGACATGCGTTCGGTATCGGTCATGGGAGGCCGGGGCGTGCCCCGAGCCTTTTGGGCCGGAGGATTAGCCGGAGCGGCAGGGGAATTTGGTGCGAGTAAGGGGAGCGTAACGCAGAGTGCGAGAGTGAGGGGGGCGAGGGATATTTTCATAGGTAATGAATACGGATTGGAGACAATAACCCGCTTGGCCTAGATGAGGCCAAGCGGGCGCGGAGTAGGGACGACTAGAATTTAACGCCAAAGGTAAGGTAAAATTCCCGATCTGTGGAATAATAAAATGCTTCAGTGGAGTCCGGCTGGTAACCGACGGGCACCTTGCGCCCAAGGATGTTCTTGATGTTGAGACCGATGGTGTAGTCGCGGCCGTCTATACGCTTCGTGTAGCGCACGGCACCATCCGAGTTCCAAAAAGCGTTGAAGTAGGTGGGCTGGCCGCTGTTGAAACCGGGATACTCGCGCAACTGTTTGCCGCGGTATTCGACGCCCAAGTTGGCTGAAAAACCGGCGAAGCGCCCGTTCGGGTCGAACGTGTAGCGACCGAAGAAGGTTACGAAATTGCGGATGTGGCGCCCGTGAGTACGACCAACGATGGCTTGGTTGGTGTCTTCGGTGATCTCGTTCTTGAAGACGTGCTGCCAGCCGGCACGCGCCTCAAAGCGTGTGGTGGGTGCCCAGACCAGATCGGCGACAATGCCCGAAACGAGCCGCTTGCCAACCTGCTCGTAGGCACCGCGGGGATCGATGTTCGGATCGGCGGTCGGATTGAAGGGGTTGGGCAGATCTATGTTGAATGCGGAGCTGTTCTGGATCTCGGCCCGGTAAGCACCGACGGTTCCAATGAGCTTCTGCGACAGATCAATCTTCACGCCGGCCTCCAGGTTGTTGGCGAATACGGGATCGAGTGGATTACCGAACTGGTCTAAACGACCCGTTTGCTCGGCGTTTACAGACTCGGAATAGAGCGTGTAGAATGAGAACTGTTCGCTGGGCTTGTATAGCAAGCCGACCTGCGGGGCGGTGGTACTGTTTTGAAACGTCGTGGCAGGGCCGAAGGCGTGAAGCGAAGGGTCGCGGTTGTTGTCCGCAGGATTGGCGGGCCGGTTGATATTATCGAATTCGATCTGGAAAACGCCGACCAGACTGATGAGTTTCTCGTTAAACCATTTGCCGGTGTGCACCAGATAAACCTGGGAGTTTTCGTCGCGATTACGGTTGCCGGAGTTCAATGGCTGGTAGTTCACGTCTGAGGGAAATTCCCCGGCCACGCTTTTGTCGACCAGAGAAAAGTAGCGGAAGCGGGTGCTGCGGGTTCCGGGAACCATGTCGCGCATGGCGCGCGAGACGCTGGTGTCCTCGTAATATTGACCTCCGGCGAGCAGTTGGTGACTTGTGCTTCCAATATTAAACTTCCACGTGGCGTCTGCACGGTAGCTGTAGACCTTGTTCCACTGAGCCATGTTTTCCTGGTAGAAACCACGCCAGGAGGGGGCACCGGTGTCCGGATCAGGCCAGTTCATGCCATTGGGCTGGGTGAAGGAGAAACCGGAAAAGCCGCCGCGGGGCCAGTGGTAATCGACCTGATAGGCGGAAAGTCGCAGGGAGATGTCATCGGTCAATCTTTGGTCAACGATAGCGGTCAGAGCTTTGTAGCGGATGTCGTCCACGCTGTAGGGACCGCGGAAAGTAGTTCCGATCGGATAACCGTAGATTTCCGGGATCGGCACGCCGCGGCCGTTGACATTCTGCGTCAGGTGGTGGTTATCCCCGCCCTCGGGACTACCGTTGTCCCGCTGCATGACCTCGTATTCGACGGTGATGTTGGTGCCGTTAAACGGGCGGAAGGCAATTGCGGGCGTGATGACGTTGGTCGTATCCACGTCGAACTCCCGTTGGACCGACGGGCTTCGGTAGCCGTCAGAATACTGGTGGGCGGCGGTGACGCGGAAGGCCAGCTTGTCATTGACGGGGTGATTATAGTCGATCTCAGCACGGCGGAACTTGTAGGAGCCCACGGTAGCCTTAAACTCACCAAAGCGGCGCCGGAAGTCTGGTTTCTTGGTGATGACGTTGACCGTGCCACCAGCGGAGGTGACGCCGTAAAGCACCGCAGCCGCTCCACGAATCACCTCAAGACGCTCAATGTTGGAGGAGTCCTGATAATCGATGCGGCGAAAGTTGTTAACGAACGGTTCACCGATCTGGAAGCCGCGCACAATGATGGCGGTGCGGTCGTCGCGGCGCGTGATCACGCCGGGGGTGTATGCCAACGCGTCCATGAAGTCCGTGGCGAGCGAGTCATCGAGGAACTGCCGGGTGATGACGCTGACGGTGACCGGGACATCCTTGATGGCCATGTTAACCCTGGTGGCCCCCGTGGAATTCATTGCTGCGTAACCACGGTCTTGGTCTGTGGTCACCGTGAACTCGGACAACGTCACGACTTCAGGTTGTGTTGATGCCGACGAACTGGTGGCCGTTTGGGAGTATGCCGGGAGCAGCGTTCCAATAAGTGCAACGCATTGGAGCAGACTGATACGTGAGATCATATTAACAGGGGTTCGACTATGGGGTTACGATAAAAACGACTCTACTGTGTGCATATCGCCATTATCGAATGCACAAGAGTCCGTTGTTCGATTAGAGGTTGCCAGACTTAGGACAGGGAGTCCATGAGATGGCTCGTAAACTTTCTTTGATTTTGCGTGGCTTTGCCTCCTTGAGTTTGCTCAGTGCCAACGATCATCACAGCGATCGACCTTCACGTGAAACGGCTAAGGCGACGATCGATTCGATGGTTTCTAGTATCCTTAACCCGAGTACCGCAGCCGGGTAAGTCGCCAAAAAGTTAAGAGACGTTCTACTGGTCGGTTGTGTCGAAGGAGAGCCCTTCGCACAGCCATGTCGTGACGAAACCTTAACAGGTCTCGGTGATTTGTAATATTTCCGAGCCCGTTACTGCGAAGTATGTCCAGGATGGCCGCACACTCCGCGAGCGCGGCCATGCCCTGGTCTCCATCGCGCACCCGGATTTCCGCGCAGAACTCAGACGCGACCTCGCGACCATCCGGCATTTCCCCTCTACCGGTACCTGCACGGACCGATGGCACCATCAGGCGGAGGCTGATTTCCCCCGCATTGACGCCGGGGCGACCGCAGAGCTAGCTCGGCGCATATGGATTTCCTCGCCAATCCGGGAACCTGGGTCGTCCCGCTGCTCACCCTCACCCTGCTCGAGATCGTTCTCGGCATCGACAACGTCATCTTCATTTCGATCCTCAGCGGCAAGCTGCCCGCCGCCCAACAGGCCAGGGCCAGACGTATCGGCCTCATATTGGCCTTCGTCTCCCGGGTGCTCCTCCTGTTCAGCATCAGCTGGCTGATGGGACTCACCAAGGTCCTGTTTACCCTCCCGATCCTCGACCAGCCGGTCACGGGTCGCGATCTCATCCTGATCCTCGGAGGCCTCTTTTTGGTCGGCAAGAGCGTGTTGGAAATTCACGACAAGCTCGAGGGCGAGGAAGGGCACGGCAGCACCCCCGCCAAGGTGGCCACCTTCCGGGCAGTGATCGTGCAGATCCTTATTCTCGATGTGGTCTTCTCCCTCGATTCCGTCATCACGGCGATTGGCCTCGTCGACCAGCTTTGGATCATGATCACGGCCGTGTTTGTCTCGCTTTGCATCATGCTCGCCTCGGCCGGAAGCATCAACGACTTCGTCAACCGCCATCCCACGGTGAAGATGCTCGCCCTGAGCTTCCTCATTCTGATCGGAGTCACCTTGATCGGCGAAGGACTCGGCCAGCACATCCCGAAGGGCTACATCT
Organism: Opitutaceae bacterium; assembly: GCA_041746615.1. Lineage (GTDB taxonomy): Bacteria > Verrucomicrobiota > Verrucomicrobiia > Opitutales > Opitutaceae > CAMAXB01. The sequence continues at coordinate 11,399 of JBGTGS010000098.1, read as the reverse complement.
ATTTCTCCATGGCTTTCGCCTTTGGGGTCGAGATGCTCAATCTCAAGCTCCGCACCCAGTCTGCCAAACCGATCGAGCTCCGCCAGGCCATCAAGTAAGCCATCCGGCCGACCATCGGTTCTGGGTGAGTTCGATGACCAAGCCGTCGCCGGCATGGCCTGCCCCTGCTGATTATCACCCTGTTGATCCGACAGCTTGCGCAATGGACGTGATTACTGCCTGCTGTACTCAACGCCTTGTGAAGAAGAGAACATTCCGTCCACCCGCATTCAACGATCTGCTCAATTTGCCACGGATGGTGGTGAATCCGTTCCGCAATCGGGTGCAGTTTGTGGTCGAGACCCTGCTGCTGAGCGGCACCACGGCACGGCTCACCGTGGCGGCGGGCATTGTCGCGCTGGTGGCAATGTGCTTCGGTCTGCTGGGCTTTGCGCTGGCGGGCAACGCCCACGCAGCGGTGTCAAATCCGTGGGACGCCATCTGGTGGGCGTTTCTTCGCCTGTCCGATCCCGGTTACCTCGGCGACGACCAGGGGGCCGTGCTCCGCACCCTTTCCACCATCCTCACCGTGGCGGGATATGTGTTGTTTCTGGGTGTGCTGGTCGCGGTGCTCACGCAGGGACTCAACGAATGGATCCGTCGTCTGGAAATGGGCCTCTCCCCCATCAGCGCGCGGCAGCACGTCATTTTACTCGGCTGGTCCAACCGCCTGCCGGGGATTGTCCGCAACCTCATGATTTCGGAGCAACGCGTAAAACGGTTCCTCCGCCGCATCGGTGCACGCCGCCTCAAGCTCGTGCTGCTGGTCAATGAAGTCACGCCCCATCACACCGCGGAGCTGCGCGCCCACCTCGGCGGCGGCTGGCGCTCACGCGACCTCATCCTGCGCTCGGGCTCCCCATTGCGACTCGATCACCTCAAACGCGTCGATTACCTCCAGGCCAGCACGATTGTGCTGCCCGCCGAGGATCGCAGCACCGGACACTCGGCCGCGCAGTCCGACAACGCCGCCATCAAGACCGTCCTGGCCATTGCCCACAGCATGCGGATCGCCGCGGCCGACCGCTCGCCGCCGCTGCTCGTGACGGAACTCTACGACGCCCGCAAGATCCCCATCGCCTTGCACAGCTACCGCGGTCCCATCGAGGTCGTGGCGACGGACGAAGTCGTGAGCCGCATGGTGGCTCAGATGGTGCGGCATCCGCAGATCAGCCATGTTTACCGGGAACTGCTCACCCCTGCCTCGGGCAACGAGATCTATGCACGGGATTGTCCGACGGAGCTCGCGGGCACTCCGTTCTGGCGCCTGGCCGCCTCCATGACCGAGGCCATTCTGATCGGCGTGGTGCGCCCACCGGACGAGGGCAAACCACCCTTGCTGGATCCGCCGCACGACCACCTTTTGTGCGCAGGAGACAAGCTGGTATTCGTGGCGCGGGACTGGGACGCGGGCGCAGTGTTGGCGGAGGGTCCGGTGCCGGACTGGCCGGCTCCGATGCGCACGATTTCACCGCGGCTCGCGGCTGTCCATCGCGTGCTGGTGCTGGGCTGGTCGCGCCGCGTGCCCGCTTTGCTGGCCGAGTTGGAAAACTACGATCAGGAGCAATTCCACGTCACGATCGCGAGCCGCCTTGATCTGGCTGCACGGGAGCGGGCGATCGCCGACTATGGTCGGTCGCTGGCCCGAGTGCGGGTCCTGCAAGTGGATGCGGACTATACCGTCCCCGACCGCCTGGCCGCGCTGGCTCCGGGCGAGTTCGACACCGTGCTGGCGCTCGCCAGCGATCTCACCGAATCCGACGAGGAGGCCGATGCGCGCTCTCTTGTCGCCCACGCCGTGCTCCAGGATCTCCTGCCACCCCCGGGGTCACCGGGCCGCCCGCGCGTGTTGCTAGAGCTGCTCGACGACCTGAATCTCGCGCTGGTGGATAACCAGGATTGTGAATGCCTGCTGTCGCCCGCCATCCTCAGCCACATCCTGGTGCAGGTCGCGCTGCGACGGGAACTCAACCTCGTGTTTCAGGAACTGTTCGACTCGGGTCAGACCGAGATCACCTTCCGCCCGATCGAGTCACTCGGGTGGCAGCCGGGGGCCACGGTTAGCCTGCCCGAATTGCAGGTGCGGGCTCGCGAGCAGGGCGAGGTGGCCCTCGGTTACCTGCGCGCTGCCGAGCACTCCGAACCGCATGGCGGCGTCCATCTGAATCCCGCACGTGACACCACGTGGACGGTGGGCCCCGGCGATGCCTGCATCGTGCTGAGCCGTTGAGCGCCGCGGGTTTCCGGCCCTTGCACGCCGCTGAGGGGCTGCAAGGAGAGGAGGGCGTCAGGGTTATCTTCTACATTGATCACAAAAGGCGGTCAGCTCGCGTTTACGGAGCAGGAGACCGGCCCATTCTGTCAGATTTCCTTACATTTCCTGGGTGATGCTCACGCCAATGAATAATGATAGCCGTAAAGACACATCCATAACCTGTTACAAGCAATGAATAACGATGTATAGCCCTGTTGATCATGCCATTGTGGCACGCATGCTGCTCGCATCAGGCACGATGACTTTTCTTTGCTCAGCCCCGATTCCCTCTACCCTACGTCGCAATGCCCTTGCCTGCTGTCTGCTGCTTGCGCCTGCCATCACTTTCGCGGCACCGATTGATCTGAACACCTGGACCGCCGAGTCCTACCCCGCTGTATCCGGGTTCCCGGCCGGCAGCTGGAACGTGTCTGGCGATGGCAGTTCCGTCCTTCAGACCGCCAATGGGCAGGCCACCTTCTTCTACAGTGATTTCTCCGCGATGGGAACCGATGTCACCGGCACCATCCGGGTGGGCAGCTCCAGTGACGACGACTACATCGGCTTCGCCTTGGGGTTCAATCCGGGCGACACCGCCAATTCTTTGGCGGACTATCTGCTGATCGATTGGAAGAAGAGCACTCAATACTACAACTTCGGCTCCCCTTCGACCACGCCAGGCACCGACGGCAACGTCGGCCTGGCTGTCTCAAGGGTCACCGGAATTCCCACGGCAGATGAGCTTTGGGGCCATACGGACTTTGACAGCCACCCGGGCGGAGAAGTGGAGGAGCTGGCCCGAGGCACCAACCTCGGGAGCACCGGTTGGGCCAACCATACGGATTACTCCTTCCGCTTCCTTTTTTATTCCCACAGCCTTCAGGTGTACGTGAACGATGTGCTGGAAATCGACATCAACGGAAGCTTCTCCGACGGTCGCATGGCATTCTATAATTTTTCCCAGAACAACGTCACCTACAGTGCCTTCGACGTGGAGCCGGCTCCCAGCGTTCCCGACCATGGGCTGCCCATGGCATGGATGCTGGCACTCGTCACCCTGGCATTTGCCGTTCTGAAAACGCGTCTCGCCCCTTCAGCGGAAGCGGTCCGGATGCGTGAATAGCCCCGGCTCGGTTGGCCCAAGGGGATGCTTGTTTCATGACACCATGATATAGTGAGGCCGGGTTGGCCGTGCTTTACAGAGACCCAACCTCAACCTGCGCCCCCATGGCTCAAACCGTTACCCGGTCTCTTCCCTTCCCGGCCAGCGTCCTCGAACTCGGGGAATCCCTGCTGCTCAACTTCGTGCAGCAACAGCGGCGCGACTTCGGCGGCACCCTGGAGATCGCCGACGATTCCTGGGCCCTGCTGGCCTTCGCCGCCGGCGACAACTTCACGACACGCATGGCGGCACGCCTGATCGAAGGCGCCCCGTTTCCCCATGAGGAGGGCGAATCCGAGGACAGCACCTGGCGAGTGCACTACGTCAGTGCCACCAACCTCGCCACCGCTCAGCATTGGCTGGACGACGTTGAGCGCGTCCTGACCGGCCGCACCCGACTCCCCTCGCCCTCCCAGCTCGAGTTGATAGGATCGTTGCCGGAATCGCCCATGCCTCACCGCGTCGCCCGCGATCTCGCCGAGCAATGCACCGCCGGAGCCCTGCCGGTAGCCGCCATCAACGACGCCGACACCGTGCGGCATCTCCTCGATCTGACCCACCGGCAGGAACCGCTCTTTCTCGCCGCCTTTCAGACGCTCCTCCAGCACCACTTGTTCGATCTGCGGACTTTGTACGCCCAGATCACCGACGACGAGATCGGCGTGCAAAACGACCTCATCCGCGGAAGCGTGTCGGCGCACCCGTTCTTCAAAACCCGCCAGGACACCGCCGTCGCGATTCGCGACCTGCTGATCCGCGGAAAGATCATCAACCCGCTCGACCAGCGGAAGCACACCGACGTGGCCAATCCCTATAGCAGCCTCGTCGATCTGCGGATCGCCGACGGGCAGGTCGTGTTGACCATCGACAGCATTGACCAGCGCATGGGCCTCGAACCCTTTCGGGAAAGCATCCGCGAAATCCGCAAGCGCGTCTACCTCGGCGAGAATCCCGCGACCACGCAAACCAACGCCCCCTGGGTCACGGAGACCACCGCCTACCCACTCCGCTACCTGCGCCGCCAGATGGCCCTCCAACCCGGCGTCTCCGCCCTGGAGTGGCTGCACCTGATCGAGAGCGCGCTGTAAGTGGGGTGCTTCTCCTCCTCTCCGCATGTAGCCACTGCCTGCTCTGCTCGTCACCTCCCTCGCGGCCAATGCGCTGCGGGGTCGCAATACGCGGGCTCAAGGTTCGTCCGGCTAACCAGAGAGGTGGAGTGTTTGAATACCTGATAGCGCACCAAGCCCGCCCCGCCGGACTTAGATATCGAGCATAGTCTTCACTTCCTTGGCCGCCTCGGTCATCAATTTGAATAAAGTAAGGTGGACCAATTGATTTATCTTTTCGGCGGGTTGTCCGCTGATGACGTAAGTATCTCCATCGACCAGGCCTGATTCATAAGTTTTGACCGTAAGCGCACCTCCATCCGGATGCTGTAATATAACTTCCAATTCGACGGAAGCTTGTGGCGTTATGGCAAACCCAGCGTTCTTCAGCTGATTATACGCATACGTCAAATTGACCACGCGTGGGCGGATGACCACACGGTAACCAACCGCTTCGCGGGATTCATTACGGAAATCCACGCCCTCAATGAAGGTCGCTCCAAATACCTTGAGTGCAACCTGCTTGGTGATCTCTCCCAACGGCAGGGTCAAAGTTGTGCCACCTCCGGTGAAACTCGAAGGCTTCTTCACATAAGACCTCTGGGCCTCTTGGACCGTAAGCACCACGAGTCCCTTCCCTGTCACATTCAGTGCCATGGGTTGCGCCGGAAGATAGGCGGGGTTAAATCCCCCTTGGTAGGAGCAACCCGCCACCAACAGGACGGCAAATGCAATTGCCAGATTGATGTACATGTGGGCTTTCATGGTCGATTCATGGAGTTTGAGGTATTTGTTGAACTTTGTGCCACCGGCACAGCCGTCTCGTCAGGTTGAACTCCCTCATCCGTCTCAGGAGGAGCCGCCAAAACCGGCTTCGGTTTGCGTGCCACCAGGGTCACACGCACGGGGTTGGGTTTATGCTCAAGCATGCCGCCAGACATCGCATCAATACCCGCGCCAATAAGCCCGCCCACGAGCACATTGCCGGCCATGCCTGCCGCACCGGCCCCCGCAACCTGCGTGTGCACTTCAACCACCGCATCATCGTAATCCTGTTTGGTGATGGTTACGGTAACCGCTCCTTTTCGAGGAATCTTGAAACTCGTGGGAGTAAGGCCAGTCATGCCATTCGAGAGCTGCACCGTTGCGCCACTGGGATCCGATTCCACTACTAATACCTCCTTGGTGCCGCGAGTGACCGTGGCACAGCCGGACCCAAAGGCCACAGCGACTATCAATAATGCCCACGGGGCAAGCCGCCTCCTTGCGAGAGGCAATATAGGGGATGTCATGCAACACCAGCAACTTAAGTTCTGGCCGCCCTGCAAGGACAATCTAATGCATTATAATACATTCGCCACATCTCCGTCGTGGCCGGATCGAATAGCACGCCGTTGAGCGCAATATCGAAGGGCTGGCGAATCAAGGGCGTGGCCCGGTCGCTGACCACCGGCCGTGCAGGACCATTGCCAACCAAGCACCTACTCCACGGTGATCGTAATCTTTTCCGAAATCCACTTCTCACCCAGCGGGATGTGCAAATGGTCTCCGACGACCAACTGCAGCGTATGCCGCCCGGGAGGCAGCTGCACCGAGGTCTCCGTCTGACCGCCACCAAAGTGGACGTGCTTGTCATCCGCCGGGATCGGCAGGTTCATCGGCGGCAGCGTGGCTACGTTGATCAAGAGATGATGATGACCCGTGTTCTGCATTTCCAAGCCGGCGGGGGCCACCCCCTTGCCCTTGAGTCCGAAGCGCACAACCACGGGACTCGTGACCACTTCGCCATCCCGGGGAGTGATGAAATAAACGCCGTCACCTTCGGGAAGCGGGGCGGGTCCATGCGCATGGGAGTCGTGACTCTGCGAGCAAGCACCGAGGAGTGAAGCCATTGCCAGTAGGCCGATGCCAATGAAGTAGCGGGTGGAAATCATGACTCCTGATGTACTCAATAATCACGCGAAGACAACCGTTAGATTGTCGCCCGGGCTGACGTCATCGTCAGGGTTTGTTCGCTAATCATAAGGTGGCAGGGCGCGAAGGGGTTCTGCCTGACCAGTAATTCATGTCCCCGGATCATAAGGCGTCACCCACCACGTTGAGGAACGTACGATTGACACGATTTGCTTCATCCTGAATCCATTCCCAGCGCACCGCCTGCTTTCTCAAGGGAAGATCCACCCGGCCCTCATGTTCTCCCCACCGGATGTGGACAAAGGGCCGTGCCTCCTTGTATTTTCAGCCCCCACAACGGATAATTGCACAACTCCATGAGCCAATCGACCGAACCTTCCTCCGCATCCTGCTGCCTGAATGAAAGGGAATCCGCCTTCCTGCTGCTGCGCCTGTTCCTGGGCCTTCGCGCCCTGTTTTCCGGCATCGAGAAGTTCGAGCTGGGGGGCACGTATTCATTCGCCAATTATTATCTGAGCATGGGACGGATGGCTTCCGGCATCGAAGGCGCATCCTTCCTCCCGCTCTGGATGACCAAATCGTTCGCCTACCCGCTGGGCTACATCCTGCTGGTCCTCGGGGTGGCGATTCTGCTCGGCATCAAGCTGCGACTCACCCTCTTCATCATGGGCCTGGTCTATGTGGCCCTCGCCTTCGGCCTGATGGCCGTGCAGGAGTCCGAGGGAGTCGCCTGGATCGGCGTTCACGTGGGCGCCTGCGTCGCCGCGCTCCTGCTCCTCCGCCACAATCGCTTCTCCCTTCTGTCTGATCGCCATGACTGAGCCCGCCGTCCCTTCCCGGATCGACCTGACCCGCCGTCACTTTTTGTCCACCGGCCTGAAGCTCGGAGCAGCTGTGATCGTCGCTCCGCACGTCATGCGCGGTGCCGCCGTGGGCTCCGCCGGTTCCGACCCGATCAATGTGGCCCTGATCGGCTGTGGCGAACAGGGCCGCATTCTGATCAACGCCGTCCTGAAGATTCCGGATGTGCGCTTTCGTGCGGTCTGCGACATCTGGACCCAGAACCGCACCCGGCTCGAACGCCTGCTCAAGAGCTACGGCCACGACGTCACGCCCTACGAGGACTACCGAGAAATGCTTGCCGCCATTCCCGACGTGGACGCGGTCATTGTCGCGACCCCTGACTTCGTGCACGCGGAGCATACCAACGCCGCCCTTCGTGCCGGCAAGCACGTCTATTGCGAGAAGTTGATGGCCCACACCATCGAGGCCGCCCGGTCGATGGTCGTCACGTCCCGCGAGACCGGAAAACTGCTGCAGATCGGCCATCAGCGCCGCAGCAATCCCCGGTATCTGCACGCCAAGCACAAGCTCATCGACGAGGCCGGTCTGCTCGGACGAATCACCAATTTGAACGGCCAATGGAACCGCGCGGTCAGTGAGGATCTTGGCTGGTCCGCCCGCCAGACCATTCCCGAAGACGTGCTCAACAAATACGGCTACGCCAGCATGCATGAGTTCCGCAATTGGCGTTGGTTCAGGAAATACGCCGGTGGCCCCATCTCCGATCTCGGTGCCCACCAGATCGATGTCTACAACTGGTTCCTCGAGGCCAACCCCTCCTCAGTCATGGCCAGCGGTGGCGCTGACTACTACGAGAATCACGAGTGGTATGACAACGTGATGGCCATTTACGAGTATCCCACCGCTGCCGGGATGGTGCGGGGGTTCTACCAGGTGCTCACCACCACCAGCGCCGGAGGCGGCTACATGGAATACTTCATGGGCACCGAGGGTGCCCTCAAGATGTCCGAGAATCCAAAATACACGGGCCTTTTCCGTGAGGCGCGGGCTCCGGAGTGGGACCGGTGGCTTGTCGAGGGCATCATCAACAAGCCCCCGACCGCAGACGGACAGGGACTCAAGCCCTGGGAAAAACCCCGGCCCCGACTCGGAGGCGGCTCCGTCAGTGCCTCAGCGGATGCGACCGTGGATGTGCGCGAGACCGCCGCATTGGACACGTGGGACATACCGGTCACACTCGACAAAGCCATTCATCAGCCCCACTTGGAGAACTTCTTCGCCAGCATTCGTGGTCAGGAACAACTCCATTGCCCGGGCGAGGTCGGATTCGCAAGTGCAGTTACCGTCCTCAAGGTCAACGAGGCCGTCGCCGCCCGCACGACCATCCCCATTAAGCCTGACGAATTTGTCGTTTGATCCGTGATCGCGGCACCCACGACTTCACCCACTGTCCGCCCTGCCCTCTTCTCCCCCCGGCCCATTCCTCACGCGGCCAATGATTGAACAAACGCTCCGTTTCGCTTTCCTATTATCATCATGATCAGCCTACGACACATCCTCGCCCTTGCCGTCCTGGCCTCCTCTTTCGGGGTCGCTCAAGCCCAGCCGAAGGTGCCGCTCCCCTTGGAGCTGCCCAGGCCGCTCTTTGTTGGAACGCCCGTGCCCATTTCGGTGCCCCATCTCGAGCGGCCCCTCGGCACCCGCCGCCCCGACCTCATGGTCCCGGCCGGCACCGTCCTCCTCTCCCGCGACAAACCCGTCACCGGCAGCGACGAATTCCCGATCATTGGTGAACTCGAGTATCTCACCGACGGCGAAAAACAAGGTGACGATGGCACCTTCGTCGAGCTCGGGCCGGCCCTGCAATGGGTCCAGATCGACCTCGAAGAGACCGCCACCATCCACGCCATCGCCCTCTGGCACTTCCATGCCCAAGCCCGCGTCTATCACGACGTCATCGTGCAGATCTCCGATGACCCGGAATTCAAGAGCGGCGTCACCACCGTCTTCAACAACGACCACGACAACTCCTCCGGCCTCGGACGTGGTCGCGACCTGGCCTACGTCGAGACCAACGAGGGCAAGCTGATCGAGGTCAACGCCGTGAAGGGTCGCTACGTGCGCCTGAACTCTAATGGGAATACAACCGACGATCTCAACCACTACGTCGAAGTGGAGATCTTCGGCATCCCCGCAAAGTAACTCCAGCTAAAGGCGGTTGCTGCGCCGGGAGGTCGGACAATTTTTGTCCGGCCTTTTTCGTGGGTGAATCGGAGCGTCGTGGGCAGGCAGGCGAGGGACTGAAGGGACCGAAACGACCGAAGGGACGGAAGGGACTGGTTAAGGGCTTTCCAAACCAACCCGCACCTCCCCTTCAGCGCGATTGCAGGCTGGTCAGGGCGGCTTCCCACTCCATGCTCGCCGCCATGCGTTGGTGGCTCACCGGGTTGATTGTCCTCGTTGCGGCTTGGCTCCGCCTGCATGACCTCGAAGCACGTGTCATGCACGGCGACGAGGCCAATCAGGCGGTCAAGTTCGGCGACCTGCTTGAACACGGCATCTACCGCTTCAATCCGCAGGATCACCACGGCCCCACCCTCTACTACCTGACGCTGCCGGTGGCATGGGTGCGGGGCGAGCGCACCCTCGCCGAGGTCACCGAAACCACCGTTCGCCTCGTGCCCGTGATTGCCGGCGTACTCAGTGTCGCCCTCGTCGCCGTCCTTGCCTCCCCATGGGGCCGGCTCGCCGCCGCCGCCGCCGCCCTGCTCATGGCCATCGCCCCGGCGGCGGTCTATTACCAGCGATACTACATCCAGGAGTCGCTGCTCGTGGCTTTCACCCTGGCGACGTTCGTCTGCGCCCGAAGGTGGTGGCAGCACGGCGGCATCGCCTGGGCCATCACCACCGGTATATGCGTCGGCCTCATGCAGGCCACCAAGGCCAGCGCACCCCTCTTTCTGATCGCTGCTGGGGTGGCCCTGATCGTGATCAGGGGACACCCAACGCCGGATCCGCCCGACCCCACCCCTCGGCCGTGGCGTCGCGACGGCGGACTCGCCCTGCTGGCAGCCTTCGGTGTGGCCGCGTTGTTCTACTCCTCATTCCTCACCCACCCAGCCGGCCTTCGCGACGCTGTCCTCACCTATTTTCCCGCCGGCGAACGTGTCACCGGGGGTGCCGGCCACGAAAAACCCTGGCACTACTACGCACAGTTGTTTCTCCCACACTCGATCGGTGGCTATCACTGGAATCAGAGCGCGTTTCTTGCTCTCGCCTTGCTGGGTCTCTCGGCGTGTTGGTGGGCTCCCCGTGTATACCGGCCTCCGGTTCGCTTCTGGTCGGTTTACTTAATCGGTCTTGGTCTGCTCTTCTCCGCCATCCCATACAAAACCCCCTGGCTGGTGCTGAACCTGCTGCCCGGGCTCGTTCTGCTCGGTGCAGCCGCCGTGGGTGCCCTGGCCGCCAGGGGACTACGCGGCACGGCCGTCGCCGTCATCGTTTTGGTCGCCACGGCCTGGATGCAGGTCGGCCAGCTGAAGCTCGCCGTGTATCTGCGACCTGGAGACACCCGTAACCCGCTTGCCTACGTGCATCCATCACCCGATGTGCGCAAGGTCCGCCCCTTGGTCGAGTCGGCTCGCCGCCAGGATTCCGAAGGCATCGTACGCATCATCAGCGCGGAAAACTGGCCGCTCCCCTGGTACCTTCGAGGATTGGAAGGCGTGGGGTACTGGACCTCTCCACCTGAGGACTGCGACGGCGCCGTCGTGATTGTCGCAGCCGACCTTGCGGAGATCGTGCGTGATCGATTGAAGCATACCTACGAAGAAAGCTATCTGGGCCTGAGGCCGGGCTTTGTAATGATCACCTTTACGCGGGAGCCGTGATCCCAGTGATGACGAGACGGCCATCCGCCCCGGTGACGGCTGCGCCAATATCCGGTATCGACGCGCAACAGGCGGCGATGGCGGCGTCCTCCATCACAAAAAACGCGGTCGAAAGCGCGTCGGCGGCCGCCGCGGTGGGCGCGAAGGCCCAGACGCGATTTTGCCGGCCAGCTGGCGTGCCGGTCCTCGGGTTGAGCAGGTGCTCACCCTGGACCGCGATTCCCGAACCG
>JBGTGS010000097.1:0-10143 GCA_041746615.1 Opitutaceae bacterium | reverse complement strand
GCGAGCATCTCCGCCATCAGCTCCGGCATGGCCCACATGCCCTTGCCGATCTGGGCCCGGCCCCGCAGCCCGCAGGCGAGGCCGATATCAACGTTCCAATCCTCATAGGCCGCGATCCAGCGCTGCTGCTTCATCGCGTTCTTCCTCACCATCGCCCCGGCCAGCATGCTGGTGTGGATTTCGTCACCGGTGCGGTCGAGGAAACCCGTATTGATGAAGATGAGGCGGTCACGCGCCACGTGAATGCAGGCGGCCAGGTTGAGGGTCGTGCGGCGCTCCTCGTCCATGATGCCGATCTTGATGGTGTTGCCCGGGAGTCCGAGAATCTCCTCCACGCGGGCAAACACGTCGCAGGTCAGCGCCACCTCGTCGGGGCCGTGCTGCTTGGGTTTGACGATGTAGATGCTGCCCGTGCGAGAGTTGGCCCCGGCACGCGGGCCTCGCAGGTCATGCAGCGCGACGGCGCAGGTGATGAGCGCGTCGAGAATGCCCTCGGGGATGGGCTGTCCCTCGGCATCGAGGACTGCATCGGTAAACATGTGATGGCCGACGTTGCGCGCCAGCATGAGGCTCCGCCCCGGCAGCGTCAGCGTACTCCCGTTCGCGCACTGGTAGGTGCGGTCCGGATTGAGGGTGCGCTTGAGGCTGCGGCCGCCCTTCTCGAATGTCGCGGTCAGCGTACCTTGCATCAGGCCGAGCCAGTTGGCGTACACCAGCACCTTGTCCGCCGCGTCCACCGCCGAAACGGAGTCTTCAAAGTCCTGGATGGTGGTCAGCGCCGCCTCGACCAGCAGGTCCTTCACCCCGGCCGGATCATCGCGGCCGATCTGGTGGGTGCGATCAATCTGGAGTTCAAGGTGCAGGCCGTGATGGCGGAACAGGATCGCCGACGGTGCGGCCGCCCCGCCAGTCCAGCCGGCAAGGGCGTCGGGACGCTCCAGGCCGGCCTGGGTGCCGTCGCGCAAATCCACGACCAGGGCTCCGGCCTCCACCCGGTAGGCGGTCGCCTCCGCGTGACTTCCCCGGGCCAGCGGCACGGCTTGATCGAGCACGGCGCGTGCGAGCGCAATCACCCTGGCGCCGCGCTTGGGGTTGTAGGCGGTGCCGGGCTCGCACCCGTCATCGCTGCCGATGGCATTGGTGCCGTATAGCGCATCGTAAAGGCTGCCCCAGCGGGCGTTGGCGGCGTTCAGCGCATAGCGGGCGTTCATGACCGGCACGACCAGCTGGGGGCCGGCGAGGGTCGCGATTTCCGCATCGACCTTGTCCGTGCCGATCGTGAAAGGAGGCGGGACGGGCTGAAGATAACCGAGGTCGGTCAGGAAGCTCTTGTACTCATCCAATGAATACTCCGCCCCCGGGTGCGCGCGGTGCCAGTCGTCGATCCGGGCCTGCAGCTGGTCCCGTCGGGCGAGCAGCTCGCGGTTGCGCGGACCGAAATCGGCCACCAGGCGTTCGAGTCCGTTCCAGAAGGCGGTCGGCGCGATGTCCGTGCCCGGAAGGATGTGATTGGCGGCGAGGTCGGCCAGTTCAGCCGCGACGCGCAGGCTGCCAAAGGAGATGCGTTCAGGTTCGTTCATGATGGGGGGCGGAAAAATGAAGGCGGGGAAAAATCACCCGCCTTTGGAAAGCCTGCCTGCGCAGGTGAAGCGGGCGCGGATTTATCGGAGGGCGGCGGCGCCGGCGCGGGCGATCTGTCCGTCCTGGGCCGAGGTGACGCCGGAGACACCGATGGCCCCGACGATTTTGCCGTCATGGATCAGCGGCACGCCTCCCTCGATGGCCATGGCCCCGGTGAGGCCGAGGATGCGCGTACCCGCCCCGCCACTGGCCACGAGGTCCTCAAAGGCCTTGGAGGGGCGCCGAAATCCCGCGGACGTGCGCGCCTTGTCGATCGCCACCTGGGCGCTGCCATACTGCGTCGAATCCGTGCGCTCGAAGAGCACCAGATGTCCGCCGGAATCGACGATCGCGATGGCTACAATCCATTGGTTGGCTTTCGCCTCCGCCTGGGCGGCGGCCAATACGCTGCGCGCCTGCTCCAGGGGGATCGGCGCACCATACGGGGCGGGCGCCTGGGCGCGCAGAGACACGGAAAGAACAAAAAGGGGAAGGATCGTGAGGAGGAATTTGAGTTTCATCGGGATTGGATCAGGGGGTTGAGATATCGCCCGCATCGCCGGTGTCCCGATTGATAACGGGACGCCCATGGCGGAACGAGCATGTGAATCGGTCGGAGCTTGGGGGATGACGACCGTTGGGCGGAATCACCCTAGCCTTCAAACTGTTGAATGCTAAAGCACAATTTTCAATGTGTCTGAGTTCAACCGCGTGGATCGGAATCCACTTGCGATCCTCAGGCTTGCGATTCCGCATTATTTCTGTCTTTCACGCTCCCAATCCTGCAGCCCCTTGAAACAACCCGGTGCCCGCTGGTCGGTGCATTCGGAGGTTCTGACCCCTTGTTGTCATCATGATCCCGCTTCTGCCCCCGGTTGGTTTTGTTCATGCCTTCACCCCCTGCTTCGGTGCGCTCAGCCTCGGTGCCCAGGCCTGGCTGGCCACGTTGCCCATCGCCATCGTGGGCCTGCTGCTTGTCATCCTGCGCTGGCCGGCGAGCCGCGCCATGCCGGTGAGCTACCTCATCGCCGCCGGACTCGCCATCTTCGTCTGGCACGTGCCAGCCACCCGGGTGGCGGCCGCCAGCATGAACGGTCTCGTCGTCGCCGCCTCGCTGCTCTACATCATCTTCGGCGCGATCCTGATGTTGAACACGCTGCAGGAGAGCGGCGCCATGCGGACCATCCGGCGGAGTTTCACGGACATCACCCCGGACCGGCGCATCCAGGTGATCATCATTGCGTGGCTTTTCGGCTCATTCATTGAAGGGTCGGCGGGCTTCGGAACCCCGGCAGCCGTTGCTGTTCCCCTGCTGGTCGGCCTGGGCTTCCCCGGCATGGCGGCGGTGGTTGCCGGCATGATCATTCAAAGCACACCGGTGTCGTTTGGTGCGGTCGGCACTCCGATCCTCGTCGGTGTAAGCAGCGGCCTGTCGGGCGATGCCACGGTGGCGGCCTACGCGGGACAGGTCGCCGGAGACTGGCACGGGTTTCTGCGCCTGATCGGTGAACGGGTCTCCATTCTCCACGGGATCACCGGCACGGTGGTGCCATTGTTCATGGTGGCCCTCATGACCCGCTTTTTCGGGCGCAACCGCTCGTTGTCCGAGGGATTGGCCGTGTGGAAGTTCGCCCTGTTCGCGGCCCTCTCCATGACGGTCCCTTACATCCTGATCGCCCATCTGCTCGGGCCCGAGTTTCCGTCCATGCTCGGTGCGTTGGTGGGGCTGACCATCGTGGTGAGCGCGGCCAAAAAGGGTTTCCTCATGCCAGACCCCGAGAAGGCGTGGGATTTCGACCACAAGGAAAACTGGGACGCTGACTGGACCGGTAGCATCGAGGTCAACGATGGCCATCAAGCCAAGGCGAACATGGGCCTGATGCGTGCGTGGCTTCCGTACATCCTCGTGGCCGGGCTGCTCATCCTCACGCGCCTGCGCGAACTGCCTTACTTCGAGACGATGTTTGGCGAAGGCAAGGCGTCGCTGGGGGCGGTGTTGCGTTCCTGGAGTCTGGTCTGGCCCAACATTTTCGACTCAGGCATTACGGCGCGGGTCGAACCACTCTACCTGCCCGGCACCGTCTTCATCATCGTCGCCTGCCTGACCTGGGGGCTGCACGCCATGAGCGGCCAGGCTTTCTCACGGGCGGTGCGGCGGTCAAGCCGGACCCTCGTGAGTGCTTCCGTCGCGCTCGTCTTCACCGTTCCCATGGTCCAGGTCTTCATCAACACGGACGGCGGGATGGCTGGCTACGGCAAGATGCCCATCGCACTCGCGGAAGGCGTGGCCGCACTCGCCGGGAACGCATGGCCGATCTTCGCACCTTTCATCGGTGGCCTGGGGGCCTTCGTGGCCGGGTCGAACACCGTGAGCAACATGATGTTCTCGCTGTTCCAGTTTGACGTCGGCAACCGCATCGGTGCCGACCCGAGCTGGATCGTGGCGCTGCAGGCCGTGGGCGGGGCGGCGGGTAACATCATCTGCGTTCACAACGTCGTCGCCGCCGCCGCGGTCGTCGGCATGATCGGACGGGAGGGTGCCATCATTCGGAAATTGCTGCTGCCTTTCGTGTATTACGCCCTCATGGCCGGCAGTCTCGGTTTCGCAATCCTCGCCTACCCCACGAACGGGCTGTTCAACGTCGGGGCGGTGATCGTCGCGCTCATCATGCTGACGATTATTGTGATCGTGGCCCGGCGAAAGCCCGTAGTGGGAGCATTCAAAGGTGAACGGTAGCGGGTTGCCGGTGGGGGCAGGGCGCATGGTCCCTCATGGCGCTGCGGCGCTCTGGGAAAGAGCGGCCCGCCCTTCGCGCCTGGCCTAACAGCTGCCCTTCAATTTAAACCCGCTACGAGGCGCGGGTACTGAGGCCGCGACGCGCCACCGGGAGCCGGGGGCGCAGGGTGCTGCCTTCATTCCACGAACCGTCGATCATCAGTTGCTGCGGCAACGCCGGCACGCCGGTCTCATTGCGGTGAAGCATGTCGATCAGCAGGTCCACGGCCATTTGCCCCACTTCGAGCGGGTGCTTGAGCATGCCGGAAATCTCCGGGAGACCGGGCTCCGCCACCATCGAGTGCAGGGCCACGCTGATATCCGCGGGCAAACGATAGCCAGCCTGACGCAGCGCCTGGGCGACTTCGGGCAGCTTGGATACCACCACGTCCGGCTGTTCCTGCTTCACCCATTTCAGGAAGACAGGGGGATTCCACGCCTCCAGGATGAAGGGTGCCAGGCGTTGATCAGCGGGGAGCGTCTGTTGATGAACGAAGTAGGCCGCCGTCCAATGATGATCGACCCGCTCGTCGTGCTCGCGCAACTCCACCAGGCCCGGACGCCGATAACCGCGCCGCCCGAGCTCATCCAACAAGGCGGTCATGATCCGGTAATCGTGATGAAAAACGTTGTGCAGGCGTGGCTGCACCAGCGTGCAGCCTATGGTCACCGCCGTGAAATTCGTCCAGTCCAGGTCGATCGCACCCGGATGCTGCTGCGGCGCCAGCAGGACGCCGCGGATGCCGCGGGCATGCAAAATGTCGCTCATGCGGCGGTTGGTTATGCCGGGCTCGGCCAGCCAGAAGTGTTCAAGACGGTAACCACGCTCCTCCGCCCGCCGCTTCGCACCCTGAAAATAAGTGCATTCGCAGGAATTATCACGCCAGAGGTCGCGGGTCGGATAATTGGTGACCCAGGCCAGGACCGTATGCTCATGCACGGGCTTCTTCTTCACGCGATAGGCATTGAGGGCCGCCAGCATGGGATCGGGACGATAGCCGAGCTCTGCAGCCGCCTGATGCACCCGGCGCCGGGTTTCCTCGGCGATCCGCGGACGGTTGCGCAGCGCCAGCGACACCGTCGAATAGTGACAACCGGCGCGCTCGGCGATGTCACGCATGGTGGGGCGGGGTTTCATCGGAATGCCGAAAGCATGAATGCGTAGTCCTCTCCGTCAACGCGGGCCGATGGATTTCACCATCCTAAAACTCCGGACGATTGACCGGACCGGGCCGACCGGTCAGTCTCGGCCCTACTCCTCCGATGGCCCCGACCCGCACCGAGATCACCACCGACCCCGTCAAACAGTTTTCTGTTTTTGCAGAAAACCGCGTGGGCCGCCTGTTCGATCTCGCCACTCTTTTCCGCGAGAACGAGGTCCACATCATCGCGGTGACCGTGCTCGACACCACTGACAGCTCCATCCTGCGTGTGATCGTTGACGATCCCGACCGGGCCAGGGAGCTGATGATCAACAATGATTTTCCCTACACCGAGTGCGACGTGATCGCTGTGGAGATCGGCGACGAGGCCGACCTGAAGCCCGTGCTTGCCGCCCTGCTGGAGGCCGAGATCAACATCCATTACATCTACAGCTTCATCAAGCGCCCCGAGGGCCGGGCCGCCATGGTCATCAATGCGGAGGATCCCGACGTAGCCGCACAAAACCTCAGCCAACGCGGTTTCCGCGTGCTGACCCAGAGCGACATTTCACGCTGAACGGAGTGGCTGGCAGCCCGTCGGCAAGGCCCCGCCCAGACGACCAAACCATCTGTCTCCAATGGACGGCGCTGATGGCAGCGCCGACAGGATGCAGAGCAATTCAAGCTGAACTGTAGCCGGTTGCTGGTGCGTCGCCGGTTCCGCGGGTGATTGTCCTCGAAAATGCCCCGGGCATTTTCGTTTAGCAGCCTGTCGGCAGGGCCCCCGCGCACGCCCCATCATCGCCCGTCAACTGAGGGCATTGAAGCTAAGTCCGACAGGCTGCTAGGATGCGGGAACTTCCATCCGATCCCCGTCGAGGTAATAGATGCCCACCATGAAGTCATTCTCGAACATGGCCCCGACCTTCAGCTTCCCGTAGAATGACAGGGGTACATCCTGGAGCGGCTGCACACCCTTCGTCATCTTCACGACGATCCACTCATTCATCTCGGGCACATTCCCGTAACAGCAAACCAGCGGGTCGCTCACGACGATGAACTCCGTCACGAGCCCCCCCTCCATTTTCACGGGGATCATGTAGCCTTGGATCACCACCTTGCGTCCGTTGAGCGCCTTGACCTCCGCGGGAATCTGCTCCTCGCCGGTGGGGCGGACTCCGCCGGCCGACAGCACGGGATCCATGGGCGGAGCAACGAACTTGTAGCCGGCCAGCACATCAAAGCCGGTCTTGAGGTAATCGCCGTCCATTTCCGGCGCCGCCGCCGCCGGCATGGCGGACGCCAGCAGGACGATGAGCGGAAGGCAGCTGCGCTGGAAAATTTTCATCTTTGAGTCACCAATCTTGTCGGGATTTCCAAGTTCGTCAAAGGGTTTGGACGTTTGGTCCGGGCCGGCATCCGGCTCAACTCCCCGGCGGCGGATAAACCAGGGCGACGTTCTCGAATTGCGTGCCCCGCACGGTGACCCCGGGGATCTCGGCCGCAAAGGCCCCGATCGCCGCCAGCCAGGGAACCTCCGCCTCAAACTGCGAGGTGTCCCCGACCGTCTCCCCCGTGGCCGGGTTGGCCACCGGCAGCATGACCACGGTGCGCGGGCCGCCCGCGGTCGTGATCACCACCTCGAACGAGGGCATCGCGCTGCGCACAAAGTTCTCCGCATGCCCGTCGAGCACCCAGGCCTGCAGTCGTCCCGTGGCCGGGTTGAACAGGAACTCGAGGTTGTAAAGGTGGTCGCCCAACTCGACCAGCACTCCCCCGTGGGGCGCGGTGTGCACATGACCCGCCGCATGATCATGGGTGTGCTCATGCTGCCCACCGCACCCGGCTACCAGCAGTGAAAGTATCACCAGGGCTCCAAGACTGTATTTGTTTCTCATGATGTGATTCCGTCTCCGGGATTATTTTTGGGATTTGGCGTTTGGAATTTTGGGATTTCCGGTTTCGTGTCTACGAAACCGGCGCAATCGTTTCTGCCACCGGCACGCGGTAGGCCTTGAAGGCGGGCAGCAGTCCGCCGATCACGCAGAGCCCGGTCAGTGCCGCCGGCGCCCACCAGAAAACCGGATGCCATTGCCAGGGATCGAGCACCACGCCGGTCTGGGCGCGGATGATCCCGGCCACCGCCGCCGCCAACGCAAAATAAACCCCATAACCGGCGATGGCGCCCAGCAGGCCGATGGCTCCGGCCTCCCCCACCACCGCGCCGAAAACCGTGCGCCGTCGCGCGCCCAGCGCCCGCAAAATCGCAATGTCACGCTGCCGGGCACTCATCGAATTGTAGATGCTCACCAGCACCGATCCCGCCGCCACCACCGCCACCAGGGCCGCCAGCAGCGTCAACACCTGGTCGAACCAGCCGATCTTGTTGAACAGGTCCGCAATGATCGCGGCAATCGGGAAGGCAAAGGTCAGCCGGTCACCCTGCCGGTTGTACATCATGTCCAGCATCATCCCCGCCGTCGGGGCCCGTAGCTGGATCAGCACCGCACTGACATCCTGGGCGGCACGGGGATCGTGACCGCTCATGGTCTGTACGCCGGAGAGCGGGATCCAGATCACCCGGTCCACGGGGCTGTTGGTCGGCTCGAGGACGCCGGTGATGGTGTAGACTTCCTCGTGCTGGCTGCCGGGGTTGAAGGCGAGGCCGTGATAAGGGCTGAAGGTGTCACCGGCCTTCCAACCGAGCCGGCGGGCCGCATAGCTGCCGACCACCGCCTCACGCGTGCCGTCTTCAAAGAGCCGGCCCGAGGCAAAGGCGTACTTCCGGCCCGGCAGATACTCGATGTCGGTGAACAAGCGCGGCTGTGTGCCGACAATCCGCCAGCCTTGGTAATTGTCACCCACTGCGATGGGAATGGCCGTCCGCACCGCCGGATGCCGGCTGATCATGGCCAAATCCTCGGCCCCGACGTTCCCCGGTGAAGCCTCCAGGTGGAAGATGGCATTGAGCACGAGCTGCATCTTGGATCCGCGCGCCCCAAGCACGGCGTCAAATCCGGAGTTGGTCTGCGCAAAAACCGCCTGCGACTGCGTCTTCACCATCCAAACGGTGAGGAGAAGGCCGGCCGCGAGCGCGATGCTCCCGGCGGTGATCAGCGTGGACAGGGCGTGCTGCCGCAGGCTGCGGTGAATGAGGTTCCAGAGGGTCATGCAACGGCCTCCACCGCACGGTTGAGCACGGCGAAATCGTGCACGTTATCAAACTGGGCGAGCACTTCCTCATCATGGCTGACCAGCAAAAGCGCGGCACCGGACTCCCGGCAGACCTCGCGAATGAGGGCGAGGGACTCACGGGCGTTCCGCCGGTCGAGGTTGCCGGTGGGCTCGTCCGCGAGCACCAGTCCGGGCCGGTTGGCAAGAGCCCGGGCCACCGCCACCCGCTGCTGCTGGCCGGTGGAGAGATGGCGTGGATAATGGCCGAGCTTATCCTCCAGCCCCACGCGCCCGAGCAGGGTGCCCGCATGCGCACGGTCCGCGCCCGCCCCGAAGGCCATGCCGAGCAGGACGTTTTCCAGCACGGTGTGCCCTTGGAGCAGATTAAAGGTCTGGAAAATGTAGCCGATCCGCTGCGCGCGCAGCCGATCCCGCGCGGCTTCCTTCAGCGCCGTCACTTCCGTGCCGGCCAGCTCGATGCGTCCACCGTCGGCCGCCAGGATACCCGCGACCAAGTGCAGAAAGGTCGTCTTGCCGGATCCGCTCTCACCCCGCAGTGCCACCTGCTCACCGGCCGCCAGCGCGAAATGCGGCACATCGATGATGCGGCGCGATCCGCCCCCGCCGGGCACGGGAAATGATTTCTGCAGGGCCGTGATCGTGAGCATGCGCACGGACCGTAGCAGATGCCACCGCCGCGGACAAGCCGACCCGATCAGGTTTTTCCGCCGAAACTTTTCCTCAGCGTCAGCTCTTCTTCGTCTTCAGCCGGGGCTTGCGGGCGGGCTTCGCCTTCGCATTGAGCGAAAGCGCGCCATCCTTGGCGTTCCGGCTGATCCAGAGAAGTTCCTCGCCGAGTTCCACCACCACGGGCTTCGTCTTGGCATCCGCCGGCACAGTCAGCCCCGCGGCCGTCAGCGTCGCAATGACCGCCTCCTCCG
Organism: Opitutaceae bacterium; assembly: GCA_041746615.1. GTDB lineage: Bacteria > Verrucomicrobiota > Verrucomicrobiia > Opitutales > Opitutaceae > CAMAXB01. Next base: position 490 of record JBGTGS010000097.1, on the reverse strand, counting down.
ATTGGTCCTGCAGGCGGGCAAGCTCGCCGAGCCCCGCCGACGATCCACCGCCGCGCTTGTTCGGTTGCAACCGCAGACGCAACGCGGCCAGACCGGCGGGCGCTGCCGTCGCCGATGATCCAAAGGGAGGAGCCGTATCTGTCGCAACTGTTTCCACGGAAGCGGGTGTGGCCGTGGATTCGGAGCGGGTCGCGTCCAGCGCGGCGGATTCCGCCGCAACATCCGGCTGGTCCGAAGCGGGCGCGGCCCGATCGCCATCCCGGCACTCACGGCCATTGATCCACACTCCGCCACGGTTGTCCTTATTGAGCCAATACTCGTTGGCACCGATCCTGACGTACTCCGGTTTGCCGTTGGATTTCTCCGAAGGCACCAGGCCGAGCGCGGCAAGCGCTTCGATGAGCGCCGTTTCACTTTGCTTAAAAGCCTTGGCCATGAAGCCGGTGGTGCCGGAGAAACCGGGACCGCGGCGGTTGCGGCGCATCAGCGG
>JBGTGS010000096.1:0-23909 GCA_041746615.1 Opitutaceae bacterium | reverse complement strand
ATCCCGGCGCGGATTTCGGCTTCCTGGCGCCAGATTTGGTGGTTGTCGCTGAGCATCGATTTCCTCCTGGGAATCTGTTTACATTTTTACTTGCAGTACGCAGGGAAAGTTTCTCCAGGGGCGCTAACGGCCGTCTTACAGGGGCAGGTGACTGAGTTCGGTTTAAGTACGACAAAAAATGCCCTCTTCAAGCAGATAGCAGGCTACGATTTTATCGGCGACAAGGGCCCTCCTTGGCCAGTTGCCTGTGGCATCATCGCAGCTCTTCTTTTAGTGGCGGTCATACAATTTCATAAGTCAATACATCGGCCACTCCAAGCAACTGATCCCGATGCCGCGAGTTAGCCCTTCCGTCACGATTCTTAGCATGCAAGCGGTGATGATAATTCTTGCCGCGGCTTGGTTGTGGCTGTGTTTTTGTCTGTACCCTGCCTTTGGCTGGAATGAAATTCGTCTAGTCCCCAGTTTCATGCTCGGCGAGGGTCTGCCTCCCTATCCAGGGAAGGGCCAGGGGCCCGCGAGCACGTGGATCTACGGGCCCATGCCCTTGCTCTTGCATCTTCCAGCCATGCTGGCGGACAGTGCGTCTAATGCGCTGAAGATCAGCGGCGCGATCAATTTGGGGGTCACCGTTGCGACACTCGCCGTTGTTTGCACACGCTTCTCAGTCGTGGGGCGCGTGCACAACCCTCAGGCTCGGTTGCTCGCCTTTGGCCTTTGCTTGGCTTTATGGCCGGAGAGCAGCTTTAAGTTTATGCAGGCCGACAATACTGCGATCGCCGCCGGACTTCTTTCCCTGCTATGCCTAAGCAATTACCTCTCCCCGCAATCACTGTGGCTGGCTGCGATCGGGTGCATGATCGCCATACTCTCTAAGCAGACCATGGTGGGGCTGGGCCTAGCTCAATGCCTTTTCCTCCTATTTCGCTGTGGGCTTCTCCAGGCTGTGATTCAAGGTGTACGGATTCTCGTCCTGACATTGGGTGCATTTCTGGCAACAGCGGCAATTTTTGGGCCCGGACCACTAATCTATAATCTCGTTACTCTGCCATCCACATTGCCGTGGGCCTCATCGATCACTGCACGTTTGATCGAGTTCTGGCCATATTTACTTGTGCACACAGGTGTCCCGCTGTGTGCAGGGTTCTTGGTAATTCGACGCCATCCCACCTGCAATCGCCTTTGGCTGCTGCCAATAATTGCCTGGGCTTCGGCGTGGCCACTTGACATAATGTCCATTCTAAAAACAGGTGGATCAATTAATTCACTCCATGGTTGGCTCTTCTTCCTGCCGCTCGCAGCGACGTTGGCCATGCTCATGCCTAAACCCACCGCCCGGAACCATGCACTCGCGACTCTCATCATCGTCTCTTTACTCGCGATTCGCCTCTGGACCGGATCTTCGGGACCGTGGCTCCCATTGACCGCCCATCTGGCGGACGGCGACGCCCTCGCCCGGGCGCAACCAGGGCGGATATACTTTCCGTGGCATCCCCTTATAACCTATTACAGCGAACAACGATTCTACCATGTAGAGGACGGATTATTTATACGTTATCTGGCGAAAGACCCTGTCGGGCACCAAACCGCCATAGCTCATCTTCCACCCCAACTTTCAGGAATTGCATTCCTGAAGAATGAAATGGATTGGGGAATTGCCCGCTCAATTATTCCCCATGGGGCCCGAATCACGGGATATAATGCCTGGATACTGTATGACTGGAGACCGGTCACGTCCGATTGATACGGTTCAATGATCGAAGCTAAAACATCGGTAATGGTAGCAACATGAAGGGCTCGACGCCAACCAACTGCTTGCGATACAACTCGCAAGCTAAAACTCCAATCCAAGCAGTGAAATGACAAAGATTTCCATCATCATCCCTGTCTTTAATGAGGAGCTCGTTTTGCCCGAGTTGTTTGAGCGAATAAAGAGAGTGTGCGATGCCCTGCCAAATCGGCAATGGATCGTCATTCTTATTGATGATGGAAGCACAGACCGGACCGCTGAATTGGTTGCAGAATATGCGGGTCAGGATTCCCGCTTTAAGCTAATCCATTTCTCGCGAAATTTCGGCCATCAGGCTGCATTGACGGCAGGACTGGCCCACGCGGGAGATTCCAATGCGGTCATCACGATGGATGCAGATCTCCAAGACCCGCCCGAATTGATTCCGAAGTTGCTCTCCGCTTGGGAGGCGGGAGCTGAGGTGGTCCTGGCGGTCCGGCGATCACGAGAAGATACCGGTCTTCGACGTCTCGGGTTTGACATATTTCACAAAGTTTTTCAGCGCCTCACAGACTTCCCGATCAAGGCGAACACCGGAACTTTCGGATTACTCGGGAGTACCGCGGTCAAGGCCTTCAATCAACTTCCGGAGAAACACCGCTTTTTCCCCGGCCTCCGGGCTTGGGTCGGGTTTTCTCAAGCAGATGTGGTCTATGATCGTAAGATGCGCGCCGCCGGACAACCGGGCCAGACCTTCCGGCGGCTCGTCCGCTATGCGCTCGATGGGGTATTCAGCTTTTCCTATCTCCCTCTGCGCCTCCTGACGATGGCGGGGATATTCGTGGCCTTCGCAGGCTTTGCCGTGGGTATGTTCTTCGTCACCCGGCGACTCCTCGGCATCGAGATCGCGCAGACTGGATTCACCACCATCGCCACGCTGATTCTCTTCCTTGGCGGCGTGCAGCTGATCGGCATTGGCGTGCTCGGAGAGTATCTCGGGCGGGTCTATGACGAGGTGAAGCGCCGGCCCAACTATATCGTGAAACGCAGGATCGGGCTTGAATAGTCGCGGGTCACGCTGGGCGGTCATTCTACTGGTCGGATCTGGCCTGGGCTGGATCGGCCATGATCTGCTGTTCAGCACCTTCATGCTCTACGATGATGAGGGCTATGTCCTCATCACCCTTCGCAACTTCGCCGCCGAAGGGGGGCTTTATCGCGACCTGTATTCCCAGTATGGCCCCTTCTTCTATCTGGCTTATGATGCCCTCCACCGGCTGTTGGATTTCTCCTGGACCCACACGAGCGGCCGCTGGCTGACCTTGATCAACTGGCTAGGCACCGCCGGGCTGTGCGCGGCGATCGTGGCGCGCGGCCGCGCGCCCTTCACCCTCGTCCTATTCACGTTGGTCGGCGTGTTCACCATGTTATGGATCAACGTCAGGGAGCCAATCCACCCCGGAAGCTTCACCTCGCTCCTCGTCGCCGCGGCAGCTTTGGCGGGTGCGGTGCTCCTGGGTCGCAATCATCTCAAGGTTTTCGCGGTCACCGTGGGAGTGATCGCCACGGCACTTGCCTTGGTGAAGATCAATCTCGGGGTCTTTGTATTTCTCGCCACTCTTGCATGGCTCGCCTTGGCCGCCCCTTCGCGGCGGCCCGGCGCCGCGGTGATCCCGGTCGCGGGGGTGGGACTGCTGCTGCCTTTCGTGCTCATGTCGGGACTGCTGGAACAGGGTTGGGTTTTCACCTTCGCCCTAATCAGCGGAATCTCGATCGTGGGGGCTGTCGCAGGATCAGCGGCGAGCATTCGATCAAAGCCGGCGCCCTGGACGTCAATTCTGTGGCTCGCCGGCTCCGCGGCTTGCTGCAGCGCTCTCGTGGTCCTTGCCATGGGGATCCGCGGCACAAGTCCCGCCGACCTGATTGAGGGCGTGCTTCTCGGGCCCCTCCGGCATCCGGGAGCTTTCGCCTTCGCGTTCCAATGGATGCCCGGAACTGCAATCTTCGCAGCGACCGCAGTGGCAGGCATCATCAGCCTCCAACTCCGCCCTCCCACCGTTGCGGTAGTCCGGGCAACAGCCTGGATCCGGGTGATCATCTCCCTCCTTTTTCTCCTGACGTTTCTGCCGGCTTTCGGCCTGAGTCCCGCCAGCGCGGTTTTGAACTTTGGCCTGCCATTGGCGGGGCTGTTTGCCTGGCCCCTCGCCTCGACCCGCGGCGCAAGGTCTCCGGCGGACATGGCGCGGGCATGGCTGGCGCTGCTTCTTGTCTTCCAAGGGATGCACGCCTTTCCGGTTGCCGGAAGCCAGGTCAACTGGGGGGCGTTCCTGTGGCTACCCTTGATGATTCTGGGTTTGAACGACTCGTTCGCGGCTCTGCAAAGAGAGGGTCGGTTCTTGATCCCCGATCTGCCCCGTAAATTGGCCCAAACCACCGCGGCCGGATTGATGGTTGTCATGGGATGGAACCTCGCTCGACCGGCGGTGGTCGATCCCCATCGGGGCGAGCTACTCGCCTTGCCCGGAGCCGAGCGTCTCCGCCTGCCCGGAGTCCTCGCCTCCGCTATCCAAATCACCACGGTCAACGCCCGTCTGCACGCCGATGTCCTGTTCACGATCCCCGGTTGCTACAGCTTCAACTTGTGGTCCGGCGTGCCTACGCCCACTCGAGCGAATGCAACCCACTGGTTTTCCCTTCTCAGTGTGCAGCAACAGGAGGCGATTATCGCGCGTCTCGACGCGGCCGATCGTCCGTTGCTCATCGTGCAGAACCAGATTCTCGTCTCGCTCACCGAAGACGGTTTCACGCTCCACGGTCCGTTGTTCAATCATCTGCATGCCACCTTCGAACGGGCATTCACCGTCTATGGTTATGCCATTTGGGTTCGGAAAGGTCGGACGATCGCTCCGCTTCAGACCGCCCGCCTGTTCGCGGCGGAGAATGGCCAGATGATCACCGTGACTTTGGCCCCTCTCGATCATCCCATTGCGGGCATCTCGTTGAAGGACTTTGACCAGAACATCGTGTATACGCTGGATACGACGGATGTCAGGGTTGAGAAGATCTTCTGGGACAACCGTCCGGATAGCCCGCCCGAACCGGTTACCTGGCCCTTGCATGCTGACCAACCGTTGAGACTGCACGTCCGTTTTCCATCGCTGCCACCTGAGACCTTGAGCCACGAAATGGAAGTTTTGCTACTGGACGCGGAGGGGCGCACGGTGTCCTCAGCGCGCGTCCTTCCCGTCGAGGCCTTCGGGCCCCTGACGCGCTGATTACCGCCGGCGGGCAATCAGCACCAGGCTGACGCCAAAGGGGAAAGGCAGGCGCCAGAAAGCCAGCCCCACGAAGGTGGCACGCAAAAATCTGTTGATCCAGTGGGGGGGCAATCTGTCTTCCGCGCGCGTGGAGTTTCCATTTGCGGGAAACCAGCGACGCCAGCGGCGCATTAACCAAACTCCAGGATAAACCAGCACGTTCGTGTAGTTCACATGCAGGAGTTCCCACTCGGGACCGGCAAACAACTCTTTTAGCTGGGCCCGATGGTAGCGACGGAAATGATGCAAGCCCACATCCCAATCGCTCCACAGCGCCATCGATGCCGGAACGGTAACGACCGTGATTCCACCGGACTTCAAAAGGCGGTGAAATCCGCGCACCACAGCGGCATCGTCGGGCACATGCTCAAGGACATCGAGTGCGGTCACAAAATCCAGGGAGCCATCAGGCAGCGGTATCCGGTCACCCGCGAGACTCAAAACCTGATCGGGCCTGAACCGGCTTCGCAGCAGCCGCAGGGCCTCCTCGTGGTCATCGAGCACCAGCACGCGGCAGTGCGCTTCCATTTCCTGTGCAAAGCGGCCGGTACCGGCACCGCAATCCAGCAGCAGGTCATCTGGCCGGGGCGGCCGGACCCGACCGATCCACCCGCGCACCAGTTCCCGCTTGCCCGCGTAGTACCAATGATCGGCTTCAACTCGGTCCAGGTTGGCGTATTCTGCGGCGTTCATGCAGGCATGGGTTCTGACTTGTGACGACAGTTCCCACGGGCCGATACTGTGTCGAAATCTTTCTTACTGATGCCACCCGACCCCGCCGGTCGGCCCCGTTCCGCCGCCGTAACCCTCGTCGCCAGTTTCCTGCTCGCCCTCCATGCGTGGCTGGCCCTCACCGCCTTGGTGGACAAGTCCACGACCACGGACGAACTCGCTCACCTGACCAGCGGATACGCATACTGGCAGTTTGATGACTACCGTCTGCAACCGGAAAACGGCAACCTGCCGCAGCGCTGGGCGGCCCTGCCCCTCCGATGGCAGGAACCCGTGCTGGCCACCGACGATACCGCCGCCTGGGCACGATCCCATGTCTGGCTGATCGGCCACCGCTTCTTCTACGGCAGCGGCAACAACACGGACTTCATGCTATTCTCCGCCCGGGCCATGATGGTCGTGATGAGCACGGGCATTGGTCTGGTGGTGTTCGCTTGGTCACGGCGATTATGGGGGGACCTGGCGGGATTATTCTCCCTCGGACTTTACGCCCTCTGCCCCAACTTCCTGGCCCATGGTCCGCTGGTCACATCGGATGCCACCTTGGTACTGTTTCTCCTGCTATCCATCGCGACCTACTGGCATCAGTCGCACCACCTCACCTTCCGTACTTGGCTCCTCAGCGGACTCGCGCTCGGCCTGGCCTGCGTGGCCAAGTTCTCCAGCGCGCTACTGGCGCCCATCCTGGGCCTGCTCACACTCATCCGCCTCCTTTCGGATCGGCCGCTGGAAACGTCGTTCCGGGGATCCCGCCATACGCTGACCGGTCGATCCCGCTGCTCCGGCCTGCTGCTTTCGGCAGTCGGGCAGATGGGCGTAGCCTGGCTGGTCATCTGGGCCTTCTTCGGATTCCGCTTCGAGGCGACCAGCGCGAACCTGCCTCCTTTCTCCCAGTTCTACTGGTCGTGGGAACGCGTGCTACCTCCCGATGGTGCCCTGCGCACCCTGCTGCTGGCGGGCCATCGCTGGCAGCTGTTTCCGGAAGCCTATCTGCAGGGGTTTGCCTTCGTTCTGCACGGATCCGCCGAACGCAGCGCCTTCCTCAATGGCGAGTACAGCAATACCGGTTGGGTGCATTTCTTTCCCTATGCCTTCTTGATCAAGACCCCACTCAGCCAACTTCTCGCTTGGGGGGCTGTAGTTTTGGCCGCAATCGGCCTGGCTCGCCACAAATACCGTGCGGGATCTCTCCCTCAATGGATGCAAAGCTGGAGCTACCGCCTTGCCCCGCTGATGGTCCTCTTCGTTGTCTACTGGGCGGTCTCACTCACCAGCAACCTTAACATCGGGCACCGCCATCTGCTGCCCATCTATCCGGCGCTTTTCATAGTTACCGGAATGCTGGCGCGTCCCGGCGCCACCCGCTCCTTGAAACTTGTTGCAGGCATCCTCCTGGCCGGTCTCGCCATGGAATCGACCTTGATCCGTCCGCATTATCTCGCCTTTTTCAACCCGATCGCGGGCGGTCCATCGCAAGGCTACCGACACTTGGTAGACAGCTCGCTGGATTGGGGCCAGGATCTGCCGGGACTGAGCCGGTGGCTTGAGAACAATGTCGATGCGGACGAAAACGTGTATCTCACTTACACCGGAAGCGGGTATCCCCGCTACTACGGCATCCGGGCCCGGGAGCTCATGCCAACCTACATCTTCGAACGGCCGCGGGAGTGGTTCGAGCTCGAGCCCGGATGGTATTGCCTGAGCGCCACCGAACTTCAGCAGGTTTACAGTGAAGTCCGCGGCCCTTGGACGATCGCACGGGAAACCGCGTTGCACTTTTACCGGGCCAAGGTTGATGAGCTTACCGGCTCCACCACCCCCGCGGCTCTCGATGAACTCTCCTGGGCCCTCTATGAATACGACCGGCTGCGGTTAGCCCGCCTTTGCCACTACCTGCGCACCCGCGAACCCGATGCCACCATCGGCTACAGCCTGCTCATCTACCACCTGACGGCCGAGGACATTCGCATTGCGACCCAGGCCGGCCTCGCTGAACTCGCCGACGCCATGGAAGCCGCCGTCGAGCGTCGGGGACGGTGATCAGCCCGGCCGGACTCAGGGCAGGTTGCCAAACCAGGTTTCGATATAGTTCCCCTCACGCCGGCGAACTTCCACTTGGATCTGCTCCGGGGGTGGCTCGAACTGCAGCCGGCCTTCAGCCCAGGCTCGGACCTTGTCCTCATCCACCGCCGTTACCCGGCTCAACCGGATGACGTAGACCGGAGTGAACATGTATTCGTCGATCATCTCAAGCGTCACCCCGTCGCCCAGTTGGTCGCTTAGCGAGGCAATGCGTTCGCCGGTGTCGGCATCGACCCCCATCCGCTGGACCACCAGCACATCATCGAAGCTGCGCTGGCGGTAGTGAAAGAGAACGGCGTCCAGCCGCTTGGCAAACAGCTCCATCGGCAGGCTGGACTTGCCGTGGACAAGCCAGAGCAGGTGGGACATCCCGTCGATCGCCAGCAGCCGGCGGTCACCCTGAGTATGAATGTAGTCCGCAAGCCAGTTGTTGGTGCGCGCGGCAAAATTTTCCTGGGTGTAGGCATGCCGCGAGGCATGAGGCGCGGCGAAAGTCACCAGATGGAGCAGTGCAACAACAACCAAGCCCTTGAATCGGGCCGGGTGCTTCACGAGCGAGGGCAACACCAGCACGAAGGCGAACACCAGCAGGAGATGGCTCGGCAGGCTGAGCCGGCGGATGACCGGGTCGTCGAACTGCCCCCAGAAATAACACAGCATCAGGAGACCGTGAAGCGCAAGCGCTCCCAAGAACAGCAGGGCCACCAGGTGGGCAGGACGATCCCGGGCGATCTCCCGGTGCTGCCGGTACACCATCAGGGTGAGAAAACCCATACCGACGACGCCCAGGACCGCGATCAACCAGGAGTTTCCCTGGCTCCCGTCAAAGCTGAAGAAATAATTCAAGGCATGGCCGACGTTGTCATAGAAGTAACCCAGTCCGAACGGACTCTCCGCCCCGGGCTTGTCCCTCAGCTGCCAGCTGGATTCCGACAACTTGAAGACATTGTACTGCCAGGGATAGACCAGCAGCAGCAGGGGAGAAAGCAGCACGGGCCAGGGGAGGCTGATTCTCCGCTCACGGAACCAGACGTAAATGATCGTGGCCGCCACCGGCAGCAGGAAGATCACGGATTCATAACGCACCTGAGCCAGCAGCACGCCGGAAAGCAGGAATGCCCCCAGCCGGGCATCGTCCGGACGCTCCGCATAGCGCATCCCCAGCCAGCAGGTGAGCACAATCATGAGCAGATTGAGCACTTCGAATCCACTGCTGGTCACATTCTGTGCCAGCAACGGAAGCCCGGCGAACAGGATAACGGTGGCAATCCCCGCCAAGGAACCGCCCAAACGACGCCCCACCAAATAGGCCATCAACAGGAACAGCGGGGTGAGCACTGCGTTGAGAATCACCCCGTTGGCCACCCGATAACCGGTCAGATCATGCACCAGCGAAAGCAAGAATGGGAAAAAGAGCGGACGCTTGTCGATGAACGAGGTAAGCAGCAGATAATTGCCCGCAAAATCGTAGCCGCGCAGCGGAGTGCCGACCTCGCGCAGGGCGTGCATCTTCATGGCCGTGCCCTGAATGATGACCTCATCCATCACAATCTTGAAGCCATGGGTCTCATGCACATGCAGAAAAATACTGCCTGCCACTATTGTGAGCGCCGGCCAGACCCAGGAACGGCTGGCCTCCCGCCAGCCACAAATCGCCTGCCTGTCCTCATGGAGAGAACGCCACAGCAGGGCGACGAACAAACCGAAGGACATCAGGGTCAGCCAGTAACCCAGGTGCTGAACCAACCACAACGCCTGCTTTGGCGTGAAGGTCAGGAAACCCAGGGCGAAAGCCAGCGCAGCAACCAGAACGAACAGTGCAATTCGAGAACGCATAGAAAAGCCGCCCACCGTTTAAGGGGGCGGCTGAGGAGGTTGGCAACGACCTTTGCTTACTGGGCGTAGGTCAGGGTGCGAGCACCGGCAATATTCGAAACCGTGATCGTCACGCCCTGGGTGTAAACGCCCGGATAGGTCTCGTTGGCCACCGTATTGAGGGCCTTGATGTAGGCATCGGAACCCACCAGGTTGGTAATCGCGGCCGTAGCAGTGCCATGCTCAAGGAAGTACTGGTCAGCAGCGGCGCCGAGCTGGCGCATGTTGTTCAGTACGGCCTTGTCCTGGGAGGACTGGCGCACCTTTTGGAACGCAGGAATCGCCATGGCGGCCAGAAGGCCGATGATGACGACTACGATCATGATTTCAACGAGGGTGAAACCCTTGGAACTGGATTTTTTGACGCTATTCATGGTATTTATGTATGTATGATATGAAGACTGCTCAAATGAGCATTAGCTGGAAACTGCCGCCCATTAGGACTCACAACAAGTGCAAAAGGGTAAAGGAGGTGTAAATGCGTAGCCCGCAAGCCACCTGCACAAACCCTGTTCAATTCGTGTAGGTCAGGGTGCGCTGACCGGATATGCCTGATACCACGATAGGCATTGCCGGAAAGTACTCATCTGGATATTGCTCTCCCGCTACAAGTTGGAAAGTTTTTATGTAATGGTCTGGGCCGACGAGCTCGTCAAAGGCCACTTGGTTTCGTCCAAATTCCAAAAAATACTGGTCGGCAGCACCGGCCAGCAAACGGATGTTGTTGAGTACGGCTTTATCCTGAGATGCGATCCGCACCTTTTGAAAAGCAGGAATGGCCATGGCCGCAAGCAGTCCAATGATCACGACCACTATCATGATCTCCACAAGGGTAAACCCGCGGGACTGGAGAGAAGTTTTCGTAGGAAGAAGGGGTAAACCGACTCGAATACGTAATTGAAGCTGGCCAGAATCGCCCATGAGGGCAAAACAAATCATAAGGCGGGCTGGAACCATGGGTTATTCAGGGAATCTTTAACAACCTTCACGGTTAGCAGCGTCCATCCTATCATTTTATCCGCTCAGTCCAGCCATGCCTGCATTTCCACCCCGGTCTTCCATTTCCGTCCTGATTTGTTGCCTTGGGGTGATTTTATCAGGCGGATTGACCGTCGATCTGCACGCCGCCCGACTCATTCTGCCGAATGGCGACCGCCTCACTGGCGAGGTCGTTGAGCAGGCCAATGGCATGATCCACTTCAAGGCCGAGGCCGTGGGACTTGTCATCGTGCCCGCTGCCGGCGCACAGGTGATAAAGTCCGAGCCCCCACAAGATGAATCCGCATCACAGGAAACGGTAGCCGAATCCCTCGCCGGCCTGCCTCCTTCCCCTGACCAGTCCGAGGCCGAATCCCGCACAAACGATGAGGTGGAATCCGCTGAACAGGACGACCCCCAGGGCATCGCCCGCGACACTCCCCCTTGGAAGGGTACGATCGAACTGGGCTTCCTGCACCAATCCGGGCGGCAGAGCAGGATGGACATCAGCCTGCGAAGCTCCGCCGAACGACGTGTCAACCGGGATCAGATAAGAGCCAGCGGCCGCATCTTGTACAGCAAGGTCAACGAACGGACGGGATCCAACCGTTATGACGCAAGCCTCCGGTGGCGACGAGACCTCACCGCCGGGTTGTTCGGCCAGAGCCAAAGCAGCTACAACTCCGACCGGCTCAAGCAAATCAATCACAGCTTCGAGCAAAACGTCGGCCTCGGCTACCGCCTGTTCGACCACAACCAGCATATCATCAATGTGGGGCTGGGCCTCACCGGACGCTATCGCGATACCATCGGAGCCGAGAAGGAGACCGTCGCTTTGGGGGAATTTTTCGAGGATTACACCTATCGGATTAACGGACGCTTTACCTTCACCCAGAATGCTCTGGCCCAGATCAGCGCCAGTGAGAACTCACGCAATACGGGTGCCCACGATTACAAGTTCGAGTTCAATGCAGCCCTTCAGGGCAAGGTGACCGATCGCATCTCGATGAATCTGCGTTTCGAATACGAATTCGACAACTCGATCGCCAATCCAACAGCCCGGACCGATCAGCGGGTGACCAGCTCCCTGGGCTACGCGTTCTGAGCTCGGAGCCCGCTTATTTCACCTGCCATTAAAGTCCAGCGATGAACGGGAGGTGTGCCTGCCGTCCACGCCTGGGGTATAAGCGGGCTAAACAAAACGCTCCGCGTTTTTGATCTCCTATGAAAGGAGCCCGTTTGGGCCGATCAGTTTCTGTAAAACTGCGAAGCGGTTTGAAGAGCTGCGCGTGAAATTTCCGGGCTAATCCTTCTTCTTGCGTGCAGGGGCTTTCTTTGACGCCGCAGTCTTCTTTTTCGCCGGCTTCGACGTCCCGGCCTTCGCTGCGGTCTTGCGCGGAGCACGGGGCTTCGCCGCCGGCTTCGGTTTGCCCAGCAAGCCAGCCACCGGGATGTCCTCCGCATCCTTCCAGAGGCGCTCCAGCTGGTAGGCATCCCGCTTGTCGGGGGTGAAGAGGTGAACCATGATCTGGTAGGCATCCACCACCGTCCAACCACTGCCATCGGACGTCTCCATGCCGGCAATGCGCGACCCCGCCCCATCGAGCACCTTCTCCATCTCCACGCGCAGCGCCCGCAGGTGCGGATCGGAATTGCCCGTGGCCAGCACCAGATAATCGGTGATGGATGACTGCGCACTGACGCGCAGCACCCGGACGTCGGCGGCTTTCTTGTCATCGAGCGCGCGCACGATGTCGGTGAGCAGGGGCAGGAGGGGATCGGAGGTGGCGGACTTGGCTTTTTTGGCGGGAGGCATGGCGGAGGGTTTCAGAGATACAGGTGCTTGTCCTGAATATAGACAATCGCCTTGTGCGGAACAAAGTAGTCGAGTGACAGCCTGTTTTTCACCCGGGTGCGCAATTCCGTCGAGCTGATCTCGATGAGATGCCCGTCACAGCGGTGCAGCCGCAACCCGGGGATGGTCGGTCCCGCCCTGGCGGGATGCCCCGGACGCTCCAGGAAGATGAACTCGATCATCTGCGCGAGTTCGGCAATGTCCTTCCAGAGGTGCAGCTTCGGCAGATGGTCGCCCCCGATGATCCAGTATAGTTGGTCGTTGGGATACCGGTTTCGAAAATGGCGTACGGAGTTGATGGTGTAGCTGAGGCCGCCCTGAGTGAGCTCGTAGTCGGACACCTCGAAGCGACGGTCCCATGCCGTCGCAGCCCGGAGCATGGCCAGACGGTCGGCCGGAGCCGTGATGGTCTCGAAGGCCTTAAGCGGTGCCTGGGACGCAGGTACGAACACCACGCGGTCGAGGTTGTGTTGCTCATACGCATCCTGCGCCGCCACGAGGTGGCCGAAATGCACAGGGTCGAAGCCCCCTCCCATGAAGCCGATTTTCACCAAGTAACGGTTGCCCGGCCCGCACGGGGCCGCAAGGCCGGTTTTGCGGGCGTCAGAACGAGATGGTCGCTCTCCTTGGTAGCCCTTCCTAGATCGGGTGGCCCTGAGCGTGAGCTCAGGGAGATTGGAATCGTTCACCTCCAAGCTCACGCTTGAGACTACGTGAAGACTCGAATGTGGCCCGATGCGAGACCGGATAAAGGCGGCCATGGCATTCCCTGAACTCACGTTCAGGGCTACCAGCCTGGTGGACGTTGGTCCGCCAGGCTGCTCACACCACCCGGTCCGTCATGAGCCCGCCGCTTTCAAAGGCCGCCAGGTTGGACAGAAAGTGCCGGGCGATGGCCTCGTCCTGATCGATGCGTCCACCAGCCGTGTGCGGGGTGATGAAACAATTGCGGGTCGTCCACAACGGATCATCCGGCGGCAGGGGCTCGGGATCGAAGACATCGAGGTAGGCCTCCCCCAATCGTCCGCCTTCCAGCGCCTCCCGGAGCGCACGATGGTCCACAGTGGTGCCGCGGCCGACGTTGTAGAAACGGGCACCGGGCTTGCAGAGTGCAAGACGGCGCGCGTTCACGTAGTTCCGGGTGGCATCGTTGTCGGGCAATATGTTCACCACATGATCGGCCTCAGGCAGGACGGATGACAGCTTCTCCTCAGCGATCACATGCACGCCAGACTCGCTGTACGTTTGCCGGCGCACGGCATAGATTTTCATGCCGAAAGGCGCGAGGAGTTCGGCCAGCCGTCTGCCGATCGCACCGAAACCAAGCAGGAGTACGGTCTGCCCCGTGAGCAGCCGGGATTGGGCCCGCCTCTCCAGGTAGGCCCAGCCATGGTCGCCCAACTGGTCGCGATAGGCCGGCAACAACTGACGGCCGAGCGCGAGCATCATGCCGAGCACATGTTGTGCACAGGGCTCCGCAAACACGCCCGACATGTTGGTGAAGGCCGCCCCGCGCGCGCGAAATGCCTCCTTGAAGGCCGGGGTGTCATAACGCGTATAGCCGGCGGTCGTCACCTCCACCCATTTGATGTGATCGTACTTGAGACAATCGGCAGCATCGGGCTGACCGAAGGCGATGTCGGCCTCGGCCATCGCCGGGTCGGTCTGGCCCGCCACGAGCACGGATACTGAGGTCTGCGCCGAAACGACCAGCCGGTGGTCGCGCAGGCCCTCAGCCAGAATTTGAGCGGCTTTGCCCGTGAGCTTGGTATTAGTCCAGATGGTGAGTGACATGGGTGACAGGAGATAAGCAATAAGCGATGAAGCTGGGCAATGGGCAAGAGCACCGGCGGCGCGCTGTTATTTGGGATTTGATCCCGCATGCGCGGGATGGGATTTCCGGCTCCGCCGGTTATTCCCGCTCAGAAAACGAACAAAGGGCATGCACCTGCAATCCCGCCTCCCGCAGCTTCCGGGAGCCGCCGAGTTCAGGCAGGTCGATGATTGCGGCCACCCCCACGACCTCGCCGTGCAACGCCCGGAAGAGCCTGGTCGCGGCCAGGACCGTTCCGCCGGTGGCGATCAGGTCGTCCACGATCAGCACGCGGTCGCCCGGCTGGCAGGCATCCGCATGGATCTCCACGGTGGCAGACCCGTACTCGAGGTCATAATCTTCCGAGATGGTTGCATGGGGCAGCTTGCCCTTCTTGCGCACGAGAGCGAAGGGCTTGTGGAGTTGGTAGGAAAGGGCTCCCCCGATGATGAACCCGCGGGCGTCGATTGCCGCCACGACGTCGATCTTGTGGCGGGTGCAATCCAGTGAAAATGACTCCACCATCACGCGAAAGGCCTCGGGGTCGTGGAAGAGCGTGGTGACGTCGCGGAAGTTGATCCCGACCTTCGGCCAGTCGCGAACCGTGCGGATGCGCTGTTTGATGTAGTCGGAAAGGTCGGAGGGTTGCATGGATATGAATCCATGACGCCGCGCGGACCCGGAACGGGCAAGCCCGGAGTGAGCCGGCCATCTTCCTGTAGGAGCGGCTTTACGCCGCGATCTCCAATCCCCTTCCCCTTGTCCCCATACACTTGTCCCTCGCCGCCGTGAGGCGGCGCATCGCGGCGTAAAGCCGCTCCTACAGGGCGCGCAGGTCGTCGATCTCTGCGTTGATCGCCGCCAGAGGATCCGTGTGTTCACGGGCCGCGAGGTCGTTGGTATAAACCAGCCCGGAGTCAAAGGGTGGACCGGACCGCGGTTCCCCTTGGACCCAGCGGTTCCAGGCGTAGCCGACAACCGAGGGATGCGCACAGGTCTCCATCAGCAGGGCCCGCCCGCGGCGGTGCATGCGCTCCATGGCACTGAGCCCCGCCGGCTCATCCGCAACGGGGTGCTGGGCAAAGTCGTCCCCCGACCAGGAGAACTCGCCGACGAGCACCGGCAGGCCTGTCTCCTCATGATACGCGTCCAGCGGCAAAGACCGGTTGCGGCGGTCATGGTTCGCCGAAAGCACGTCCACGTGGGGCTCGACGCATTCCGACAACACGTCCCCGCCGGGCGGGGCGGTGAAGCGGCAGCCCAGAATCAGGTGATGCGGATCGTAACGACGGATCGCCGCCGCGGTGAGGCTGAAATAGCGCCGGGCAAATTCACGGGTGAACCGCCGGTGATCCTCGCGGTAACCGGGGGTCTGCAGAGCCTGTTCGTCCAGCGTGAGCTGGCGCAATGCCTCTTTGTTGGGGAGCTGAACCGCCCACGAACGCGCCAGCGCAGCGAGGTCGCCCGCGTGCGGGGCCAGGACGAATTCCCACGCGGCATGGTACGCCGCAAAGGCCGGCTCAAGGCTCAGGCAGATCTGCAGCAGCGTGGGCCGCACCACCGCCCCCGTCTCGTCATCGGGGGGAAACTGGGCCCAGCCGAGTTCATGGTCGGTAAAATAGCCGATGAGCTGGCGGCTCTCCTTAAGGGGCGAACAAACGTCGCCCGCCCAACGATCACAGGCCTCGATCCAACGCGGATCGAAGACATCCGGCAGGCTGGCCGGACCCAAACGGAACGCGTGGTCGGAGATTTTCCGGAAATCCAGGATATCCATGTAGGGCATCCCGCGGTCGAAAAACTCCGGCGTGGTCCAGGCCCCCAGCGTGTTGAAATTCCATGTCCGCAGGCGTGTGATGACATCCTCGACGAAGGGCCCGGATTCACCGGTCCCGAAGCGCGCGTCGATGGTGTCGAAGTAGGGGCCGCGGGGGGCCGAGCGGCCGCCGGCCGTACCCGCGCGATTGATGGCGGTGACACCCTTGCTGAAAAACGGGCGGTCCAGCGCATCAAGCAGCCACCAGCGGCCACCCTGGGTTTGACCGACACGGAAAAACCCGGGGGTGCCGCGAAGGGTATCGGGCTTGAAGTCACTGAAGGTTGGCCGGTTGGCGGCGCGAGGTGTCGCCATCGCAGTCAAGCTGGACACGAAGGAGCCCGAAGAGAAGCCCGCAACACACATTTTCGACAAGCGGCACCGAGACGCATGACCGACCGTGCTTGGGTTGGGTGCCTACGCAGCCCACCAGGCGAAAGAAGCCAGGTTACATCCAGGCAAGACAAAGCGCCACGCCGCGTTTAATCGCAGCGTGGCGCTTGGGTCTTGTGCAAACGGGGCCTCACTTCCCAGAGGCCAGCCGGATCAGGCGACTTCGAAGCGGTCGGCGTTCATCACCTTGTTCCAGGCCGCCACGAAGTCCTGCACAAACTTTCCTTGTGAGTCGGCTTGTGCATAGACCTCGGCGAGGGCGCGAAGTTGTGAGTTCGAGCCGAAGATCAGGTCGACCCGGGTGCCCGTCCACTTCACGTCGCCAGTCGCGCGGTCGCAGATCTCGAACAGTTCCTCGCTCTTCGAGGTCGGTTTCACCTCGTGCCTCATATCGAGCAGGTTCACAAAGAAGTCGTTGGTGAGCGTCTCCGGGCGGGTGGTGAAGACTCCATGCGGTGTCTTGCCATGGTTGGCATTCAGCACCCGCAGGCCGCCGACCAGGACGGTCATCTCCGGTGCCGTCAGCGTGAGCAGCTGCGCCCGGTCGATGAGCAGGTGCTCGGCGGGGAGGGCATGCCTGGTCTTCTGGTAGTTGCGGAACCCGTCGGCCACCGGCTCGAGATCGGCGAAGGAATCCACGTCGGTCTGCTCCTGCGATGTGTCCATGCGGCCAGGCATGAAGGGCACCTCCACGGGGTGCCCGGCCTTCTGAGCCGCCTGCTCGATCGCGGCGGCCCCGCCGAGAACGATCAGGTCGGCCAACGACACCTTCTTGCCACCGGACTGGGCTGCGTTGAACTCCTTCTGGATGCCTTCAAGCGCCTTGAGCACCTTGGCCAGTCGGGCGGGTTGATTGACCTCCCAGTCCTTCTGCGGTGCGAGGCGAATGCGGGCGCCATTGGCTCCGCCGCGCTTATCGGAACCGCGAAAGGTCGAGGCCGAGGCCCAGGCGGTCGAGACGAGTTCGGCGACCGGAAGGCCGGCGGCGAGGATCTTCACCTTGAGACCGGCGATGTCCGTGGCGTCGACCAGCGGATGATCGACCGCGGGGATCGGGTCCTGCCAGATCAATTCCTCGGCCGGGACTTCCGGTCCGAGGTAACGGGCGCGTGGACCCATGTCGCGGTGGGTGAGCTTGAACCAGGCGCGGGCGAAGGCGTCGGCGAACTGGTCCGGATTCTCCAGGAAGCGCCTTGAGATCTTCTCATAGGCCGGGTCAAAGCGCAGGGAGAGGTCGGTGGTGAGCATCGACGGGCGGTGCTTTTTCGCCGGATCGAACGCATCCGGTACGGTGGCCTCGGAGTCCTTGGCGACCCACTGGTGGGCGCCGGCGGGGCTCTTCGTGAGCTCCCACTCGCAGCCGAACAGGTTCTCGAAAAAGTTGTTGCTCCACCGGGTCGGCGTAGTGGTCCAGGTGACTTCAAGACCGCTGGTGATCGTGTGGCCACCCTTGCCGCTGCCATAACTGTTCGCCCAGCCAAGCCCCTGCTCGGCGATGCCCGCACCCTCAGGATCGCGACCGACATGCGCAGCGTCAGCCGCGCCATGGGTCTTGCCAAAACTGTGGCCGCCTGCGATCAGGGCGACGGTCTCTTCGTCGTCCATCGCCATGCGGGCAAAGGTCTCACGAATATCCCTTGCCGCAGCGACGGGGTCGGGGTTGCCGTTCGGCCCTTGGGGGTTCACGTAAATGAGGCCCATCTGCACGGCCGCGAGAGGATTCTCGAGCTCGCGGTCGCCCGTGTAGCGCTTGTCGCCCAACCAGGTGTCCTCGGCGCCCCAGTAGACATACTCCTCTGGTTCCCATACATCGGCACGGCCGCCGGCGAAGCCGAAGGTCTTGAAGCCCATCGATTCGAGCGCGCAGTTGCCGGCGAGCACCAAGAGATCGGCCCAGGAGATCCGGTTGCCGTATTTCTGCTTGATCGGCCAGAGCAACCGGCGCGCCTTGTCCAGATTGGCGTTGTCCGGCCAGCTGTTCAGGGGCGCAAAACGCTGCTGGCCGGCCCCGGCACCACCGCGGCCGTCACCGGAACGGTAGGTGCCCGCGCTGTGCCAGGCCATTCGTACGAAGAGGCCGCCGTAGTGACCGAAATCCGCCGGCCACCAGTCCTGCGAATCCGTCATCAGCGCACAAAGGTCGGTCTTGAGGGCCGCGAGATCGAGCTTCCGGAACTCCTCCGCGTAGTTGAAACCCGACCCCATGGGATCGGAAAGCGGGGATTGCTGGTGGAGGATCTTGAGGTTGATCTGATTCGGCCACCAGTCGCGGTTTGTCTGGGCTGCGACCTGTCCGTGCATGTGGGCGAACGGGCATTTGCCGCCATTGGTTTCAGTGTGTGAGTCCATGTTGTTTTCCGATTCTGGGCTGTGGTTTCGTCAGGGTTGAAGGGGGAAAGCTGCCGGTGCTCCTCGCCTGCACTCTGGGGATCCGGCCGGATCGCCCCGGGTCCGACGACAGGATCGCGGTCCGGGACGGTGGGGAGGACGGAGGGAGCGGACATGGGAACAAAAGGCAGAGGAGCATTAAACCAGTTCCCGGGCCCTTGTTGAAATATTTTGTTCCTTTCTCCGTTATAGGCCCTGCCTATCATGGGATGCGCCGCTCATCTGGTTCGCCAACGCGGCCGGCCAAATTGACCACGAACTCGGGCGCTTCCTCGGTAAGCGTCCGGCCCGGGACCATTGATAGCGTATTGATGGTAACGAGAACTATGTCGAATGGTGACCATTACGACATGGCGATGGTCACTACTACGTATCGAAGGTTAGAAACCCGCCTGCCAGCGGGCGGGGGGGGGGGGGACAACCAAGTCGTCTTGGAAAGCAATTCACGACGGGTCATTACTTACCTTTTACCTTTTAAACACTTCCCAACCATGGCGTGGGATCTCGCCATCGTAACAAGCTGGTAAATCGAGCCCATGGCCTCATGCCTCTACCTCGCGTCCGGCCTCGGGCTGTTGAAGAAAAGGGCGACGGAGCGGCGTTTGCCGTGGTCTTCGCGCCACTTCGCGGCCAGTTCCCGGCGTTCCAAGGCCGGCGCATCAGATTCCAGTACACGGCCTTTTGTTTCCCGTTCATAAGCATCATCGATCCCGTTGCGGTTGACGTCCTCGTGGAGTGGGTTCTCGTCTGACTGCACGAGACCGTTCAGCCAGGCACCCTCGGAACCGGGTGTGATCACGAATTGCCGGGAATCATCCTTTGCCAGCGGTATATCTGAAGCGATCATGCGCGTGCCGACATAGACATCAAATACCCCGGCCTTGGGATCGAGACGAAGGGTCAGCACCGGCAATGAGGCCAAGGTCTTGCCCTCGTACTTTTCATAGGGAACGTGGAGGCGAAGGGATTCCCATTCCTCCGAACCCTTTAAGGCCATCAACTGAGCCCGTCCATCGATGTCGCTCGCGATGATCCCCAACGTAGCCCCTCCGATGGTGATGATCGTGCCTGAAGAACCATAGGCTGAGAACGAGACAAAAAGGACATCCTTCGCGGTACCGCGAAGGGGACGGGAGAGGCTCACTCCGGCCTCGACTGACAGAAACGGCGCGCCCAGGCGCTCGCCGGAACGTGCTGCACCGACATCGGGGATAAGACGGTCTATCGTGACTTTATTCGCTGGAAGAGGTTCGCCCGCACCGCGCTGATTGGTGGCTACCAAACGAGGGAGTCCAAATGAAACGGGCGTCCGGGCAGCATCTTCCGATTGGGCTGATAGGAGCACTGGAGCGGTCAATAACCCCCATAGGCAGGCTTTGATGATCTGAATGTACAGAAGTGGGGATTTCATAAGTTTGTCCATTGTTTGGCGTGCAGAATGCCCGAGCATGTTAGTCGATTGCGGAGCCAGGGTTAATCCAAGGCTGCGTCAGGGTTCTCGAGGCGTTTCAGCCTTGCTCAATCCCGTCAGAAGGTTTCTGGAGGTGTCCC
Organism: Opitutaceae bacterium; assembly: GCA_041746615.1. Taxonomy (GTDB): domain Bacteria; phylum Verrucomicrobiota; class Verrucomicrobiia; order Opitutales; family Opitutaceae; genus CAMAXB01. The sequence goes on along the minus strand of JBGTGS010000096.1, from coordinate 3,380 downwards.
ATTCCAGATTTCGATCGTTTGGTGTCGGGTTCAGATAATAGGTTAACCTGACCTTGGAGGTTTCAGAGTTGGAAGGGGCAAGCTCGAGCCCGCCTTTGATCTTTCCGTAGAGGGCACTTACGATCCGTCCATCCCTTTCCACCGTCCGCACGCGAAAGAAGTATTCCTGTTCATCGGTCGCCTCCTTCGTAAATCCTGCCTCGGGTTCACGAGCAAAACGGGTTCGCAAGCTGGGCTCGTATCCTGATTCTGGTGCTTCGCGCGGCCATTTGAATCGACTATATCGCCCTTCCTCAGGCATCACAGTCAATTGGAGGCCATCCAACGGATGGGAGAAACGAACCTCTAGTGTTACATCAAAATCCATGTGGGTGTCGTAACGTCGCTCCAAAATGAAGACCAAATCTGTGGTCTCACCTATCCCCCATGGGGCCACCCAGTCGCTTCTCTCCAAATCAAAGCCGCATGCCGTCGATAGCGCTGGAACTTCAATCCATGCACTGCGTGCATATAAGGGCAAGGTGGTGCCTATGCGGCGCAATATGGTCGTGTAAGTTTCATTCCATGGTTTAGCACGGTTGAACGCATCCACTTCGTAAAACTTAGGGATCGGAGCCCACCCCTGATAATAACCTTCGCTGGTAATTTCATTACTTACGCCGGTCGGACCAACACCACCTTCCCCGGTAAAACGACCGTCGGCATCCGTTTGCCCGCGCACAAAGACATCATCGCCGGTCAAGCGATTCTTGAAGCCTAACGTTACATGCGCTCCGGACAGCGGCTGTTGCTCCTCGTCCAGCACGCGAACCGTCACCTTGGCCAGCGGCAATTCGAATTGCGCCTTCACGGCCGCAACGGCCAAAAGCGCGCCTAGGCAGATCAGGATTTTTGTCTTCATAGTCATGGTTATTGCGAGATCGAGACCAGTGAGTCCCAAAATCCCGATTGATATAGATAAGCCACTTCGCGCATGTCACTATGTCGCCATTCGCGCACACCGTTGATTGTCGAACGAGGCCAACTGACATCCGTATATATTATAGGTAAATTATAATTTCTCTCCTCGAATGCAGTACTCGTATTCGCTCCGATGGGCAGACTCTGCGCGGGAATCGCCTCGGCAAGAAGTTGTGCACGATTGGCCGCGTTTGCTGCCAGATTATTGCCTGCTATAGCAAGATAGAGGTCGTAAATCCAACTCGGAGCATGTTGGACCGGCGACACGTCCGACACTGGAGATTCTTGCTGTGCTTGGTTTCTCACCACTCCCCAACCGGGCTCGAACACCGGATGGCGACGTAAGACGCTGTCGTTTGGGGATCCTATCTCAGACGAAGTCTTGATCATGCGCCCGATGTAGTTGGGCGAGTTTATCCATTTCCAGTGGGTCGGATCCCCACTTAACACCGGGTCCTTCAAGTTCATGCCCCAGCCCATGTAGGTGCTGCCGGCATGGAACGAACCGATGAAAGGCAGCCAATAATTCTGTCGGTTGCCCTTGGCTTTTTCCTGATAAACCCAGACATAAGACGAGAATGTCGCGCCGTTGGTGATGGCAACTAGAGCGGCTCCGCCCGAGGTCGAGGGGACATCTCCATCATAAGCAGCAAGCGCATCTTCCGTACTCGAGTAGAAGTTGTGTATTTTGGGTGCTGCGCTGACAAAACGGTTGCGCCAAGTCAGGTTTTGGCGGTTGTCCCCAGTGAAGCGCTCGTGCCAGTTGGTCGCCATGAGCCGAAGGTCGTAGCTTCGCCAGAATGAAGGCGTCATGTCACTTTCCTCGCTGCTAAGCTGGTTGCCGGAGCCGACACGACCATCAAAGGCCTCGCGGGCAATGGCTCCGTTAATCAACGCCGCATGGGACACGTTCATGCCATGATCAGAGAGCGCGGCGCTGATCAGCATGCCCGCCAAGCTGTGGCCCGCGATGGTCTTGCTGCCACTTCCGGGAAGATTGTTGACGGCAGATGCCAGTGTTGGAGCGGTAGCAAAGGCATTACGAACGGCCAAGTGATAATCGTAAACGCCGTCGCTGCTGTTTGCATAAGGGTCTCCAAACCAAGATACCCCGAGGAACCTCGCCTTACTTTTGCTCCAGTAGAGACGCTTGAAGGTTTCCGACTCCCAGCCGCGTGCAACTTGTCCGCCGACATTTGAGCCGACAATGAAAATGAACCAAGGTTGGTTCGGATCGCTATCCGGAAAGGCCGTTGGATTTGTCGGGCGTGTTGCCGGACCGGTATCCAGATGGTTGCCTACAAGACCTGAAGGGGCGTCAGGTCCATCCCGCAAGTTCAAGTGACGGAACATTGCTTCCACGGAACTTATGCTGAGGTGCAGCTCCGTCTGCGCAATCGTCTTACCATCCTTCTCGACATAGAATACAAGCGGTTGAGTGGTCGGCAGCCAACTTTCCACCAGAATGACGCCCCAATCGTTGTCTTTTACACCCGTGAGGAATTGGGGGGAAAGTTCGACTCCTGATGCTTTGATCCTGCGCGTGCCTGCGTTGGCGACAGATTGGTTCAGGGTCGGGCCGTAGATCGCTCCCTTATCCTCGGTCTGGTACTTCATGGCATCCGCCCGGCTGAGTTTCGTGCACACGAAATTCAACGCGTTATCCGCATGCTTCAATTTGTACTTAACCGACGAACTGGGCGGCAGCTGCGCGAGCAATTGTTTGATGTTGAGGAAAACCGGGAAGAAATCCACCAAATCGCGGGTGCCGTCAACGATGCCATCACCATTGAAGTTGGTGACCGCTGCCCCATTTGAGGAATGGTTTGGATTCGGTATGTCATTGCCATTCGTATCTCCTGAATCGTTGTCGTCATTAACCCAGAAGCGGAAGGGATAACCTGTGGAGGTAAGATCGCTGGCGTCCTCCTGGGCCAATCGGATTACACCGTTCCGGTTGGCATCGACAGCCATCTCCATCGGGAAGGAATCCACTTTTCTCACCACACTGATCGGAATCCACACCGTCTGACCCTCAGTCTGCGAGCCCAAGCGCACGCCAATGAGCCATTCACCTGATTCGCTGATCCCGATGTCCAGCCGGTCGAGCACCCCGTTGTTCAGAAGAGGCACGGAATGATTGCCGGGCCTCTTTACCGAGTACACCGCCCCGTTGCTGGTGTTGTTGACGACGCCACCCACACTGCTGACACCATTGACCGAAATCCACGGATCCTCAACCGGCAATTCGAGATCGATCGTCCCGGTGGTGCTGATCTTGATCAGGTGACCGCTTGACAGGGTGATCGTCGCGTTGCCGCTCCCGTCCGTCGTCAGCACGGCCCCGTTGGGCAGGTTGACGGTGGCATTGGAGCCGACCGAGGTTACGGTGGTCCCCACAGTCACCTTCAAGGTGGATC
>JBGTGS010000095.1:0-8951 GCA_041746615.1 Opitutaceae bacterium | reverse complement strand
GGTGCCGCCCCGGGCGACCCGTGCGTCCGGAACGCCCGACCCGTCCTTGAGCCGGCCCGCCGCCGGCTTGGGCGGAGCGGGCAAATCCCACCCCGGCGAGTGTCACGTATTATGTGACACTGGTTGAGGGGTGGAGGGGTTGGGTGGCCGCGCGTTTAGGCGGAAATCCGTGAAATCATTGGCGATGCCCTCGTAAACGCGGTCCTGTTTGTAGATCTGGAGGATGCGGGCATGTTCGGCATCACTGGTTGGAAATATCCGCGGAGGCACACCTGGCAGGAGCAGGGCGGTGTAGGCGCGGCGGCGGTCCACAAGGCGGCGAATGACGAGCATGATTTGGCGGGATGATCCCGCCAAATCATAATCATCCAGGAGTCTGACTGGTCAAATCAAGGGCCTGGTTTTTGCCCAGATTCCCAATGCACTTCCAATAAACCTGTGGGATTGACCGTGCATCAGGTGTTTTTACCGACAATTTTCTTATTCCGAAAAAGGAAAAGGCCGCAGGCCTTTTCCTATGACCAGTTGTAGTTGAAGCTGATGCTGATGCGCTCGGCATCCACCCGGTTGGCGGCGACCTCGTGGCGCAGCCAGCTCTCGAACAGGATTACCCGGCCGGCCTCGGCCGGATAGGTGACGTGGAGGTGGTTGTCGCGGCGGGCGCTGGACAGCCTCGGGGGTGCGGCCATGAACCGGTCGAGGCGGGGATCCTCGAACTTGAGGCCGGGGCAGCCCTTCGGGGTGCGCACGTAGTAGGTGCCGCTGATAAAGGCGAGGGGATGCAGGTGCAGTGAATGCGCCGCCGTGGGGGGCATGATGTTCACCCAACAGTCGGTCATGTGTACGCTGCGCCCGCGCAGGTCCATTTCGAGCTCGCGGGCAAAGGCCTTCACATGGCGGCTGAGCTTCCGCTCCAGTGCGCCAAAGGTGCTCGAGAACGTGTGCAACGTGTTCATCGACGCATAGCTGGTGTATCCGCCGGGGTAGTTCGCCTCGGACCAGCGGCGGCCGGCCCGGTCGAAATCGCGCAGCTGGGCGCATTCGGAGGCAAGATCGTCATTCAGACGGTCGAGCCCGCGTGCTTGCAGGGGTTCGCAGTAGATGCGGGTGGGAAACCAGGAGCGTGAGGGCATGGCGGCCAGGGTGGGGCGGATGGGCTTATTTGGCAAAGGCCTTCAGGCCGACCACGCCGCTGACGATCATGCCGATGCAGACGAGCCGGGCGACCGTCGCCGGCTCCTTGAACAGCAGCATGCCGGCCAGGGCGGTGCCGGCCGCGCCGATGCCGGTCCACACCGCGTAGGCCGTGCCGATGGGCAGGCCGCGTGCGGCGAAGGCAAGCAGCCACATGGAGGCCGCCATGACGGCAATGACCCCGGCGGACGGCCACAGACGGGTGAAGCCGTGCGTGGACTTGAGTCCGACGGCCCAGACAATTTCGAGTGCGGCGGCGGCGAACAAAATGATCCAGTATTTCATGAGTGATGGTGATCTTGGTCCGGTCCGGCTGGTGGTGGGGAGGCGTCATCCGGATAGCCGGAGGCTCTCAGGGCTTCGAGGTCGGGGTCGGTTTGGGCCAGTTTGCGGAACAGTGGGTCGAGTGCGATGGCCCGCCGGATGCGGGCGAAGGCCTGGGTCAGGTCGCCACGCAAGGATGCGTAACAGCCGAGGTTGAACTGGATGGTGGGTTCGCGCGGATGCAGGACTTCGGCTTCGCGAAGGATTTTATCGGCGTCCGCAAGCGATCGCACCCGCCGGGTGGCGTAGGCCCAGGTGATCCAGCCGCCGGCGTCGTCGGGTTGCAGGCGCACCAGCTTGCCGGCCACGTTTCGCAAGGAGCCCCACCTGCCCTGCTCCTGCAACACGGCCGCCTGCATCCGGAGCACGTCGATGGTATGGCGCTCCTCTGCCGGGATGCGCCGGAGTTCATCCGCCGCTTTCGCAATCAGTCCGAGTTCAAGATATCCTTGGGCGTGGGACAGATGCCATTTCAACTGCATGAAGGATCACCCGGGACGACGGGTTTGGTCCGGTCAACGGTCGAACGCGGATCAGGGTTTGGCCCCATCTGCATCCTCGTCCTTGGACTTGTTGAAGAGGTTGCGGATGCCCTGGCCCGCCTTTTGCGCGGCGCCGCTGACGGCATCGATGGTGGCGGCGCCACCGGCCGAGCCGATCTGGCCGGCCGCCCTCGTGGTGGCGCCGACAACGGAGCCGAGGATATTGCGCATGATGGCGATGGCCAGCTGGTCGGCGGTGATGCCGCCCTCCTTGACGCCGAGATCGGTCATCGTGAGCGGCGGCATGGGCACGGTGATGGCACTGCCGCCGCCGCCCAGGGAGACGGTGCCGTTGCTCATGCTGAACTTCTTGACGACGAATTTCACTGCAGAGCCTTTTTCGGTGGTTGTCGCGGGTCCGCCGGTGGCCGCCTCGATGTGTTCGAGCAGTTCCTTGATGTTGCTGCTGACGATCTTGGTTTCGTAAACAAACTCGGGCTGATTGATGATGATCTCGTCGATGATGATGTGGTCACGGAACAGGGACATCGGGTCGATCTTTAGACTGATGTTGCCGAGGTAAAAGGCCTTGTCCCCCTGCCAGCCCGGTGGGTTTCCGACGAAAAGTCCGGTGAGGGTGCCGCTGCCGGTGAGCGGGGAGACCCGGGCGCCGGCAAGCTCGACCTTGGTTCCGGTGATTTTCGGGGCCACCGTATTGACGCCGGCCTTGACGATGGAGCCGAGGAAGAAAGTCGAGGCGATCAGGGCCACGACGGCGAGACCGGCAAGGATTCCGAGGACGAGCAGGAGTTTTTTCATGGGATGCCGGAGGCGACCGCACCTTGGCAGCCGGGAGGGAGGGTGTCGAGGGTTACGGTGCCGATGCCGGTGGACCCGGTCTTGCATGAGTCCGACAAGCTTGAAAGACTGGTTCTGCGGCATGGTTTTCCCTTATTCCAACAGCGTCATCGGGCATCTGATTCCGTACTATGGTACCACCTCGGAACTGACGGCCTTCTGGCTGGGCTCGCTGGTCATGGTGGTAGGCTTTGTTTCCGCCGTGGGCTGGCTGCTGCGCGACCGGACTTATTTTTATTATGCCGGCTACGTCGCGATGGTCGCTTTGCTGGGATTGACGCAGGAGATTACCGGGGGGGTGGAGGCGTCCTTTGGTGATCGCACCGGAGCCTTCACGAATTTCATGCACCTGCCCTATGCCGTGTGCTTTCTCCTTTTTGTGGGCGGGTACTTTCAGGCGAGGGCGGGGTTTCCCCGCTGGGCCCGCTTTCAACGGGTGCTGCTGGTGTGCTATCCCGTGCTGTTGCTCTGGGTGGGCGTTGATTTTATCCGCGGGGGTGAGCCGACCAGTTCGTGGCCCCTGCTGCTGGTGAACCTGACGAACCTCCTCGGCTGCACTGCGCTGACCGTGCATGCGGCCCTTCGCCGGGTGACGGGCGCCGCCTGGTTTCTGGTGGCGACCTCGCCGTTGATCGTTTCCGGCCTGCTCATGGCCCTGCAGTTCATGGTGGATCGCGAGGGGACGGCCATCATGGACCTGCTGCCGTACCAGGTCGGCGTCATGCTCAATTCCATCCTCTTCCTGCTCGCGCTGGCGACCCGTTACCGCGGCTTGCAGCGCACCCTCGACCAGCGGGAATCCGAGCGCAAGGAGGCCGAGCGCCGGGCGGCGCAGGAGCAGGCCGCCAATCAGGCCAAGAGCGAATTCCTCGCCACCCTCAGCCATGAGGTCCGCACCCCGGTCAACGGCGTGCTGGGTTTTTCCAACCTGCTGCGCGAAACCGACCTCAGCCCCGAGCAGCGGGAATATGTGGACACCATCGCCCGCAGCAGCGAATCCCTGCTGGCGTTGATCAACGACACCCTGGACCTGTCGAAGATCGAGGCGGGGCGGCTGGAACTTCATCACCAGCCCCTGGCCATCGGATTGTTGCTGGAGGATGTGATCCAGTTTTTCGAGCCGCTGGCCCGCAAGAAGGGCATCAAGACCAGCCTGAACCTGCTGCGGGGCGTGCCCGCGGTGATCCGCGCCGACCCCTTGCGCCTGCGCCAGATTCTCGTCAACCTCGTGGGCAACGCGGTCAAGTTCACCGACCGGGGTGAGATCACCGTGACGGTTTCCGCAGAGCCGGCCCCGGCGGCGGGCCCGGGCAAGCCGCCCCGGTCGCAAATATGTATCGATATTAAAGATACAGGAATCGGCATTGCCCCGGAGGTCGGGGAACGCCTGTTCCGGCGCTTCGAGCAGGCGGCGCCGGGTGCCGCCCGCCGGCATGGCGGCGGCTCCGGCCTGGGGCTGGCGATCTCCCGACGGCTGGCCGAGTTGATGTCGGGTTCGCTGACTTTCGTGAGTACCCAGGGTGAGGGTTCAGTATTCACTGTCCGGGTGGTGGTTCCGGTGGTCGACCTGACCGAGCCCGACAAGGGCTCCGCGACCCCGGTCAATCAGTCGTCCGGGGCGAGGATTGGAGGTCTGCGGGTCTTGGTGGCGGAGGATGATCTCCTCAACCGCCAGCTGGTCATGCGCATGCTCGAAAAGGACGGCCATGTGGTGGAGGCCGCCGTGGATGGGGCCGATGCCGTCCAGCGGGTGCAGGCCCGCGACTATGATGTGGTCCTGATGGATGTGGAGATGCCCGTGCTCGACGGTTTTGAAGCGACCCAGCTGATCCGCACGCACGAAGCCACAAAACCGGGGCAGCCCCACCTCTATATCGTGGCGGTCACCGCGCACACCCTTCCCAGCGATCGGGAACGCTGTCTGGATGCAGGGATGGACGACTATCTGCCCAAGCCCATCCCGCGGGCGGAGCTCAGGGATGTCATGGCCCGCGTCCGGACCGGACGGAGCAGGCATGACGGAATCTCCTGATCCGGATCCTTGGCAACGGCTTGGCCGCAGGCTCGTCAGATCCCCTGCAAACTGACTAGCATCGATCCCATGCTGAATGGAATCTGGGTGCCGCAGGGGGCGGAGTTTTCGGGCGAGTCAATTCCGATGCCACCGACACGGTTCATCATCACCGGCGACCGCTATAGGGTTGAAAGCGAGGGCGGTGACGATGAGGGCGTGCTGGTGATCGACACCGAGGTCACGCCGCATGCGGTGGACATCACCGGGATGACGGGGCCCAACGCCGGCAAGACCCTGCGGGCAATCTTCCGGATGCGGGGCGACCTGCTGCAGTTGTGCTACGAGGTAAGCGAGGTGCCGCGCCGTCCCGGGGGCTTTTCAACCACGCGAGGGTCCCTGCAGATCCTGGTCCGGTACCGGCGTGAAAAATGAGTTGCCTTGCCGTGTGATTGTGACGCGCTGACCAGCAACACCGGGAGGCAATGCGGGTTGCCTTTCCCGGGCGGGTTCGAACCTCACGCATCTTTTTATTTCCAGGAATCATGGCCGCCGAATACACCGAAGCCTCCATCAAGACCCTTTCGCCCCTCGAGCACATCCGCCTGCGTCCCGGGATGTACATCGGCCGCCTTGGCAACGGCGCCCACCCTGAGGACGGCATCTATGTCCTGCTCAAGGAGACCATCGACAACTGCATCGACGAGTACACGATGGGCTTTGGCCGGAAGATCGAGATCGAGCTGATCGAGCGCACCCTGCGTGTGCGCGATTACGGACGCGGCATCCCCCTCGGCAAGCTCGTCGAGTGTGTCTCCATCATCAACACCGGCGCCAAGTACGACAGCGAGACCTTCAAGAAGGCCATCGGCCTCAACGGTGTCGGCCAGAAGGCCGTCAATGCGCTCGCCTTCGAATACCGCGCCCAAGCCTACCGTGAGGGCAAGACCCGCGCGGTCGAGTTCCAACAGGGCAAGCTGCGAAAGGATGGCAAGGTGGTTGCGGCCGGCGATGAGAAAAACGGCACTCTCGTCGAGTTCACCCCCGACGAGGCGCTTTTCGGCAAGGATTTCCGGTACCGCCCCGAGTTCATCGAGGAGATGCTCTGGAACTACGCCTACCTCAACCGCGGGCTCACCCTCGTCTTCAACGGCAAGAGCTACAAGTCGGAGTACGGGCTCAAGGATCTCCTCGGCAAGAAGCTCACCGGCGAGCCGCTCTATCCGCTCATCCACATCGAGGCGGACGACATCGAGGTCGCCATGACCCACGGCGGGCACTACGGCGAGGAGTACTGGTCCTTCGTCAACGGCCAGCACACCACCATGGGCGGCACCCACCTTGCCGCCTTCCGCGAGGCCCTCGTCGCCACTGTCCGCAACTTCTACAAGAAGGACTTCGAGGCCGCCGATATCCGCCAGTCCATCGTCGCCGCCGTCTCCGTGCGCGTGATGGAGCCTGTCTTCGAGTCCCAGACCAAGACCAAGCTCGGCTCCAACGACATCGGCCCGGGCGGCCCTTCCATCCGCCAGTTCGTCTCCAACTTCATGCAGTCCCAGCTGGACAACTGGCTGCATCGCAACCCCGAGGCCGCCGAGGTGCTCAAACGCAAGATCGAGGACAGCGAGCGCGAGCGCAAGGAACTCTCCGGCATCCGCAACCTCGCCCGTGAGCGCGCGAAGAAGGCCTCCCTCCACAACCGCAAGCTGCGCGACTGTCGCGTCCACCTCGACTCCAAGGACAAGCGCGCCGAGGACAGCACCATCTTCATTGTCGAGGGTGATTCCGCCTCCGGCTCACTCACCGCCTGCCGCGACGTCCAGACCCAGGCGGTCTTCGCCCTCAAGGGCAAGCCGCTCAACACCTACGGCCTCACCAAGAAGGTCATCTACGAGAATGAGGAGTTTCACCTGCTCCAGAGCGCCCTGAACATCGAGGACGGCCTCGACAACCTGCGCTACAACCGCGTGATCATCGCGACCGACGCCGACGTCGATGGCATGCACATCCGCCTGCTGCTGCTCTCCTTTTTCCTTCAGTTCTTTCCTGAACTCATCACCAACGGGCACCTCTTCATTCTGGAGACGCCGCTTTTCCGGGTGCGCAACAAGAAGCAGACATTTTACTGCTACTCTCCGGACGAGAAGGAGGCTGCCCTGAAGAAGCTCGGGGCCAACCCTGAGATCACCCGCTTCAAGGGGCTCGGGGAGGTCAGCGCCAGCGAGTTCAAAGACTTCATCGGCGAGAACATCCGCCTGGAACCGGTCACCCTGGCCCACCTGCAGAACAGCGACGAGCTGCTCAGCTTCTACATGGGTAAGAACACCCCGCAGCGTCAGGACTTCATCATCGACAACTTGCGGGTGGAGAAGGATTTGGTTGAGACCTGAAGGTGCTCTTAATCTCCATTTTTGGCAGGGCTTGATCTCAACATCAACTTTAACATCATCTTCAACATGAAGACGATTACCATGGTGGAATTGCGCACGGATTCCGAGCGTGTTGTTCGCGAGCTGAAGCGGGGCGAGCGTTTCGAGCTCACCTATCGTGGCGAAAAAATCGCCGATTTGGTCCCGCCCGGGCCGGTGGCCGGCAAACGGGCTCAGGACGCCCTGCGACGCCTGCGCGAGCGCCATGCGGACGATCCGGATCATGCGCGCCAGGTGGACCGCCACATTGCCGAGGTCTACGAGGATCGCAGCGCCTACGGTGAACGCCTGCCGGGATGATCGTTCTCGACGCCAATTATCTTATCGCTGCGCCCAAGTCCGACAGTGCGGAGCTCGCGGCGATCGCCGACTGGCACGAGGCCGGAGAACGCCTTACGACCACGGCCATCGCGTGGACGGAATTTTTGAGCGGTCCGGTGACGCCGGAGGATATCGCCGATCTGCGCGTTTTGCTTGAGGGTGGCATACTGCCCTTCGACGAGGAGGCGGCGGAAGCGGCGGCGTTATTGTTCAACGCGGTCGGGCGTCGGCGAACCCTGCGGGTGGACAGCATGATTGCCGCCTGCGCCATGCTTCATGGCGGCCGCCTCGCGACCCGCAACCTTCAAGACTTCCGCCTCTTTATCCCCCACGGCCTCATGCTGGTCTGATCATGGCACGCTTTCGCTTTCGCCTGCTCGTTCTCTTGCTCCCCGCCATTTTCCTGGCGGGCGGTTGCGCGACGACACCAAGCGTCTGGACCGAGCCCGCGCCGATGGAGGCGGCGGAGCGCCGGGCGCACAACCTCAGGATATACGACCGCGCCGCAGACCGGGTGGAATCGCGTTTCTATGACGTCAACTTGCGCGGCGTCGACTGGTCGGCCGCGCGTGCACGGCATCGTGAGACTGCGGCTGCCGCGATCGACGACGAGGCCCTATACGCGGCGATCAACACCCTGATCGGGGAACTGAGGGAATCCCACACCGCGGCTTTGGCGCCCCGTCACGTCCATGAGATGCGTGCCCGGCAGCGCACCGGGACCGGGTTTCGCATGCGCCGGCTGGAGAGCCACTGGGTGGTGTCCGAGGTCATGCCCGGCACACCCGCCGAAGCGGCCGGCGTACTGCCTGGATGGATCGTGGAGTCACGCGATGGCGAACGCCTCGGCGAGAACCTCCGACTGGTCAACCTCCCGGGGCAGGCGATTACCTACGGCTTCATCGATGGGGTCGAACAGACCCGGCTGTTGACGATGACCGCCGGACCGGTGTCGGTAGAACCCCGCTTGGAATCACGGATGCTGGAGGGCGGGGTGGTCCTCCTGCGCTTCGACGATTTCAGTCACCCAACGTTGCGCTGGCTGAGCCGGACCTTGAAGGCCCATCAGGAGGCTCCTGCCGTGGTGATCGACCTTCGCAACAATCCAGGCGGCCTGCTTTACTCGCTGTCCTTTGCCGTCGGTGAATTTTTTCCCCGGCGCGTGGAGCTCGGCACTTTCATCTGGCGGAATGGTCGCGAAAAGGATGCGAATTCCTACCAATGGGGCTCCGCCCGCTATACCGGCAAGGTGGTCATCCTGATCGATGGAGGCTCGGCTAGTTCGGCCGAGATCTTTGCCCACGTTCTGCGCCACCACGGCCGCGCCGTGCT
>JBGTGS010000094.1:0-4684 GCA_041746615.1 Opitutaceae bacterium | reverse complement strand
CCGCCGCCGCCGAACAGGGTGCCGCGGTGGAGTGGATCCCGGCTGGGTTCAAGCGGACGGACCGGGCGGCTGCGGCGCGGTTGGAGGCCGACCGCGATGCGGAGGTCTGGGTGGCGATCATCTATATGCCGGGCAGCGATGCCCCGGCTGCGGCGGAGGCCCTGCACCGGCTGCAACTGGCGGCTTATGTGCCCGCTCATTTTCAGCTGCGCCGGGTGGCGATGCACCTCCAGTCCGGCGAGGGTGGGGCGGTGTCCGTGCTCGACCTCGTGGCGATGCTCAACCGCACGCGGCGGTTCATCGAAGCGAGCATGACGCTGTGCAACGAGCTGGCCGCACGGCACCGGTGCGACCGGGTCAGCCTCGGCTGGGAACGCCGCGGATATTTGATGGTCCGGGCCATGAGCCATACCGACAAGTTTGTCCGCAAGATGGAGGCTGTGCAGGAACTCGAGGCGGCCATGGAGGAATGCTTTGACCAGGAGGAGGCGATCATCTGGCCGCCACCTCCGGGGGAGGAGCAGATCACCCGCGACCATGCGAAATACGCGGCAGCTCAGGGCGCCAGCCACCTGTGCGCCGTACCCCTGCGTCTCGCGGGACGCCCCGCCGGCGTGCTCTTGTGTGAGCGCCAGAAGGAGGCGTTCGAGGAGGATGAAGTGCGCGATATGTTGATCGCCGCCGACCTGGTGTCGCCGCGATTGGAGGAGTTGGAGCGGGTCAGCCGCTGGTTTGGCGCACGCTGGACGGCTTCCGCCCGGGAAGGCCTCGGCAAGCTGGTCGGCCCCCGCAACACCTGGGCCAAGGTCACCGCCGTGGCGGTCGCCATCGGGCTGGGCGTGTTGTTTTTCGGCCGCACGACCCACCGGATCGAGGCCGCCTTCAGCCTGCGGGCCGAGACCGTGAATTTCGTCACGGCCCCTTTCAACGGATTCATCCGCGAGGTGATGGCCGAGCCCGGCACCGCGTTCCTGTCCGGTGACCCGTTGCTGGCCCTCGACACCCGCGACCTGCTGCTGGAGGAGGCGGCCGCACTCGCCGATCGCGACCGATTCGAACGGGAGGCGGAGAAGGCCCAGGCGGAGAATGCGCTGGCCGACATGCGCATCGCCCAGGCCCAGTCCGAGCAGGCCCGGGTGCGTTTGGAGATGGTGAGGCACCGCCTGCAACAAGCGGTGCTCGCCGCACCCAACGCCGGCTATGTGGTCGAGGGTGACCTGCGGCAGCGCGTGGGTGCGCCGGTTCAGCAGGGCGATGTGCTTTTTCGGATCTCAGACCTCAATGCGGCTTATGCGGAAGCGTTGGTGCCGGAGAGCGACGTGCAGGAAATCCGCGTCGGGGCCACCGGCGAAATCGCCTTTGCCAGCCAGCCCAAGCTGAAGTTTCCCATCCGGGTGGTCATGATCGAGCCGGTGGCGGTCTCCGGTGATCGGGGGAATGTCTTCGTGGTACGTTGTACCTTGGAGTCGGATCCGGCTTCCTGGTGGCGACCGGGCATGTCGGGGTTGGCCAAGCTCGATGGCGACCGGCACACGTTTTTCACCATCTTCTTCCGCCGTACCATGGATTATCTCCGTCTCCTGTTCTGGTGGTAAGCCGGTAAATTCACGCACGCACGCTTCATGGCCCGAGGATCCACCATGCACAGTGAATCCTGGTATCGCATCGCGAACCAGCGGGTTTCGCTTCGTCCACATGTGCGGGTCTTTCGTCAGCGGTTCCGCGGCGAGCGCTGGTTTGTGCTGCACGATCCGTTCAGCAACCAGTTCTTCCGCCTGCGGCCCGCGTCCTGGGACTTCGTCGTGCGGCTGAGCCTGGACCGGACCGTCGATGCGGCCTGGAACGAAGTGATCGAACGTGACCCGCTGGAAGCACCGGGGCAGGAGGAGGCCCTGCGTCTGCTCGCCCAACTCTACAATGCCAACCTCCTCCACTCGACGATCGCTCCGGACACCGCCCGGCTGTTCGAACGCTATCGCAAACGCCGCTTCCGTGAAACGCGCGCCTATCTGCAGAACATCATGTTCGCGCGGATTCCTCTGATCGATCCGGACAGCTTCCTGAAGCACCTGGTGCCCTTGGGCCGGCAGGTGTTTGGAATGGCCGGGCTCGTGGTCTGGCTGGTGGTGATGGCCTTTGCGTTGAAGGTCGTGATCGATCACGTGGGCGAGCTGGCCCAGCAAACCCAGGGCGTGCTGTCCTTCTCCAACCTGCCCTGGTTGTACGTGGGGTTGGTGGTCATCAAGCTCCTTCACGAGTTCGGTCATGCCATCGCCTGCCGGCGCTATGGAGGTGAGGTCCACACGATGGGCATCATGTTTCTGCTGTTCACGCCCATTCCTTATATGGATGCCACGTCCTCGTGGTCGTTTCGCAGCCGCTGGCATCGGGCCGTGGTCGGGGCGGCCGGCATGTGGGTGGAACTCTTCGTGGCCGGGCTGGCGACCTTCGTGTGGGCGTCCACCGCGCCCGGCACCATCAACAGCCTCGCGTTCAACATGATGTTCATCGCGTCGGTTTCGACCGTGTTGTTCAACGCCAACCCCCTGCTGCGCTTCGACGGTTACTACATTCTTTCGGACGTTCTCGACATCCCGAACCTGCATCAGCGGGCGACGCAGACGGTGCGCCATCTGGTGGAATACCATGCCTTCGGTGTCCGCCCCTCGCGCAGCCCGGCCCGGTCAAACCGGGAGCAGGGCTGGCTCGTTTTCTTCGCCATCGCCAGCAACATCTACCGACTGGTCCTGTTCGGCATCATCCTGCTGTTCCTGGCCGATCGCTTTTTGATCCTCGGGGTCATCCTCACCATCATTTGCATCATCAGCTGGATCATCGCACCTCTCGTGCGTTTTGTGATTTATCTCGCATCGAGCCCGCGGCTGGAACGGGTCCGTCCGCGGGCGGTGGGCACGACGCTGGCGACCCTGACCGTACTGGCTCTGTTCCTTGGTGCTCTGCCTTGGCCGCATCATTTCCGCGCTCCCGGGGTGATTGAAGCGGTGGAGCATTCCGTGGTGGCACCGGATACCCCGGGCACGATGGTCGAGGTCCTGACGCCAAGCGGTGAGCACGTGGCCGCCGGTCAGCCACTTTTCCGGCTCGAAAACCCGGAACTGGCACTCGAACTGGCCGAGACCCGGGCACTGGTCGAGGAGACGCGGGTGCGGGAATTGCGGGCGCTGCAAAATCAGACTGCGGACCTCGCACCGCTGGCTTCGCGGCGGCTTTCGCTGGAACAGCGGGTGGACGATCTCACGGCGAGACAGGTTGCCCTGACCGTGCGGGCGCCCCATGCCGGCATCTGGGTGGCCCCACGGATCACCGATGCTCCGGGTGCGTGGGTCGACCGTGGTCAGGGAGTGGGACAGGTGATCAAGGGCGATGTCTTCCGCTTCATTGCCGTCGTGTCACAGACCGAAGCCTCGCGCCTGTTCGAAGGCAGTATCCGCCGGGGTGAGGTTCGGATGCCGGGGCAGGCCGGCAACGTAATTGCGGTGGTGGATCAGACCGTCATTCCAGCTGATCGCGACGAATTGCCGGCCCCGGCACTCGGCTGGCGGGCGGGTGGGACGGTTCCGGTGAGCGCGGAGGACACCTCGGGAACGCGCGCGGCTGAGCCGTTTTTTGAGGTCAGGGCCGTGCTCGAGTCCTCCCCGGAGACCACCTTGCTGCAAGGCAGGTCGGGCTGGTTGCGCTACACCCTGCCGCCTGAACCACTGTTCACCCAAGGGTACCGCTCTTTCCGTCAACTGCTGCAAAAACGGTACGGCCTGTGAAAACGCTGACCCGCGACGCCCTGCTCTGCGATCTTCCGGAACGGGAGGAACCGACCAAGGGACTGGATGCGTTGGTGGACGCCACCAATGGCCGCATCCGGCGCCGGCCCGGATTGACCGCCCTCCTCAAGTCCCAGGCCGATGAAGTTGAGCGTCTCGCCCCCCAGTGGAAGGACCTTAAGGATGAGCATCTGCGCGAGCGCTTGTTGCCCTTGCGAGAGCAATTTCGGCGCGGGGCAAGGCGCGAGGAGGTGCTCCCTCATGCTTTGGCCGCGGTTCGCGAGGTGGCGGCCCGCCGGCTGGGCGAGCGTCCGTATCCGGTCCAGCTCATGGGTGCCCTCGCTTTGCATCGGGGCTGGCTGGCTGAGATGGCGACGGGGGAGGGCAAGACCCTCACAGCGGGCGTGGCCGCGGTGCTGACGGCCTGGACTGGGGTTCCCTTTCACCTGGTAACGGTCAACGACTATCTGGCTGAACGTGATGCGGGCTGGATGAAACCGCTGTTTGCCGCCTGTGGCCTGTCGGTTGGGCACGTGACCGGCCCGATGGAACCGGGGGAACGCCGCTTTAACTACGCCCGCGATATCACCTATACCACGAGCAAGGAGATCACAGCGGATTTTCTCCGTGATCGTCTACATCTCGGCCAGTTCACGGACGTCGCCCGGTGGCGGGTGTTCCAGCGGTTTCGTCTGCAAGGCGGGCTGCCCAAGGGCGTGGTGATGCGCGGGCTGCACTCGGCCATCATCGATGAGGCCGACAGCGTGCTGATCGACGAGGCGGTGACCCCCCTGATCATCTCGGGGCTGGGCGACGAAGCCGTGTTGCGGGAGCTTCATTCGCACGTGGGAGTGTTGGCGGAGCAGTTGGTCGAGGGCGTGGATTTTCATGTGAACCATCGCTTC
>JBGTGS010000093.1:0-3102 GCA_041746615.1 Opitutaceae bacterium | reverse complement strand
CGTCCATGGCCCGCCGGCCGCGTGCGCCGCCCCCGAGGTTGAGTCCGAAGGTGGGGTGGGGCTGGGTGGCGAGAAAGGACTGGGGTACCTCGTTGCCTGCATGGACGGCGACCGGGCCGTCCGACCCGGCGCAGGCGTTGTCTAGGAAGCGGCCGATCCAGCCGGAGGACAGGTACTGGCTGCTGTCGCTGCCGGTCTCCCAGATCTCGGATGAACGGAAGTGGCTGCGGTTGGGATTGGGATACCCGACATTCTGGATCACGCCCAGCCGGCCCTCCTGGTGAAGGGCATGGAGTGCGGTGCAGGCCGGATGGAGACCAAGGGTGCCGTTGAGGCGCAGGACCTCGTTTTTGGGAACCCCCAGGGTGGGGCGCAGATTGTAGTAGGCGGCATCCTCGAAGGGGATGACGGTATTCAAGCCGTCATTACCGCCGGCGAGCTGGACAAGCACGAGGATGGAGCGGTCCTTCTCCGGGGCGGGGGCCGCTGCGAGGGTGGAGCCGACGAGGAAGGATGGGGCGAAGCGGCTGAATGAAAGCAGGCCGATGCCGCGGCTGGTGGAGCGCAGGAACTCGCGGCGGGTGGAGGGAAGGCTGGAGGATGCGTTGTGCATGGGAGCGAAGGGGCGGGGGTTCAGCAGAGCTGGTATTCCGGGGATTGCATGAGGGTGAGCAGGGTGTTGCGTGCGCGATCCTCCGGTGGCTGGTTGGCGGCGAAGGCGCGGACCGCGGTGCGGTAGTCATCATCCACCCCGAGGGGGATCAGCTGATCGATCAGACGGGTGGTGAGCAGGTCGGCCTCGAGGCTGGCATAGGGGCTGAGCGCGTCGTCATTGACGTTAAACCGGCTCCGGCCCTCCGCGCGGGCGGCGGCGATCTCCACCCATTCGTCGGCGTTGAGGATGGCCTCGTTGAAGGGGGCGAAGACGGATTGGACGAGCTGACGGCGGGCGCTGAGGGTGGCGGAGTTGATCCAGAGCCGGCCGCCGACCCAACCCCGGACATTGGGCGGCTGGTAGAGTATCTGGCCCATCTGGCGAAATGAGTTCAGCACGAAACGGGGCACCGGAGTGACGTTGAGGTCGAGATCATGGAGGAGGCCCAGATAAAACTGCACGGGACTCTTGATGTAGGCACCCCGGTAAGCCGGTGCGAAGAAGAGCCGGCTGCTGAAGAACCGAAGGGCGAGACGGCGCAGATCAAAACCGGTGGCGCGCCACCAGGCACCAAGATTGCGCATGTGGGCATCCGGGACGGGCTCGTCACTCAGGTAAAAACGCACGAGTTCCTTGGGCAGAAAGGTCGCGGCGGCCGGCTGATCGTAAACCACATCGATGACATCGTCGCCGTCGAAGCGACCGGTGCGTCCAAAAACCGTCTTGGACCCGAGGTCGGCCTGGGCGCGCACGATGCGAACCTGTCCGCCCAGCTGCCGGTAGCCGGTGAAGGCGCGGGCGGCCTCCTTGATATCGGCCTCCGTGTAATTACCCTCGCCCAAGGTGAAAAGCTCGAACAATTCGCGGGCGAAATTCTCGTTGGGCGCTCCCTGGCGGCTGGCCTGAAGATCGAGGTAGACGATCATGGCCGGTGATCGGGATACGGCCTTGGTCAGGACGGGCGCGGAACCGAGCGCGTGGCGGAAGAGAATCTCCTGATGCTCATAAATCAGGTTGCTCTGACGGACCTTGTCCTGGCCGACCACGTAGATGTTGCCCAGGAAGAAGGCCCACTTGGCAAAGGCGGCCTGATCCGGCTCGGCCGCGTATTGGAGCCATTTGACCCCGAGATCCTGAAAGGCCTGCTGGGATTTCTCACGCAACTCCCGCTGGATGCGCATGCGCTCCTCGGGGCTGCTGGCCGTGCGGGCATTGCGGGCGAGCTCGGGTGCCGTTTGTTCAAGCACCGTGATGGGGCCGGGCTTGGTGAAGGCAGGCGGACGCTCCGGGAACAGGCGCTCCAAGGTGCGGGGCAGGCCGTCCTTCAACGCCCGGGTGACCTCATCGGGGCGGGCGGCCCAGCCGGTGCGGCGCAGGAGATGCCGCGCGCTGGCCTCGTTCCATTCGTTGGCGGGAAGCGCGTCCCAGGCTTCCTGGGGCGATGGCAAGGGATTCATGCAGACCTAAACGCAGCCCGGGCCGGTTGGTTTCGGTCAAAGTCCCAGCGAGGTCCGGTAAAGTCGCGGAACCCGTTTGGTCACCGAGCAGAGGGTTTCCCAAGGGATGGTGTCGGCCCACCGGCTGAATTCGGTGACGGTGATCTCGTCGTCGCCCTGACGGCCGACCAGCACGGCCTCATCGCCGGAGGCGATGCCATCGACGCCGGTGACATCCACCACCGTCTGGTCCATGGTAACCCGGCCGAGAACCCGGCAGCGGTGGCCGCGGATGAGCACGCTGGCGCGGTTGCTGGCTGCCCGGGGGAGACCGTCGCCATAACCGGCGGTGAGCACGGCGATGGTCGAGGGGCGGTGCAGCACGTGGGTGCCGCCGTAACTGATGCCGGTGCCGGCCGGCAGGGACTTCACAATGCCGACCCGGGTGCGGAAGCTGAAGACCGGCTGGGTGTGGACCTGGGCGAGCAGGGAGTGCGGATGGGGGAGGACGCCGAACTGGAGCAGGCCCACCCGGACCGCGTTGAAGGGGCCGTTCGTGTCGATGGTCTCGATGCCCGCACTGTTGTCGGCATGGACAAAGAGCGCAGCGGGATCGAGCCCGGGACAGTGGTCGAGGGCGGCGAGAAAACGCCGGCGCTGTTCGGCGGTGAAGGCCGGATCCTCGTCGGGATTGGAGAAATGCGTGAATACGCCGGCCAGGCGGACGTGGCTGGCGTCACGAATCTTCTGATACAACGCCCCGGCCTCCTTGTGCCAGACCCCGAGCCGGCCCATGCCGGTGTCGATCTTCAAATGGACCTCGACCGGCCGGCCGGCGGCGCGGCCGGCGGCGTCCAGGCGTTCCACCTCGTCGGCGGTCGAGACCGTGACGGCGGCCTCGTACTCCACCGCATACTTGTCCTCGCCGGGCAGAAGCGGGCTTAGGATGAGGATGGGCCAGCCCGGTCCGAGTTCGCGCAGGGCGGCGGCCTCGGTGAGGTTGGCCACGGC
>JBGTGS010000092.1:0-26094 GCA_041746615.1 Opitutaceae bacterium | reverse complement strand
GCTCGCCGCCACCGAACTCGTGGCCCGGCTCGGGGAAAAATCGCCGGCACCCGATCCGCTTGCCGCAGCCGTGGCGGTCGAATGCCTCCACACGTACTCACTTATCCATGACGACCTGCCGTGCATGGACAACGATGACCTTCGCCGTGGACGACCCACCGCCCACCGTGCCTTTGACGAAGCCACCGCCCTCCTCGCCGGCGACGCCCTGCTCACCCACGCCTTCGCCCTCCTCGCCACCGCCTACGCCGAAGATCCCCTCCTCGCCCACGCCCTTATACGCGAACTCGCCGACACCGCCGGCAGCCGCCGCCTCATCGGCGGCCAGATGGAGGATCTCCTCGCCGAAAAGAAACCCGATCCCACGGCGGATGACCTTGAGTTCATCCATCTCAACAAGACTGCAGCCATGATTGAAGCCTCTTTGGTGATGGGCGGACTTGTGGGCGGGGCCCCTGCGTCCGTCATCACATCGTTGCGCCAGGCCGGTCGGCAACTCGGCCTGGCCTTCCAGATCGTGGACGACATCCTGGATGCCACCTCGGACACCGCCACCCTCGGCAAGACCGCCGGCAAGGATGCCAGGGCCGACAAGACCACCTTCGTGAAACTCCACGGTCTGGATGCCTCACGCCGGCTGGCGGAAGAACACTCCCGCACGGCCATCACCACGCTCCAGTCCCTTCCCGGCGACCCGTCCTTCCTCGTGGCACTGGCGAAGCATCTGTTGACCCGGGGCAAGTAAGGCAAGTGGCGCGGTGAACGCGCCACCTGCCACGGCGGCTACCTGGATCAAATAGGACGCGAGATCACTACCGCTTCCTCGCTTTCTCCGAACTCAGCGCCAGGCGAAAGCCGATCGTGTAATCCCTGCGTCCCTGGGATCCGCCGGCGCGCCCCGCCGAACGTGCAAGTTTTTGATCCGTCCTCCAACTCCCGCCACGGGCCATGCGGTAATGGCCGCGGAAAGGGCCAGTTGGATCCATCACCGCCCCACCATGATAGTCCCCATACCAGTCGTAACACCATTCCAGTACATTCCCGGCCATGTCATGAAATCCCCACGGGTTGGGCTCCTTCTGTCCAACGGGGTGGCTGCTCCCGCCACTGTTGGAAGCAAACCAACCCATCGCTTCCGGATCGGCGGGAAATTCACCGGTGGTGCCGGCGCGGTAGGCATACTCCCATTGAGCTTCGGTAGGGAGAGTGTAGACGTAGCCCTTCGGAAGCCGCCCGGCCGCGCGTTCCCGTTCCGTGAGCGCTTCACAGAAGGCCATGGCGTCAATCCACGAGATGCCTTCCACCGGTGCCTCAGGGCCCGCTTTTGTGAAGGTGCTGGGATTGGTGCCGGTCACCGCCTCGTATTGTGCCTGCGTCACCTCGGTTTGTCCCAACCAGAATCCTTTCGTGATCGTCACATGCGTCTGCGGGCCCTCGGCTTGATGGCGCAGGCGTTCACTCGTATCGCTGCCCATGATGAAGCTGCCGGGTTCCACCCAGATGAGGGCCAGCTTGAGATCCGGAATGACGAGCGGTTCGCCCGGTGATGGTGTTGAGGCAGATGCACGGGCCGCCGAAGGCTCGGGTGGCGGGCTGACGTCTGCAGCAATTACTGCCACCGCCGCGGCAGCCCCTGCCAACGCAGAAAACCGTCGTGCCAATGCCGCCAGACCGCGAAGATCTATACGAAAGAAGGCATGGTGAATCAATGGTGAGGGCATGAGGTTTTCAGGGTGCCTGATTCAGCCACCCCTGTCTGCTCATTTTTTCCTCAACACTGCGCAGATCTTGCTCAGAGAATTTGAAGAAACGTCTCCACCCCAAACGTCCCGATACCCGGAGATAACCCAATCCGAAATCATCCACCATTCCCGCCCTCGCACCCATGGAAACACGACCATCAAAGCCGTCCGGCGGTGTTCCCTTTTCCGAACCGTTTCGATTTCGGCTTATTCGATTTTCTTGAATCTCGAGGCCGAGCTGGTGGAAATCTTTTTTAAAATTCCCGACGGGAAGCGCTGGCTTAGAACTTCAAGGCCTTCAACCGCTGAGCGAGGAAGCAGCTTCAATACAGGTTCCAACTTCACGTGACCAGCCGTCAGGGAATTGGTAAACAGAACATGCTTTTCGAGCACCAGATTTGATTGGTCTGCGAGTTGCTTGATCTCATCAGGCCAGAGCAGAAATATATGACCGTCTGAGTTTGGCTTGAATTGGACTGCTTCAAACTGACTTGAATCCACACACTCAGAAAACCGCGGGAGATGATTGCGAAAGTAAGCTCCATTGGGCGTGCTCATGATGATATATCCGCACGGCTTGAGCATGGCGGTGATCTTTTTCAGGAAATCATCCGGATGGGCTACATGTTCAATTATCTCCGTGATGAGAACGCAGTCGAAGCGGTCAGAAAACCCCAATTCAAAGACATTGCCCGGGGCAAATTCGATCGTCCCGTATTCATGCTTTAGCTTTACATAATCGACCAACTCTTCCCTCAAATCATTCCACGTGACCTGGTATCCCGCTTCCGCAAGTGAGAGTGAAAAATTCCCCTGGGCGGCCGCGACATCCAACACGGCGGCGCCTTTGGGCACCACTTCGTACAGCAAATCGAGGGTTATTTTTCGCCGGTTGGCGTAGGCGTAGGCATAGCCCCGATGGGTGGTCTCCCCCCAAATTTCCTGCAAGTCATACGGGTAGGAATACTTCCATGTCTCCGGCCAAGTGTCCTGGATATACTGTCGTTTCATTTTTTAAATTTAAATTCCCAGACACGAAGGCTGCATAAAAGTGAGCAAGCTCAGGCCGGCAAAGGCGTGAGTCGTCAGCAAACGCAGGCAGACGGAGCCATTAAAGCGGGCTGTGTAAAGACGGGGTCCATTCAGGGATCAAGCGGACGTACGTGCATGTTTCTGTATTCGACCTGCATAACCGACCCATTGTGAATCTGAAAACCGATGACGCCTTCACGGGAGCCCTTGGGGTCGTGATCCACATAGTCCATGATCTTTACGCCGTTGATCCAATATTCCAAACGATTACCCCGGGCACGAAGGGTGAGGCGGTTCCAGGTTTCCGGTTTATAAACCTGGTTGAGGATGGCTTGATCCGGAAAAATGCGCAATGCAGGGCGTACGTACCAATCACCGAGCGAGCCCGTGAAATTTCTGGCTGCGGTGGGATTGTGAAAGGCGGCATCGAACTCATAACCTGAGGGCGCCTCGAAGGGCCTACCTATGTTACGGTTGCCGGGGTAAGTAAAAATGTTGGCGCGGTAATAAATGCCCGTGTTGCGGCGATTGTCTCCGGTCAGCTTCATTTCACAGGTGAACACAAAGTCGCCAAACCGTTGTTTGGTGTACAGCCACTCCGGAACATCGATCATCTTCTCGCCGGTGTACCCGACGATGCTTCCCTCTTTTACATGCCAGCGATCCGAGGGCACTTTCCAAGCATCCAACGTGCCTCCTGCCAGCAGGTCGATCACATCAGGACCGGAGAATGTCGGTTCCGTTGCTTCATTCGCCTCCTGGGACAAAACCAGAGAGGGTGTGGCCAAGCAGATGAGAAAAGCTATCAATCGGATGGGCTTCATTTCAGGAATAATGGGGATTCGTCGAGGTTCAGAGGCTCATCCGTCAGGCTGCGGATTAAGTAGCTTGAAGAAGAGGGGCGAAGTTACCTCATTCTGGATTGAGTAGGTCGGAGTTTGCAGGGAGATCAAGCGTTGATCGTATCAGGTGTTCCCCGACCTAAATGTTAACAGGCAACCGCCCTGTGAAACCAATGGCTGTCGGAGCGCTTCACGCCGCAATGAGTTGTCCCTGCCACCCGCCACACACTCGGCCCTCGCCGCCGTGAGGCGCGCAATCGCGGCGTAAAGCCGGCTCCTACAGGGCAGACCTCACAGGCCGAAGATCTTGAGCATGCCGTTCCAGAGGGACGACCAGAAGTTGCCGGGACGGCCACCGGAGCCGGACATGGAGGTTTCCTGGAGCACGAAGAGGCCGTGGCCGGAAAAGTGGTCGTCGAAGAGCGGGTTCATGCCGCGATAATAGCCCCAGAAGGTCTCCGCCCGGACCGGGCGGTAATCAAGGCTGGGGGTGAAGCCGATGGTCGCCTCGCTGTTGGCCCGCCGCGCCGGAGCATCCAGGCCTTCGCGGGTGATCAGCCGCTCGGCCCGCACGCCGCGAATGCCCAACACCAGCAGACGACACGGACCATGAAATTCGAAAAAGCGGAACTGCAGTGTGATCCACGACTGCCAGCGCAGGAGCTGCCAGCGGCGGCGGATCACCAGCCGCTCATCCGCCTTGGTGATGACCCCGGCCAGAAAACTCGGGCGGAGAATCAGTGAAGAACCTTCCGGAATGCCAATGAGCGCCAGTTCAATGTGCGGATCATCGAAGGTGGAAAACGTCACCCGACGCTCGCCGTCGGCCATGACGTTGCGCATCTCGACCAGTTCGGACAGTCCGCAGGCCAGGCTCGTGAACGGAATGCGCCAATCCAAGAGGAAGCGCGTCTGCTTCGCCAACCCCTCGTCGCTGGCTTGCAGATACTTCTCGCGAACATGCAGGATCTCACCCGGCCAGAGTGCGGCCTCGACGGAGACCCGGCTCTGGGTCACTTCGGGCAGGACAGGAACCCCCTCGACAAAGCGGATCGGCCGGCTTCGCGCCAGCAGGGGGGCCACACCGAAGTAGAGGGTCACTTTCCAAACGGTGGGCCCGAAGAAATAAAGGAGCAGGGCGATGATGATCGTCGTGCCCGCGCGTTCCCAGGCGAGACGGGTGTAATAAGACAGCCAGAAACGGCTCTCCTCCGCCTGCACCAACTCGTCCTCGGTACGGGCCAGCGCGGCCTCCAACTCCTCACGCTCACCCTCCGCTCCCAGGATCATACCCCGAAGTTCAACCAGCTGTTCAGCCACGCCGGCCCCGAGCTGTTCCATGCGGGTGATCTGTTCGGCATTGGCCTGCTGCTGTTCGCGGTTGCCGAAGACCCGGTCCCACCAGTTCTGCAGGTCCCGCAGCGTGGCGACGACCCGGTTGGCCTGTTGCAGGCGCTGCTCCTGGCGTGCGACCTCGCTGCGCAGCTCCCCCACCCGTTCCTCGATATCGGAGCGCAGCTCGGCCAACCGGCCCCGCTCCGCCGTCAGTTGCTCGATCCGCGCCTGGCGTCGGGCATCAAAGTCCACGTTGTCCTGAAGGAAGAGCCACAACCCATAGATCAGGATTCCGAGCACGGCAATCAGCCCCCCCACGGAAAGTTTCTGGAGGAGCCAGGTGCCGAACCGGTAGATCAGGGAATACATCCAGCGCGGAGTGTGCTACGGAAAGAGGCGCAATTTCAACCGCCCTTGTTCGATCCTGGTCACTTTACCCAAAGAGAGCTCCTTTGCCAAAGCCGTCTGGGATCCGCATCCTTGATCACCACTCCCTGCGGACCGAATCCATCGCTTACCCCTTATGATCCAGCTCTCGCCATCAGGACCTGCCGGTCGCTTCAGGCCGGTCCCGCCGGCTTCCGGTAGCGGGGCAGGTTCTTCTCGTAGGCGATACGCGCCAGCAGATGGCTGGCCACCGGTAGGGTGACGAACTGGAAAAAGATCGCCGCAACGATCTTGAGTCCCGACACGTTGGTTTCGGGATCGAGCCAGAGCCCGAAAAGCATCACCATCAGGCCTAAGGTCAGCCCCTTGCCGAGTGAATGGGCCCGGCAGAAGACATCGGGAAACCGGACCGTGCCAATCATCGCCACGACCACCAACAGGGCGCCAATGAGCATGACCGCCGCGGAAAGCACCTGCGCGAAATCACTCATGGTCATCCTCCTCCGGGCCGATGGACGACCCTCTCACGGGCAGGGAACGCTGCAGGAAAAACACGAAGGCCACCGTGCCGAAAAAGCCGAGTGAGGAGATGATCAGGATCAACTCCACGTACAGTTCCGACTGCCACCAGCGAGAGAGCAGCGCGGTCAGGCCCACCGCACAGAGCACGACAGCGTCGAAAGCAAGGATGCGGTCCACCACGCTGGGACCGCGCGCCATCCGGTAGAAGCCGAGCAGCATCGCAGCCAGCAGCAGGACCAAAGCAGCGGTGAGCAGGTGGTCGGTCATCGGGTGAAGGCAAGAATGCTGCGGCGGAGCGTCCCATCAATGGAGCGTCGCACCGCGTCGGGATCGGGGCAGTCCAGCACGTGCAGATGCAGGTGGGTGAAGTCGGGCGAGATATCCACCGTATTCGTCCCCGGAGTGAGGCTGATGCAATGCGAGAGGAGCAGGATCTCGACCCGGTTGAGCCCGGAAACGTCATAGTCGATGAAGTCGGGCTGCAGGCGGGAGAACGGCACGAAGAGCGTGATCCTGATCAGTTGAGCGCAGGAAAGGAGGAAGGCCTTCGCGAAGACGCCCGTGAAAAACAGGGCGGCGACCATGCGTCGCACATAATCATGGCTGGACAGCACCGGGCGGAACAGGGCGAGCAGGGCGAAGCCCAGCGCAAAACCAAAGGCAAAGTCCCGCAACCCCGGTTGTGGCTGCAGGAGAAGCCAGATGAAGGCCACCAGCAGGTTCAGCATCAGCGAGCGCATGGTCAGTCCCTTCCTCCGAGCATGAATTCAATGTAGGCCGCCCGGTCAAGCAGCTGGCGGGCGGCCTCGTGTGACACCTCCAGGAAAAACTCGGCCCCGAGGCCGATTCCGAGCGAAAGCACGGTCATGCCGCAGGCCACCACGGTCATCATGCGCCAGCGCCCGTCCTCGATGTGCACGCCATCCCGCGCATCCGGGGCCCAGAAGGCCCCGTTCCAGATCTTCAGCATGCTGAACATGGTGAGCACACCGGCCAGCAGCGCACAGAACACCAGGACCCATTCGCTCTGACGGATGCCCTCGACAATGATCATGTACTTGCCCCAGAAGCCGCTCAACGGCGGGATGCCTGCCAGCGAGAGTGCCTGGAGCAGGAAGACCACCCCGAGCACCGGAGTGAGCAGCCAGAGCCGGCCCGTCCTCGTGAGGTCATCGGTCCGGTTGAGCACAAAGACGGTCCCGCCGACCATGAACAGGGTGCTCTTCACGATGATGTGGTGGATCACGTAAAAGATCCCGGCCGCGAACGCGTACGGAGTGAACAGACCGATCGCCAGCACCATGTAGCCGATCTGGCTGAGGATGTGGAAGGAGAGGATGCCGCGGATGAAGTTGCGCGAAACCGCCCCGAGCACCCCGAAGATCATGGTGGCGGCGGCCAGCCAGGCCAGCATGAGGTGAACCAGCGGGAGATCCGGCGGCAGTACCTGGCCGAACATGCGCATGAGCACATAGACCCCGACCTTGGTGAGCATGCCGGCATAAAGGGCGGAAACCGGGCTCGGCAGAATCGGATAACTGTTGGGCAGCCAATAGAAGAGCGGGAAAAGCCCCGCCTTCAGGCTGAAGACGAGCATCAGCAGGAGGGCAAAAACCGTCAGTTGGGGCGTCCCGGCCAGATCATTCGCCCGCTCGGCGATCTGCGCAAAGTTGAGCGAGCCGAACATTCCGTAAGCCATGCCTGCCGCGACCAAAAAGAAAGTACTGCCGACCAGGTTCATCGCCAGGTACGGGAAGGCCTGCTTGATGTCCCAGTCGTCGGCCTCGAGGGTCATCAACGCATACGAGGAGATCAACATCACCTCGAAGCCCACGAACAGATTGAACAAATCGGCCGTACAGAAGGAGAGGTTGATGCCGGCCATGAGGAACTGCACCAGCGGCAGGCGCAGCGGATGCTCATCGGCCACCGGCAGCTCGGCGTAGCCATACAGCAGCGAGGCCAAAGCGGTGACCGCCCCGAGCGTGAGCATCACCGCGGCCAGCAGGTCGACCACCAGCACGATGCCGTAAGGCGCCAGCCAGCCGCCCAGGGCGATGGCCAGGGGCTGGCCTCCCAGAGTATCCCCCGCGAGCGCGAGTGCCAGCACGAGCTGCGCCGTGGCGGAAAGTCCGACCAGCCAGCGTCGGATCAGGCTTGGGCGTCCGAGCAGAAGGGCGATCACGCCGGTCAGGAGCGGGATGGCCACGGGCAGGGCCGAGAGGGTCGAGGTCATGGCTGGTCCTCCCGCTTCACCTCGCGCCTCGTATCGAACAGGTCATGCGCGTTGGCCGTGCGCTGGTCGAGGAACGTGCGGTACAGCAGCACGACCAGGTAGGCGATCACGCCGAAGCCGATCACGATCGCCGTAAGGACAAGCGCCTGGGGCAGCGGATCGACGAACGGCTCGCCGGTCCGGATCACGACCGGGGCGGCCTTGTCGTCGGGCCGGCCGGACATCGCCAGAATGAAAAGGTTGGCGGCATTCGAGAGCAGGATGAAGCCGAAGAGGATACGGACGAAGCTCGCCTGCAGAATCAGGTAGCAGGCGCCCCCGAAAAGCAGGCCGACGAGAATGGCGGTCTCCCACATCATGACCCGGGGCCCTCCTCCTTCTCTACAACCGGCTGCTCGCGGCGGACAGAGGATTCCACCGGCTCCTCCAGCGGAGCCGAGTACCGGCGCCATTCGGAGATATCGAGCGAGGTGAGACCGGAGCTGGATCGGGCCAGTACAAAGATCATCTTGGCGGTTGCCCCGACAACGACGAAGAAGATGCCGATGTCGAAGAGCAACGGGGTGCCCACCTTCAGGGTGCCCAACAGGGGCAGATTGGAGAATTCCCCATGGAAATGCCGCAACATCGGTTCGCCCACGAAGACCGGCAGCAGGGCCGTGACCAGCGCGAGCAGCAGACCGGCGGCCGCCAGGCGGACCGGGTCGACGCGCAGGATCCTCTGGGTGCGCTCAACGCCCAGCGCGAGGCTGAGCATGATGAGCGAAAGGGCGGAGCCGAGCCCGCCAATAAAGCCGCCGCCCGGCAGGTTGTGGCCGCGGAGCAGCAGGTAGACCGCGAACACATTGATCA
Organism: Opitutaceae bacterium; assembly: GCA_041746615.1. Classification (GTDB taxonomy): domain Bacteria; phylum Verrucomicrobiota; class Verrucomicrobiia; order Opitutales; family Opitutaceae; genus CAMAXB01. The sequence goes on along the minus strand of JBGTGS010000092.1, from coordinate 17,146 downwards.
CGAAAAACAGGAAGGAGCCGACCGCGCGGAAAATGTAGGAGTCGCCCGTCTTCATGTGTCCTTCCCCTTCCCCTGGACACCCCGGCTGCGGCCAAGACCATAGCCCGCAGGACCCATCGCGCCCGAGGCGTATTCCTCGGCCGAGCGGCGGTAGCGCATGACGAGCCCGAGGGCACCCAGGCAGGCGATGAGCAGCACCGCGGCCTCCAGAAGGGTGTCAAAGCCGCGGAAGTCCACCAGCACCGTGTTGACCGCGTTGGTGCCGTGCGCGAGCGGCACGGTGTTCTCCAGGAAGTAAAGCCCGGCGGGATCCGGATGCTTGTGCTGCATGGCCATGAGGGCGCCCATCGTCGTGAGCACGCCCACCCCCACCGACACCGCGATGTTGACCACCTGGCGGGACGCGGAAAACGAACGGCCGCGCTCGCTCATCTCCGATGCCCTGGGGAAGCGGGAGAGTAGGAGGAGCACGAGGAGCAGCGTGGCCGATTCCACCAGGATCTGCGTCATGGCCAGGTCCGGTGCCCGGAAAAGCACATAGTAGAAAGTGACGAGAAAACCCACGATCGAGACGGCAATCAACTGCGAGGTCCAGCTGCGCATCGTGATGACCATGGCCACGGCCACACCTATCAGGATGACGACGAACGTGCGCAGCGGTTCGAAATCCGCCAGCGTCGGCAGCCCGGGGGAGAGCTCGACCCGGTGCACCACCCAGTAGCCACCGAGCACCACCACCATGAAGCCGATGGCGATGCCGAGGTAATCGAAGGCATGGTCGAAGCGGAGCAGGCGCCCGAGCTTTTTCGACGCCTTGGGCAGCAGGACCACCCCCGCCTCAAAGCCGGCGTCAAACCGCAGCCAGGCGGGAACCTGTGCCCACCGCCAGCGCTCGATCTGGAAAATCGCAAAGAGACCGGCACCCGCGAGCACGATGAGCACGCTCATGATGAACTCCCGGGAAACACCGTGCCAGATGGAGAAGTGCAGGGATTCCGTTGGATGAAGCCCGGCCGTTTGCAGGTGGCCCAGGGCGACTCCCAGCAACCCGGGGAAAAGGCCGAACAGCAGGCAGGCCGCGCCCAGCAGCAGGGGCGGAATCTGCATGCCGATCCCCGGGGCATGATAATGTTTCACCACCTCCGGAGATGGTTTCCCGCCAAAGATCCCCCAGAAGATCCGGAACGAGAAGGCCACTTTCATGACGGAGGCCAGCACCACCATGATGAGCGGATACCAGTTGAACACGGCCGCGCCTTCCCAGTAATCGAATTTTTCCTTCAGCATGTACTCCTTGCTGATGAATCCGAGGGTGCCGGGAAGTCCGGCCATCGAGGCGGTGGCCACCAGCGTGACCAACGCAAGGAGCGGTAACCGACTGCGCAAACCGCCAAGCCGGCGCACGTCGCGCCCGCCGGTGGAATGGTCGATGATCCCCACCACCATAAAGAGGCAGCCCTTGTAGAACACGTGGCTGGCGATGTGCAGGAGGTCGCCCTGGGCACCGTCGGGTGGGCTCATGCCATAGAACCCGATGAGAAAACCAAGCTGGCTGACCGTTGAATAGGCCAGGATCGCCTTGAGGTCGTGCGAGAGCAGTGCGAGCAGCGCGGCGAGCACCATCGTGCTGAAACACACCGTCACCAGGAGCGGCGACCACCAGTCGAGATCGCGGAATATCGGAAAGATCCGGGCAATCAGAAAGACCCCCAGCTTCACCATGGTGGCGGAATGCAGGTAGGCGCTGACCGGGGTGGGTGCAGCCATGGCGTTGGGCAGCCAGAAGTGGAAGGGAAACTGCGCGGACTTGCCGAGCGCACCGATCGCGATGAGCACGAAGGCAGCCGTGAGCAGCCCTGGTGGGCTGCCTTTGAGCGCACCGTCCATCAAGGCCGCCAGCTCATAGGTGCCGGCCATCTCCCCCACCATCACCACCCCCGCCAGCAGGCACAATCCGGTCCCGCCCGTCACCAGCAGCGCCATGCGTGCACCGTCCCGTGACACTTCCTTGTCATGTAGGAAACCAATCAGCAGGAACGAGGAAATGCCGGTCAGTTCCCAAAAGATGAAGAGCAGCAGGAGGTTTCCGGAAAACACCGTGCCGAGCATGGAACCCATGAACAACAGGAGATAGGCGTAAAAGCGGCCGTGATGACGGTAGTGGCTGTCAAGATAGTGCGCCGAATAAAAGGTGACCAGCGCACCCATGGCGCTCACAACCAGACCGAAGAACAGCGACAGGCCGTCCACCACAAACATCAGGTCGAGACCGAGGGAGGGCACCCAGGGGAGCGTGACCAGCTGGCGGTCGAAGGGTTCTGCTCCGAGGGCCAACTGGAGGATCAGCGCGGCCGACACCACCGGCACGGCCAGCGCCACCCAACCCGTGCGCACCCCGAGTGACCGTCCGGCAAGGACGACCACGGGCACGGCCAGGAAAGGCAGGAAGATCGCGGTGAGTAGGAGAGTCCCCATGACAACAGTGACCGGCATGCCAACGCCGGAGCAAACCGGCATGCGGGCGGCGACAATCCAAACCAGCCCGATGACCTGTCAAATAAAACCGGTCGCAGCCGCACGCATTGCGTGCGAACCACCTATGAAAGCGGCTCAGGCGATTTAAGTCAGCCCCGGGCCAGCAGGAGGCCGGCGAGCAACAACAGGAAGACCACGGTGAGGGCCAGCGCGCGACCGACCGGCGGGCGGTGCTCGTTCTCATTGAAGACCGGCACGGGCTGACCCGGGCTAACCGGCGGAGCGTAGGGATTGACCGCCTGTGTGGCCACAAACCCGACCACGGCCTCCCGTGCACGGACGCCGGCTGAGAAGATGGTGTTGACCGCCGTCACCAGCCCGGACCCGATCCCCCGCAGTCCCCGCCGGTAGAACCAGTCGGTGTCGATGGCGATGAAGGACTCGCCCGCGAGCTTGCTCCGCAGGATCCAGAAGCCGACGAAGGTGAAGGTGAGCAGCTGCACGGCCTCGATCAGGTGGGCCAGCGTGTAGGGCTGGTAGTCAATGGGGTACGGGAGCAGTTGGTAGAGAGCCGCCGGATACACGCCATAGAAGATGCAGAGAAAGGCGACCACACCCATGGCCAGGTGCATGTTGCGCGGCACGGCCTTCGGCCGCAGGCCGCTGTCCGGACCCCAGAAGGTGAACACCGGGATCTTCAGGCCGGTGTGCAAAAAAGTGCCCACCGAGGCCAGCAGGAGGAGCAACATCACCGCCTCGCGATGATCGTATCCGGCGGCGCTCACGATGATCGACTTGGAGATGAAGCCGTTGAACAGCGGAAAACCCGAGATGGAGAAGGCCCCGATCATGAACAGCCAGAGCGTGAGCGGCAGGTACCTCCCCAATCCCCCCAGCTCGGTGAGCTTGCTCTTCCCCGTGGTGTGCAGGACGACACCCGCGCCCATGAAGAGCAGGGCCTTGTAAAGGATGTGACTGTAGGCGTGTGCAGCGGTGCCGTTGAGGGAAAGCGCGGTGCCGATGCCCACCCCCGCCACCATGTAGCCGACCTGGCTGACAATGTGGTACGCCAAAATCTGCCGGATGTCATTGGCGAGCACGGCGTACACAACCCCGTAGAGCGCCATGATCACCCCACCCCACACCAAAATCTCCCAGCCCGGGAAAAGCCGCAGCAGCACGTAGACGGCGGACTTCGTCGTCAACGCGCTCATGAAGATCGCGCCTGTCACCGTCGCCCGCGGGTAGGCATCGGGCAACCAGGAATGCAGCGGAGGGATGGCCGCATTGAGGGCCACGCCGAGCAAAATCAACCAGGCACCCGTAAACTGTGGGTCGAGGCGGCCGAGCATTTCCATATGACCGTACTCGATCTGGTGCCAGATGATGCCGCCGAGCAGCAGGCTTCCGCCGAAAAGATGAACCAGCAGGTAGCGGAAACCGGCCGCCCGGGATTCCCCGGTATTGCGGGCAAAGATCAGGCCCGCGGAGGCGACTGCCATGAGCTCCCAGTAGAAGAGCAGCGTCATAAAGTCACCCGCATAGGTGACACCGAGTGCGCCGCCCGCATAAAGCATCGCCACGACCTGCTCGCCACGGCTCCGCACGTGCCAGGCGTAGATGCCCGCAACCACGCCGATCAGCCCGAAGATGATTCCGAAGATCCGATTGAACTGATCCACGTTGAGCAGGACCAGGTCGAAGCCGGCGTAGGTGGAGGTCAGCCTGGCACCATCGGACAGACGAAGGGTCTGGGCAAAGGCCAGGGCCGCCAGCACAATGAAAGCCGTCGGGCGCACCCGCCCCGGCAGGCACGCCAGCAAGACGGCACCGACGATGAGGATGAAGGCGGGTGGCAGCGTCTCAATCATCGTAGTAATCCTCCCGCTTTTGGAGCGCGCCCTTCCCGAGCGCCTTCGAGACAACGATGATCAGTACGCAGCCTACAAAACCGTAGATCACATAAAAACCCGGAATCACATCCCAGGCGTGCGGATGCGGATGCTCCGGCCCGAACAGCTGCAGGCCGATCGTAACGACGGTCGGGATCACCAGCACGATCCAATGCCAGGTTTTCATGGTTTCATCTCCGTGGTGGTATTCAAGGCCGCGGCACGGGGTTGAGGATTTCGGCGGAGATGCCGCTCGCGAGGGTGAATACGGGGGCGAGCAGATCGGGGAAAAGACCGAACAGCACCGCGAGCGCCGCCGTCAGGCACAGCGGCCCCACCATCCAGAACGAGGCCTCGTTATAGACCGGGTGCTGGGGACTCGGCCGGAAGAAGGCACGGATGACGATCGGGAAGAAATAACCCGCGTTGAGCAGGCCGCTTACGAGAAAGATCGCCAGGACGACGACCTGTCCGCCTTCAAGGGCGCCCATTCCGAGATAAAATTTACTGACAAAACCGTTGATGGGCGGAATCCCGGCCAGGCCGAGTGCTCCGATCGTGAAGGCACCAAAGGTCCAGGGCATGGCCCGACCCATGCCATCCAGTTCGGAAATCTCGGTCTTGTGCATGTGCACGTAGATCGCCCCGGCACACATGAAGAGGGTGATCTTCATCAGCGCGTGCGCCGCCAGGTGCAGAAGGCTGCCCGTGAAACCGGCGGACGTGATCAGGGCCGCTCCCAGGACGATGTAGGAAAGGTGCCCGACGGTGGAGTACGCCAGCCGTCGCTTCAGGTTGTCCTGGCGCATGGCGATGAACGAAGCCAACAGGATGGTACCGCCTGCGAGGACGGCCAGGATTACATCGAGCCCGGCGGACACCATCAGCTCGGGTCCGAAGACAAAACCCACCACCCGCAGCACACCGAAGACGCCGGACTTGACCACGGCGACCGCGTGCAGGAGGGCGCTGACGGGAGTCGGCGCGACCATGGCCGCGGGCAGCCAGCTGTGCAGCGGCATGATGCCGGACTTCACCCCCACCCCGGCGAGGAACAGCACGAACAAAATCCGCATGCCATCGGCGCTGAACATATCGGCGTCCAGCATCCCGCCGGCCTGGAACTCAAGGGTGCCCGTGGCCAGATAGACCCAGGCCGTGCCGGCCAGAAACACCAGCCCGGCGGTCAGGGCGTAGGCGAGGTACATGCGGCCGGCCCGGATGGCCGCCGGGGTTTCCTTGTGCACGACCAGCGGATACGTCGCCAGTGTGAGGAGTTCGTAGAAGATGACAAAGGTCAGCAGGTTCGAGGCGAAGGCGATGCCGATGGTCGCGGAAAGGCTCAGGGCGAAGGACGCGTAGTAGCGGGTCTGCTTTTTCTCGGCGTTCCCGCGCATGTAGCCGATGGAGTAAATCGACGTCACGATCCAGAGCGCCGAGGCGATCAGGGCGAAGAACACCCCGAGGGCATCCGCCTTCAGGCTGAGGCTGACCCCGGGGGCGATCTCCAGAAACTCGAACGCCGCCACCCGTCCGGCGAGGGCCCCGGGGATCAGGGAGACCACCAGCGCGAATTTAACGACGCCGGCCAGCAGCGTCCACGCCTCACGGAGGTTGGGTGATTTGCTGCTGAGCAGGATCAGGACCATCGCGCCGAGCGAAACCAGCATGGCGGCGGCCGGGACCGTGGATGCGTATTCGTAGGTCGGATACATGGCGCTCAGAAGCCCTCCGGCAGCATGGGCTGGATCAGGACGCGCACGATGGCGAGGTTGGCGAGTCCGAGCAGGAGCAGGCCGGCACCAATGACCACTACGGGTACGACCAGGGTGAAATGCCGGTCGAGACGGACCGCGGGCGCCCCAGCCGGATCATCCTTTGCCGGCTTAACATCCCCCTTCGGCAGATACAGGCGCTCGATGACCCGGAAGAAGTACACCGCGTTAAGCAGGCTGCTGACAACGATGACGATGATGAAAATCCAGTTGGACTTCTCCCAGCTGCCCAGCAGCAGGTACCACTTGCTGAAGAAACCCGCCAGTGGAGGCAGACCGATCATTGACAGGGCGGCCAGGGTGAAGCCGGCGGTGGTCCAGGGCATGGTCCGTTGCAGGGTGTGATCGAGGGCGGCAATCTCCTGGCTCCGGCCCGCCGCCCGCAGGTTGCCCGACACAAGGAAGAGGCCTGCCTTCATGCAGGCGTGATTGAGGGCGTGAAGAATGGCACCGATGAAGCCGTGGACATTCCCCAGGCCGATACCGAGGGCGATGTAGCCAATCTGTGCGATGCTGCTGTAGGCAAGCATGCGACGCAGGTCCGTCTGCGCGATCGCCATGATCGAGCCCCAGATGATGCCAACGGCTCCGAGCAGACCCAGCACGGTGGTAAAAGGCAGTTCGTACCGGATAATGTCCGGATCCATCACGTAGAAGAGGATCCGGATGAGCACATAGGCCGCGACCTTCGTGCCGAGCGGGGCGATGAGGGAAGTGCTGGTCGACGGAGCGCTGGCGTAGACATCGGGCAGCCAGAGGTGGAGCGGGAACAGCGCCATTTTCAGGCCCATGCCCGCGACGATGAAGACCAGGCCGATGACCATCAGCGGCTCGAGGCCGGTCACATCGGTGATGGCCGAGAGGTCCGCCATGTTGAGGGTGCCGCTGGCGAGGTAAAGGAACCCGAGGCCGAGCAGATAAAGCGAGGCGCCGACCGTCCCCAGGATCAGGTAGCGGAAGGTCGCCACTGCGGCCCGCGCCGTTCCGGCACCGAGCAACGCGTAGCCGGCGAGGGCCGCGATCTCCAGGAACACATAAAGGTTGAACAGGTCGCCGGTGAGAACGATGCCGGTCAGTGCACCCAGCATGAGCAGCGAGGCACTGTAATACACCGTGACGCGGCCCGGCAGTTCCTCCGGCACCAGCCGGCGGGAGTGCACCAGCACCAGGCAGGCGAGCCCCGACATCATCAAAACGAAAAACGCCGAGAGCGGGTCGAGAACGAGTTCGATGCCGATGGGCGGCGCCCAGCCCCCGACGGCATAACGGATCGAGCCGGCCGCGAGCACCCCGCCGATTCCGGCCAGGTTGAGGATGAAAATACCACCGCTGGTGGCGACTGCCAGGGTCCATGACATTCCCCGGGCGAACCGGGCCAGCAGCGGGATGAGCAGGGCACCGATGAAATACAGGACGATCGAAAGGACGGCCAGATGTTCGGGGATCATTTCATCCTTTCGATCAGCTGGTCCTCATCGAGGGTGCGATACTTGCCATGGATGCGGATGAGCAGGGCAAAGGCCACGCCGAGCGTGGCCACACCGACCACGATCGCGGTGAGCATCAGGGTGTGCGGGAGCGGGTTGATGTAGGCCGCCGGCTGATCGGACCCGATCCGGGGATCGATCACCGGCACGGTCGAACCGTCCTTGTAGGCCGCGATGATGAAGAACAGGATGATGGCCGACTGGAAAACCGACAGCCCAATCACCTTCTTCACGAGATTCCGTTTCAACAGCATCCCGTACAGTCCGATGGTCAGGAGCAGGAAGCAGAACCAGTAGGCGTAATAGCCATCGATTAGTTCAATCACCGTCGTGACCCTCCATCAGCCGGTCGAAGATGCAGACCAGAATCGACATCACCGCGAGACCCACCCCGATCTCGACGATGAGGATGCCCCAGTAATGGATCTGCGCGGGCGTCATCCCGGGGATCGGGGTGTATTCATACTGCAGGAAGTTACCCCCGGCCAGCAGGTCGACCAGACCCACCCCGGCGTAGATCAAAATACCGAAGGTCCCGAGCGGGAGGGCAAGGGAGGGCGGAAATTCCCGGCGGCTCCGCTCCAGACCCTCGCCCAGGCGCAGCAGAATGACTGCGGCCGCCAGCAACGCCCCACCCTGAAAACCACCGCCAGGACTGTAGTGACCGTGAAAGATCACATAAAAGGCGAAGATCTGGATAAGGCGCGCCACCATGCGGCAGGTCACGCGCACCACCGGACTGGAAACCGTATGTTCGTCCGGCGTCATGGTCGTTCCCGCAGAATCAACAGGCAGGCCAGGCCCGCGGTGAACACCACGATGGTCTCCCCCAGGGTGTCAAAACTCCGGTAGTCGGCCAGCACCACCGTCACGATGTTCGCCGTGTTTGCATCCTCGTTGGCATGGAGAATGTAGTAGGCGCCCGCCACCGGGGTGCCGGCGGCGCTGATCTCCCGGTTGATCGGTGACTGCCCGTCGCCTCGAGGCGGCAGCAGGCTCGCCGTGTAAACAAGGAGGGTGAAGAACCCCACCAGGACGAAGTAATAAAGCTTTTTCAATCCCCGGTCCTCCGCGTGGTCCGCAGGATCAGCACCACGAACAACACCCCGACCACCCCGGCTCCCGCCACCGCCTCGGTAAAGCCGACGTCCACTGCGCCCATCGAAATGAAGAGGATGGCGAGGACGTAGCTGAAGACTGAGGTGCTGACCGCCGCCGCCAGCAGGTCCCTCACCTCCAGGGCAATCAACGCGGAGGAGATGAGAAAAAGATAGAGAACAAACTCGAGATTCCAGGGCATGGCCTACGATTTCTCCACCACGGGATCCCCGCGGCGCCAGGGTTTGAATCCGTGCCGCATCGAGGCCCGGGCCAGGGCGTGCGCGGCCACGGGGTTGGTCAGGGTCAGGAAGACGATGGCCACACCGATCTTGGCGCTGTTGATGGAGAACCCCTCCAGTATGGCAATGCCTGCGAGCACCACGATGACCCCGACGGTATCCACCTTGCTGGCCGCATGGGTGCGGGCGTAGAAATCCGGCAGGCGGAGGATGCCCAGGCTGCCCAGGAACATGAAAATCAGCCCGACCGCCATGAACAGTCCACCGGCCAGTTGCTGGATCAGGGCAGGGTTCATTTGCGGGAATGGATGAAGCGGAAGTACTCCGCCATGGCGATGCCGCCGATGAAGTTGAGCACCGCATAGGCCAGCGCGAGGTCCACGAACATCTCCAGGCGATCGAAAAGCAGACCCGCGAACAAAATCAGCACGATGATCTTCCCACCGATCGCCCCGATCGCCAGCAGGCGGTCGAACACGGTCGGCCCCCGCACCACCCGGTAAAAGGGGATCAGGATGATGAGGATTAGAAAGACCGCGCTGTAACCGATGTAGAGATTCATGAGCGCGAACCTTTGTTTTCGCGTGCCGGGGATCCGGCGGGGAGCTCGATCACGGGCGGAGGCGGTTCGTCGATGAACACATGCGCAACCCGGGCCTGCATCGATCCGGTGAGCAGGTCCCGGGCCGTCCGCCCGGTCAATGCATGCACCAGATAGACATGATTCTTCAAATCCACCGTCAGGGTACCGGGGGTCAGCGTGATCGAATTGGCCAGGGCAACGGAGGCGATGTCGTTGGGCTGGATGGATTCAAAACGCACCATCTGCGGATCGAGATGCCGCTTGGGGTTGATGATGACCCGGGCGACATAGACGGCCGACAGCAGCATCTGCCACAGCAGCCAAAGGGCGTAGGCGATCCAGCGCAGGGGATGGATCCGCACCTGCATTTCAGGCGGAGCCAGCGGCTCCAGCCGCGAGTCGAGCCAGAGGAGAAACATCACCCCCGCAAGACCGATACCGAGATGAAAGGCGTCGATTTTGCCGCTGAGCAGCACCCAGATCGCATATAGAAAGGCTCCCTTGATCAGGGTTGATCTGATCTTGTGGACCCGGCCCCCACCCACTTGATCCGGCTGGCTTGGAGATGGCATGGAACGAGTCGAAAACGGTCTTAATTGCTGTGGGAGCTGCGCAAGAATCCCGATAAAGGGCGGGCTCAATAGGCGGTCAAGATCAATTACCGGAACGCGACTGACGCTCGATTTTGAGGATGAAAACGTCCGCAAATCCAGGGGTCGCCGCGCCACCTGGTGAGCCACGGCCGTGCCAGGCCCCCGCCTGCCCTCAGGTTGGAATCAAGGCCGGCAGCTGATCCAGCGCACGGATGAACGCACCCGCCTCCGCTTCCACCCGGGCTCGTGCCACGTAGCGGCCAAAGCCGACAAAAAGATCCACCACCGGCTTGGTCTCCAGGTCGCTGACCCCGTCCCCGACCATCACCACGCGCGCGGGTGACAATTCTTCGCGCAGGCGGCGGATGACCTCGGGTTTCCCGCCGGATCGGGTCGTCGGATAGGCCTCGTCAAAACCGCAGTAGACCCCGGCGTCGTCGAAGAACAAATCCACCGCCTCGACGCGCTCAATGCCGAGATGAACCGCCAGCGGCCGGATGGCCTGACGAAAGCCCCCGCTGAGAATCAGGGGCGTCCATCCTTCCGCCACGAGTTCCGCCAGGGTGGTCCGCGCGGTGGGCTCGACTGTTTCGACATAGCGTCGTCCGACCGCTGACACATCCGCCAAGGACGGCCGGATGATTTCCAGTCGCCGCGCAAAGACCGCCTCAACGGGCAAGGTCCCGTTCATGGCCTCGTTGGTCATTGCCTCAACCGCGGCGAACACATCGGCACCACGTACGCGGGCGAGTTCATCGACCCCTTCGATCGCACTCAGCGTGCTGTCGCAGTCGAAAATGATCAGCTTGGGGGACAGAGTCATAGAATTTCCAAACGCCAAAGGTCCAAAGGCCAAAGAAATCTCAGGAATGAAATCTCAACCGCGCCATCGCGTCTGTTTGGACTCTCAGGTCCGGGGATTTCTTTGGCCTTTGGACCTTTGGCGTTTGGAGTTTTCAAATTCTGAGCCCCATTTCGTCGACGCGTTTGCGCAGGGTCGCCCGGGTCATGCCGAGTTTCTCCGCGGCCCTGGCATGGTTTCCCCCTTCGGCCCTCAGCACGCGAGCGATCATTTCACGTTCAAGCCTGCCCAGAATGGGCTCCCCTGTCCCCGCCAGCTGTTCGTGAAGAAAGTCCAAAGCCCGGTCCACATCGAGTGGCTCCGTGACCGGTGAAGCGACGGCGGCGGGTTCGCCCGGAGGGAGGTCCCCACTGTTGGCCGGGGAATCTTCCACCGTCCCGGAGATTTCCGTCGCCGCCCGCACCTCGGCGGGAAGATCTTTCAGCAGGATCGTGTCACCCTGAGCAATCACCGCGCTGCGGTAGATTACATTTTCAAGTTCCCGCACGTTGCCCGGCCAGCGATAGCGGTTCAGCACCGCCATGGCCTCGGGGGCGACCTTGTTCGAACGCGCCTTGCGCTGCTTGACCAGGGTTTGCAGGCAGAAATCGACGATCTGGGGAATGTCATCGTGACGCTCACGCAGCGGGGGCATGCGAATGCGGACCACATTCAGTCGGTAATAAAGATCTTCGCGGAACATCTTGGTCCGGACCATCTCCTCCAGGTCCTTGTTGGTGGCCGCGAGGATGCGCACATCGACCTTGATGGTGCCGGTACCGCCCACGCGCTGGATCTCTCCCTGCTGGAGCACGCGGAGGATCTTGGTCTGGGTGGCGAGTGCCATGTCGCCAATCTCATCGAGGAAAATGGTTCCGCCGTCACACAGCTCAAACTTGCCGAGCCGCTGGCCGGTGGCGCCGGTGAAGGAGCCCTTCTCGTGGCCGAAGAGTTCGCTCTCGATCAGGTTGTCCGGAATGGCGGCGCAATTGACCGCAATGAAGGGCTTGGAGGCGCGGTGGGAGTGCTTCCAGATCGAACGGGCGACCAGCTCCTTGCCGGTGCCGCTCTCGCCGGTGATCATCACAGTCACGTCGCTGGCGGTGACCTGCCCGATGATCTTGAAGACATCCTGCATGACGGGGGAGGCGCCGACGATGCCCTCCTTGTAGTCCTCGCTGTTGATGGTCGGCTTGTAGTCGCTGACCGCCCGCATGTCTGCGTGGGCCTTGAGGGCGTTCTCCGCGAGCGCGAGCACCTTCGCCGGGTCGAAGGGCTTCATGATGTAGTCGAAGGCGCCGTATTTCATCGCCTCAATGGCCGTCTGGGCCGTGCCAAAGGCGGTCATCAGCACCACCATCTGCCGCGGGTTGACCGAGCGGATGTGCTGGAGGGTCTCAATCCCGCTCATGCCACCCATGCGGATGTCCAGGAAGATCAGGTCGGGGGGCGGCCCCTTCTTGACGAGGGCGATGCCTTGTTCACCACTGGCCGCCTCGGCCACCTGATATTGGCGCGATGAGAGCACCCGGGTCAGGGAATACCGGATCTCCGAGTCATCATCGATGACCAGAATGGTGGGAGCCTTGGCGGAGGAGTCGGACATGGAGGAATCGTTGTTTCGCGGTGCACCTGCATCGGCGCTGGCACTTTGTGCGAAGCTGGCTCTCATTAAGTGACATGCTTGGCTGGTCAATCAACTTGTTCCGCATCCGGGGCATCCAACTCTCACTCCATGTGAGTTTTCTCATGCTCATCGCCTACGTGGCCTGGGTGGGCTGGTCGGCGGCGGGCTGGCTTGGACTGGGCTGGATGGTGAGTTATGTGCTGTTGTTGTTCACCTGCGTGGTGCTGCACGAGCTGGGCCATTCGTTCACCGCCCGACGGTTTGGCGTGGGCGTGCCGCGGATCATGCTCCTGCCCATCGGCGGCATGGCGGAGTTCGATTCGATCCCGAAGCGACCGCGCAGCGAAATCCTCATCGCCTTGGCCGGGCCGGCGGTGAACTTTCTGATTGTGGGGGTCCTTATTCTCTTTGTGCGCTTTCCGGAGGACTGGAACCCGGTGCAATTCCCCCTGACCATCGCCGAACTCTGGCGGCACCTGGTCGTCCTCAACCTCGTGATGGGCATTTTCAACCTGGTGCCGGTTTTCCCCATGGATGGGGGCCGGGTGTTCCGGGCCATGCTTGCCACCCGCCTGCCCTACCTGCGCGCCACCTTCATCGCGGTGACGCTCGGCAAGGTCCTGTCCGTGCTCGGAGCGTTGACCCTCGGATTGGTTTATCAGAACTGGCTGGGGGCCGCTCTTTTCACATTCATCTTCGTGGCCGGTGAACTGGAGTACCGCGGGGTAAAGCGCCGGGAACTCGACGAGGAACGCCTCCGCGAGCTGCTGGCACAGCTGCGGGATTTCCCCCCACCCCTGCCCCCGCCGTCGGCCCGAGTCACCCGGTCCTGATCATGATCGACACCCCGAAGTCAGACCGGCTCGCCGGCCAGCAGCGGGTATTCATCGGTCTGCTCAATGCCCTGCGCCCCCACTGGCGGCAGGACCGCGCCCTGGCCTCCCGCATCGAGAGCCTGCTCCGTAGCGACCGGCGTTTCGGCTCCCGCGATCGTAGGCTCTATCGCGAACTGCTCTACACCGCCCTGCGGCTGTTGCCATGGATTGAGCATCGCCCCGCCGACGAAGCCACCGCCATCATCGCCCACTTTGCCGCGGAGCTGCCCGCCACGGTCGCGTTCCGCGAGCGGTATGGGCGGCACCCCTTGCCGGCCGATCTCGACCTCGACGAACTCCTGCCCACCTGGCTGCGTGCGGAATGTCCGGCGGCCTTCGAGCCCGCCCAGTGCGATGTCCTTCTCCGGCGCGCCCCGCTCTGGCTCCGGCTCCAGACCGACGACCCCGAATCCGTGCGTGAGGAGTTTGCCCAGGCCGGATGGGCCGCTGTGCCCTCCCCCGTTCTCCCGGAGGCCTGGCGCCTGCCGGGTGAAACCGACATCACCAAGAGCACCGCCTATCAGGAGGGCCGCGTTGAAATCCAGGATCTCGGATCGCAACTCATTCTCGCCAGTTCCTCCCTGACTCCCGGCGAGCATTGGCTCGATGCCTGTGCCGGTGCCGGTGGGAAAACCCTCCAACTTGCCCGCCTGCTTGGACCTGACGGTCGGGTGACGGCCCATGATATCCGTCCCGCCGCCTTGGAGGAATTGAAACTCCGTGCCGCCCGCGCCGGCCTAAACGGGATCACGATCACCGCCGCCCCCGAGGGTGGGTTCGACGGCGTCCTCGTCGACGCCCCCTGCACGGGCACCGGCACCTGGCGGCGCGCCCCCCACCTGAAATGGACCACCTCACCCGCCGACGTGGCCGCCGCGTCCCTCAGGCAACTCGGTCTGCTCCTGCGCTTCAGCCATCACGTGCGACCCGGCGGGCGCCTCATCTACGCCACCTGCTCGCTTTGCCGGACGGAAAATGAAGGCGTCGTGGCCGGCTTTCTTGAACGCCAGGCTGGCTTCCAACTGGAGCCCATCCCCCGTGCCCACGGCCTGATCCCCGGCCCCCTCGGCCTGAGCATCCTCCCGGCAACCCACGACACCGACGGATTTTTCGTGGCTGCCCTGAGACGCACGCACCCCCCGGCAGTGTCACCTAATACGTGACACTTGCCATGGCACGGACCGGGTTTTCGGGTTTGAGGTTTCTTTGGCCTTTGGATCTTGGGCATTGGGGATCCCATTCCACGGATTTTCATTGCCGCGCCGGACGGCCGCCCAACCATCGCCGCCGTGGTTCCCGATTCCGATTATCGCATCAAACTTCCGGTCTTCGAAGGCCCGCTTGATCTGCTGCTGTTCCTCATCCGCAAGAGTGAAGTCGACATCTATGACATCCCCATCGAGTCAGTGACCCGCCAATACCTCGGGGTACTCCGCTCCATGCAGGAACTCGACCTCGAGGTCGCCGGCGAGTTTTTCGTCATGGCCGCCACCCTGATGGAGATCAAGAGCCGCCTGCTGCTGCCCCGCGGTCAGGCCGCGGTCGATCCGCACGCGGACGATGACGATGCCATGGATCCGCGCTGGGAACTCGTGCACCAGCTCCTCCAGTACAAGAAGTTCAAGGAGGCCGCCGACAAGCTCGACGAACTCGCCGCCTTTCAGCACGGCCTGCTCGCCCGCCAGGTATCCGCCCGCTCCCTGGCCGTCCCGGACCGCCCGCTCCAGCCGGCCGAT
Organism: Opitutaceae bacterium; assembly: GCA_041746615.1. Classification (GTDB taxonomy): domain Bacteria; phylum Verrucomicrobiota; class Verrucomicrobiia; order Opitutales; family Opitutaceae; genus CAMAXB01. Next base: position 1,922 of record JBGTGS010000092.1, on the reverse strand, counting down.
CACATCGAGATCTGGAATGTGTTCAACCTCGTCCTCCGCCGGCTGGCCGAGAAGCTGGTGGTCGGCGAAATTCGGGACGAACAGATCACTGTCGCCGACCAGATGGAGCTGCTGCTCCGCCGCATGCAGACGGAGAAGTCGTTCGTCTTTTCACAGCTCTTCACCGGCCGCATCACCGTCCGCGTGCTTGTCGCCACCTTCCTCGCCGTGCTCGAACTCACCCGCCTGCGCAAGCTGCGCATCCAGCAGGACGAGGCCTTCACCGACATCCTTTGCACCGCCGTTGAGGAAAACCCGCTTGAAACACCCGCGGAAGCAAGCACCTTGACCGTGTGAGTGATAAACCTGCCAAAGCCCGGCGCAAACCGGGAGGACGCGCCGGCCTTCTCGGACTCGGACTCGACAACGAGGACGGCCACAAGCGTGTGACCACCGGTGACCAGTTCGCCCTCGTCGGCGGCTCACAGGAAACCCATGAGCGCATGACCGAGACGGTCGTCAAGACCTTCGAGGAGCTCAAACGTCGCGACCGCCCCCTGGAAGCCGTCGACCCCAAGGAACTCGCCGAGATCCTCCACAAATCAGCCCCGCGTTGATTTCCACCCGTTTCCACGCATCTTGTCTTTATGTCCGCCAACATCACCAACCTCGATTCCTCCACGTTCAAGTCCGCCATCGGCGCCGCCACGCCTGTGCTCGTCGATTTCTGGGCCCCTTGGTGCGGCCCCTGCAAGGCCATTGCACCCATTCTGGAGGAGCTCGCCACGGAGCTCGATGGCAAGGTGGCCATCACCAAGGTCAACGTGGATGACAACGAGGCGATCGCCTCGGAATACGGCATCCGCGCAATCCCGACCATGCTCCTCTTCAAGGGTGGTGCCCTCGTGGATACGATCGTCGGCATGATGCCGAAGGCCGCGCTCAAGGAAAAACTGCTCGCCAAGGTCTGAGAGGAATGGCCTGCGGCCATTCCTTAATGGGGTGGCATCCGGCGGCCATGTTTCAAGACTCCCTGCCCTCAAGGCGGAGCCTTTGGGCTTTGGGATTTTTCCGCCGTTTGGGATTTATTTTGGAGTTTGGACCTTTGGCGTTTGGGATTTTCCTCTGCCCGGAACTGCTCGACTTCCGTCATCCCACGACGAGCCAGGCTGACAAGGCCAGCGCGTAGAGGGCCAGATACAGTCCCGTGCGCCCGAGCAGCGTGATGAGCACCGCCGGCGACGTAGCTGATCGCAGTGCGTGCATCTGACCCCCAGCGATCGGTGCCAACAAAACGACCAGCAGCAGGGCGCCGCGGAGCGAACCCGTGCCACGCAAGGCGAGAAGGACCGGCACAGTGAGCGCAAGCGCATGGGAGAGGCCGAATTGCCAGCACGCGGCCCGGCGTCCCCAACGGACCACCAGGGTGCGCTTGCCCGCCTTGGCGTCAGTCTCGGCGTCGCGATAATTGTTCACGACGAGAATGTTTGCCGCCAGCACTCCGACGGCGGTGCCAGCCATCAGGACTTCCGCGCCCAGTTCTCCAGCCTGCACAAAATAAGTGGCCCCCACCGCCACGAGGCCGAAGAAGACAAAGACGAAGAGGTCACCCAACCCGTGGTACCCCAGTGGATACGGGCCACCGGTGTAGGCGAAGCCGCAAAGGATGCTGGCGATGCCGATGACCAGCAGACCCCAGCCACCGTAATGGAGCAGCGTGAGCCCGATGAGGAAGGCCAGGGAAAAGACCGCCAGCATGGCCACACGCATGGTGGCCGGGGACACCCATCCTGCCGCCACCGCCCGCTTGGGTCCGACCCGTGCGGAGGTGTCGGCTCCCTTCACGAAATCATAATAGTCGTTCGCAAAGTTGGTTCCGATTTGCACCAGGAGGGCGAAGGCCAGGCAGGCGAAAGCGGCCGGCGCCACGAACAGATCCCCGC
>JBGTGS010000091.1:0-5620 GCA_041746615.1 Opitutaceae bacterium | reverse complement strand
GGCGGGCCCAACCGCATCGGCCAGGGCATCGAGTTCGACTACTGTTGCGTCCACGCCAGCTTCGCTTTGCGCGAGATCGGCTTCGAGACCGTGATGGTCAACTCCAATCCCGAAACCGTCTCCACCGACTACGATACCAGTGACCGCCTCTACTTCGAGCCCCTGACGCTCGAGGACGTGCTGGAGGTCTACCAGCAGGAGCAGTGCGAGGGTGTCATCGTCCAGTTCGGCGGGCAGACTCCGCTCAACCTCGCCTCTGCCCTCAAGGCCAATGGCGTGAACATCATCGGCACCTCGCCCGAAAACATCGAGGTGGCCGAGGACCGGAAGCTCTTCTCCGCCATCCTCGACAAGCTCAAGCTGAAGTCTCCCGCCAACCGCACGGCGATGAACGAGACGGATGCGCTGACCTTTGCCAAGGAGGTCGGCTTTCCCGTGCTCCTGCGTCCGTCCTTTGTGCTTGGCGGCCGCGGCATGTTCATCGTGTACAGCGAGGAGGAGTTCAAGGGCGTCGTCCGCCAGGCCTTCGACGTCATGCCCGACAAGCCCTTGCTCATCGACAAGTTCCTGGAGGACGCGATCGAGCTCGACGTGGACTGCATCAGCGACGGCGAGACCTCCGTGATCGGCGGCATGCTTGAGCATATCGAGTTCGCCGGCGTGCATTCCGGTGACGCCGCCATGGTGATGCCCCCGCACACGCTGTCGGCGGACATGCTCAACACCGTCCGCACCGCCACCCATGCACTCGCCCGCGAGCTCAACGTCATCGGCCTGATGAACGTGCAGTTTGCCATCAAGGACAACCAGCTCTACATCCTCGAGGTCAATCCTCGCGCTTCCCGCACCGTGCCCTTCGTGGCCAAGGCCATCGGCGTGCCGCTGGCCAAGCTCGCCGCCAAGGTCATGACCGGAGCCAAGCTCAAGGATCTTGGTCTCACCCGCGAGCAGACGCCGAAGCACTGGTGCGTCAAGGAGGCGGTCTTCCCCTTCGTGCGTTTCCCCGGCTCCACCATCACGCTCGGGCCCGAGATGCGCTCCACCGGCGAGGTCATGGGCATCGACGATGACCTCGGCGTCGCCTTCGCCAAGGCCCAGGCCGCGGCCAAGCCCGGCCTGCCGGTCAAGGGCAACGTGTTCCTCTCGGTCAAGGACAACGACAAGGCCCGTGCGGTTGATCTTGCCCGTCAGTTGGTTGCCCTCGGCTTTAACATCCTCTCCACCAGTGGCACGGCAAAGACGCTCGCCGAAAACGGCGTGCCCGTCACCCGTGTCGCCAAGCTCGGCGAAGGCCGACCCACGACGGTCGACATGATCAAGAACGGCCAGGTACAGATGGTGATCAACACCCCCGGTGGCATGATCCCACGGCGCGACGAGAATCAGATCCGCTCCGCCGCCTACGCCCACAACGTCTGCATCATGACCACGATCACCGGGGCCTATGCCGGACTCGAGGGCATCAAGGCTCTCAAGCACAAGCGGGTGGGCGTGCGGCCGATCCAGAAGTACCGCGGCAACGTGACCCCGGTCTGAGATGACCTAACCACGGTGTGATCCGGTAAGCTTCGCGTTCACTGCCATGATCTCCCTCCGCATCCATGAGACCGGCGGTCCGGAGAAGATCCGGATCGAGGACATTCCCGAGCCGGTGCCGGGGCTCGGGCAGGTGCGGATTCGCGTCGAGGCGGCCGGGGTCAACTTCATCGACACTTACAAGCGCAGCGGGCTCTATGCGGTGCCGCTCCCTCACACCCTCGGCCAGGAGGCCGCCGGGGTGATTACTGCTGTGGGCGAGGGAGTGGACGGTTTCCACATCGGCGACCGGGTGGCCTCCGCTTCCGTCCAGGGCGCTTATGCAGCCGAGGCCTTGGTGCCAGCCGCCCAAGCGGTTCGAGTCCCCGTCGGCATTTCCTTGCAGACTGCGGCTGCGGTGCTGCTGCAGGGACTGACGGCCCATTACCTCGCATGCGACACGTTACCCCTGAAGCCGGGTGATACCGCGCTTGTCCATGCGGCCGCCGGTGGGGTCGGACTGCTGCTCGTGCAGATTGCGAAGCGGCGGGGTGCGCGGGTCATCGCTACCGCCGGCACCGAAGAGAAGGCCGCACTCGCCCGCGGGGTCGGGGCCGATACGGTCTGCGTGTATTCGCGCGACAACTTCACCGAGGCGGTCCGCACCTTCACCGGTGGTCGTGGAGTGGACGTGGTCTACGATGGGGTGGGGCAGGCGACGTTCGAGGGTTCACTCGACAGCCTGCGTCCCCGCGGTCTGCTGGCTTCGTTCGGCAACGCGAGCGGGGCTGTTCCCCCCATGTCGCCTCTGCTGCTTTCGCAGAAGGGATCGCTCTTTCTCACCCGCCCCACACTCGCTCACTATGTGGCAACTCCCGCCGAATTGCGCACGCGAGCGAACGACCTGTTTGCCTGGATTGCCGCCGGGGAGCTGAAAGTGCGGATCGGGGCGACGTTCCCGCTGATCCAAGCCGCGGATGCCCACCGCGCCCTCGAAAGCCGGGCCACCACCGGCAAAGTCCTGCTGGAAATCAGGCGGGATAAACCCGCCTGATTTCCAAGGGAAAGGCCCGCGGCCTTTTCGGTGAATGATTCCCTGGCACAACGTGCCGGCTCAGGATTCCACCCGGAGAGGGCCGTCGGCCCTCTCCGGGTGGAATCCTCTGGCTTGTCTGTTAAGCCCACGACTGTCCTGATGCCAGGCATGGCAGACGGTGCTCCCACGCTTATCGCCCTGTTGCACGGGCCTGACCAGCCGGGACTGGTGGCCCGGGTGTCCGGGTGGATTTTTGAGCGCGGCGGCAACATCCTGCATGCCGACCAGCACCGCGACATGGAGGCGGGGATCTTTTTTCAGCGAGTGGAGTGGATCCCTGCGGCTGGCACCGCCTGCGAGGAGGCGGCGGCCGGGTTCCTGACCTTTGCCCGCAGCCTGGGCATGCAGGCGCGGGTGGCTGCGTCCACCCATCGACCGCGTGTGGCGGTGTTTGTATCGAAGGCGGACCATTGTTTCCACGATCTCATTTTGCGGTGGAAAGCCGGTGATTTGGCCTGCGAACTCGTTGCGGTGGTATCGAATCATCCCGATCTGACCGACGCCGCTCGGATTTACGGTCTGCCGTTTCATATGATTGCGGTGACGCCGACGGACAAGGTTGCGGCCGAGGGTCACGAGCTAACCCTGTTGCGCAAATTGGACGTGGAATTGGTGATTCTCGCCCGCTACATGCAGGTGCTATCGGCGGAATTCCTGCAGGACTTTGCTCTGCCGGTGATCAACATCCACCATTCGTTCCTGCCGGCCTTTGCCGGTGGGCGGCCGTATCACCAGGCCCATGAGCGCGGGGTCAAGCTCATCGGGGCCACGGCGCACTATGCCACCCCGGTGCTCGATGACGGCCCCATCATTCAGCAGGATGTGGCCCGGGTCACTCACCGGGACAGCGTGGAGGACCTGATCCGCAAGGGGCGCGACCTTGAGAAAACCGTACTTGCTCAGGCGGTGCGTGCGCATCTGGTCAACCGCGTGCTGGTTTATGGCAACAAGACCGTGGTTTTCGACTGATCACCGTCCCGCAACTCCCGCCTTTACGCGCCCGACGGGATGTGTTTCGGTTTACGTTTTCCAAAGATCATTCCTCCCATGGCCAACCCGTTCACGCCCTCCCCGCCCCCCTCTGCCAACGATCCGTCCACTGCCGCTCCGGCTGACCCGGCCGCAGCTTTGCCCGGGTTCGAAGATCGGGTTCGCGAATTTTGGGAGAAAAACTCGAAGCTCATTCTCCTTCTCTGTGCCGGTGTAGTCCTGGCCATTGTGGTTAAAGGGGCGGTTGAGTTGATGCGGGCGAGCCAGGAACGGGCTGTATCCGAATCATATGCCGAAGCCTCCGCCAACAAACAGCTCGGAGGTTTTGCCGCAGCCCATGACGGGCATGCTCTGGCGGGTGCCGCTCACCTGCATCTGGCCGACGAGGCCTACAAGGAGGGTCGCTTTGCCGAGGCGATCACCGCCTACGAGCAAGCGGACGCCATGCTCACCACCCCGCCCTTTCCCGGCCGCATTCAGCTGGGTTTGGCCATATCCCGTTTGCAGACTGGCCAGACCGGCCCGGCCGAGACCACCCTTCGGGCGCTGGCAAACGACGTGAGCCAGCTCAAGGCGGTACGGGCGGAGGCAGCCTATCATCTGGCGATGCTGGCAGCCGATGCCGGCCGAATGGATGAGGTCACCCAGCTTTCCGACCAGATCATGACCATCGATCCGACGAGTAGCTGGAGCCAGCGCGCATTCATGTTGCGGGCCATGCGTATGCAGACCCCGGCCCCTGCGGTTGAAGCCGCACCTGAAACGCCGGCCATCCAGTTCAACCCCGGCCAGTAATTGCTTGTTTTCCGTCCATGAAAAGACCGCCGTTGCAACGGCGGTCTTTTCATGGATGAGGAAATGGTCGGGGCGATAGGATTCGAACCTACGACCTCCTGGTCCCAAACCAGGCGCTCTACCAGGCTAAGCTACGCCCCGATGAAGGGACAGCGGACGCGGTGCGGACGGTTCTGTCAATGCCGGCGTGGAAATTGGATGATGAACCAAACGCTCTACCAGCCCGCCTATGGCGGGCTACACCCCGATGAAGGGACCGCGGATGCGTCCCAGGCGATCGTGTCAATGCCGGTGTCATGTCCAACTCCACCATTGGCCATTACCGGCTTGCTTAGAACCGGGATAGACCCTACGTCTTATCCACTTTTCTCCCACTCATCACAAATGGACACTATTTCTCGTGAAAGTAACAGCAGCATCCTGCCGATAGGTGCGCTCATCGCCGGGGTGCTTGGCCTTCTGCTGGCCGTCTTTGCACTGTTCAGACTTTCCACCGCCAACCAGGCCATTGCCACTCAGAATGAGCAACTGGCCCGGGTTGAATCAATGGAAGCCCAGGTTCGGCAAGCCGTCACCGCCTCGGAAAAGGCCGGTACGTCGGTCAACACCCTGGCCAGGCAAACCCAGGAGAGCTTCAACACGGTCGCGGCCGAGTTCGGCAAAATCAACAACGAGCTCGCCAAGATTCAGGAATCCGCGAAGGCCGCCCCGAGGGCGGCGGCACCCACGCCCACCGCGAGTGCCGGTTCCACAGGTTCCGCAGTTGCCGGTCCCAACGAATACATCGTCAAATCCGGTGACACCGGCGTGCGGATCGCTCGCGAAGCAGGCATAAGCCTTTCCGACCTCATGGCCGCCAATCCTGGCGTGAACTGGAACAGCCTCCGGGTTGGCCAGCGACTCAATCTCACCCGGCCTTAAATCCGGCGACGCTTTTTATAACGCCTCCCGTCCCATTTGGTCGGGAGGCTTTTTTTTGGCACATCCGATGAGCTCTCCCGGTTCCCCTGCCCGCTGGCACAAGCAAGGTGACCGTTCGTTGGCAGCCACGCGCATCTTCGACCTGCGTGCGGCCACCTACCGCCATCCGGTCCGAGCCACCGAGCGGGAGTTCGTCGTCATTGATGCCCCCGACTGGGTCGTCGTGATCGCGCTTACCCCTGACCACCGGGTCGTGCTGGTGAACCAGTTTCGCTTCGGCATCGACGCACCCTCGATCGAACT
>JBGTGS010000090.1:0-6135 GCA_041746615.1 Opitutaceae bacterium | reverse complement strand
CACCGGGACCACCACCGCCGGGCCGGAGCGCGCCACATTGAGACCCGGGGATGCGGTCGCCGCAGCCCTCGCCGTGGGGGACATCACGCTGGCCGGAACCGGTACGGTTTCCAAGGTCGAGGGCAATCGAGTGCTCGCCTTCGGCCACCCCATGCTGGGGCTCGGCACCGTCGCCGTGCCCATGGCCTCGGCCGAAATCGTGGCCATCCTGCCGTCCAATCAGAATTCCTTCAAGATCTCCAACACCGGTCCGGTCATCGGTACCGTCAGCCAGGACCGCCTCTCCGCGATCTACGGCGAACTCGGCCCCGGCCCCGAACTCGTGCCGGTCCGGGTGCAAACCCCCACCCGCACCCTCAATTTCTCCACCGTCCGCCATCCGCGCCTCACGCCCATGATCGCCGCCCTCGGGCTCACCCAGGCCGTCATGGGCTCCAACGATGCCGGCATGACGGAGGGGTTCCGCATCGCCAGCAAGGTGGTGTTCCCGGACGGCCGCGAGCTCTCACATGAAGAACTCTTTGCCGGACCCCAGGGTTTCAACAGCGGCCTGCAAGGTTTTATTGGACGGCTCAGCACCTGGCTTCAGAACCCGGTGGAGGAGGTCTTTCCCACCGCAATCAATTTCGAAGTGGAGCCCCTGTCCGGCAATCCGCGCGGCACGGTCGACAATGTCCAAGTCTCGCGCCGCACCGCCCGCGTGGGTGACACGGTTGATGTGACCCTCACCATTCGCGATCATCAGGGACAACCGATCCGGCATCGGGTGGCCTTGGAAATCACCCCGGACTGGGTGGGCAAGCCCCTCGACGTGATCATCGCCTCGGGTAGCGAGCTGGATCGCCTGTCAGGCGTGCCGGATTCCTATTCCGTCAGCCAGATCCGCACCATCAACGCCTACTTCGACGCCCTGCAACGGGAGCGTCGCTCGGACGGCCTTTACGTGGCCGTGGTTGAGAAGGGCAGCGCTTTCATCGACCAGACCGCCGCAACCATCGAACTGCCCGCGTCCATGGAACGCATTGCCCGCGGGTCCGATCAAAACCGGTTCCAGCGTCGTAATATTCAGAACGCACTCTGGGAGGAGCATGTGTTCCCGGGCCGGCTGCTTTCCGCCATGATCCGTCGTCCGCTGGTTGTGGAAGAGTAACCCCGGCCTGCAAGACTGACGCGTCTCATTCATGACACCATCCCTTCGCCGTGCCCTGCCGACCCTCACCCTGCTTTGCTGCACCTGCCTGATTGCCCCGCGTGCGCACGCGGATCCGCTCTCCAAGAGGTTTGATATCGATTTCTACCGCGACGTCCCCAGCCGGAGTCTTCAGGGCCTCGCGGCCCGGTCCGATGGCCGGCTCGTGGCCGGCCCGGTGGTGACCCGGTTGACCGGCGATCTCGACGCCGATTTGTTGTGGAGCATCGAACCATCCACGGAGGGCCGCTGGTTGATCGGCACCGGTCCGTCGGGGAAAATCCTCGAGGTCACCCCCGACCGGGCAACCGCCAGCTTCACCGCCACCGCGTTCGCCACCCTCGACGAAACCCAGATCCTCGTGCTCAGGCGCCTGCCGGATGGACGCGTGCTCGCCGGCACCTCGCCGAACGGCCGCCTCTACCTGCTCGCCGATGATGGCACCGTCATCACCCAACTCGCCCTGCCCGTCGATTCCCTTCTCGATCTGTTGGTGACCGATGAGCGCACCGTCCTTGTCGCCACCGGAAATCCCGGGCGCATCTACCGGGTTGACCTCGGGCTCCTTGCTGAGGCCGGGCTTTCCCCCGATCGCATCACGGATGAAGCAGAACTCACCGCCAAGGGCGTCACCCTCTTCGGTGAGATCCGCGATCGCAACGTGCTCCGCATCACGGTGGCCGGCGACCGGCTCATAGCGGGATCCGCGCCCCGCGGCAACATCTATGCCTTCCCGCTTACCGGCGCCACGGAAACAGGGCCGATCATTCTTCAGGAAAATCGCGATGCCGAGGTCACCGATCTCCTCGCCCTGCCCAACGGGGATTTTTACGCGAGCTTCGTCTTCGGGGGCACCACCAGTGAAGCCCGGTTGACCCGGCCCGCCACCACCACGAGCTCCACCGAGCGCCCGACCGTGACGCTGCCTGACCCCGGCACCATCAGCCGCTTTTCCGGACGCAGCACCCTCCTGCATTTCCCGGCGAATGGGTTTCCGGAAACCCTCGCCTCACGCAGCAACACGGCCTTCTACCGCCTGGCCCTGAGAGGCGACGTCCTCCTCATCGCCGGCGGCGAAGAGGGCGAACTCTTCGGCTACAGAATCCCCGAACGCCGGAGCATCAACTTCGCCGGCAGCGAGGCCGCCCAGTTGAACGGCCTCGTCCCCATGGACGACACCGGCAACGCCTTTCTCCTGACGGGCAACAACGCCCCTCAACTCGCCGTGCTGGACTTCAATGTCACCACAACCCGCTCGGCCGAAACCCGGCGCATCGACCTCGGCAATCCCACCGAGCTCGGCAACCTCCGCTTCAACCGGCTGCGTGCGGTCACACCGGGGCAAATCTCCGCGTCTCTCCGGGTCAGCAATGGCACCGATGAAATCGAGGGTTGGACGCCGTGGAACCGCGCGGACGTCCGTGATGACGCCTGGTTCGCACCCAATCTGAGGGGACGTTACGTCCGCGTGCGCATCGAAGTTGACGCGGGCTCATCCGCCGACCTGCAGCTCGACCGCGCCTCGCTGTACCACCTGCCGGAGAACCGCCGGCCCCTGCTGCAGGACTTCCACCTGATCGCCCCGGGCTTCGGCCTCATTCCCCGTCCCGAACAGCCCATGCCGGCCACGGTCACCCTCGGCCAGCTGGTCAGCGCAAGCCGCAGTGAAGGCACGAGCACGGAAAGCCGGTCCAACCTTCTCTCCAGCCAGATCGTGCGCCAGCCCGGGATGCAGATTGTCTTCTGGAACGTGAATGATCCGGATGGTGACACCCTCGCGGCAACCTTTTCCATCCGTCGCGATGGCGAGGAGGTCTGGACCGACCTCGCCGTCGATACGCGCGAGCCCTACGTGCAGTTCGACTTCTCCCACCTGGCCGACGGACTTTATTTCACGCGACTCGTCGTCAGCGAGCAGGCCCCTCGTCCGCCCGAACAGCGCCTCACAGCGATCTTCGAGACCGATGACCTTCTCATCGACCGGACGCCGCCGGAGATCCTAGAAGCCACCAGTACACGCGCGGACAACCGACTGATCGTAACGGTTCGCGGACGCGATGCGCTCTCCCTGCTTGCCGGGGTCGAGCTGGTCTTCAACAACGGCCACCGTGAAACCATTGAACAACCCCTCGACGGCATTCTCGACAGCCGGGAGGAGACCTTCGTTGTCACGGTTCCGGATCAGCGCACCGCCGGAGCCAGCTCCGTGGAAATCCTTCTCTACGACGCCAAAGGCAACAGCTCAGCCCGCCGCCTTGAGCTGCGGTAAGGTCTCACGCACTTTCTGTGGTTTAGACCTTCCAATTAAGAGTTATGGTAAGGTGCGGGGTCATCCGCACATCGGAGCTGGAGGAAGATCGCTCCGACGAAAGATTCAAATGCATAGGGGATGTATTTGAGGAGGATGCAACAATCGATTACTCAAATAGGAAACGTTACCTTAACACTGGTTGCAAGATAATTATTTCTTAACGCAGGAAGTGCATCGTGCCTCCCTTGAATTGGGTTCTTCCTCTACGACGGTTGCCGCCTCACGGTCTCGGTCCACAAGGGAGATGCCAAGCCTTACCAACAACGTGACATCGAAATGGCCATCAAGCAGGCCAAAGAATGGAGACACCACCATGAAAAAAAGTGACCTTAAAGCCAAAGCCGCTCGCTATCTGAAAATCGTTGAATGGTCGGACGAGGATAAGTGCTTTATCGGCCGATGCCCCGGCGTTTTCGCTGGCGGGGTGCATGGCGACGATGAGGCCGAGGTTTACCGGGAGCTTTGCGAGGCTGCCGAGGAATGGGTCGCCATTCTGGAGACCGACGGCAAGCCCCTGCCACCTGCTACCGCCGGGAAGACCTACAGCGGGAAATTTGTCGTGCGCGTGTCACCGGAACTCCACCAAAAGACCGCCATGAAGGCCATGGCACGCAACGAAAGCCTGAATCAGTTCGTCGCCTCCGCCCTGTCGCACGCCTAGATCGCTTATATCATAAGCCGGTGAAGTCCAATCACGAACTGGACGTGAATTTAGCCGGCCAGCCTGAAGCATAAGCGGCACAGCCTCCCGCTATCGGAGCTGTAGGAGCGGCTTTATGCCGCGATTCCGTGCAAGTTCCCGTCGCTCGACACGAATTCGCCGGCCGCGCTCAGGCCCAACCTGCGCCTGCCCTATTCAAATGTGCCAATCTTGACGGACACTATCAACACGCCCCCGCATACTCGATCCGGTGCTTCTCGCCATATTCCCAGATCCTCCCATCTCCGCACATAGAAAAAGGGTAAAAGGTAAATAATGCCCCCTTGGATTGGGCTCCTAGCCAAAACCTTGGCTTACACGTTGCTATTGGTTGCCGTTGGCAAACACCGCCATGCCACTTATCATTAAATTATGAACAAAAAACGTTTTTCATTTTCTGTACTGCTATTCGTCGTGCTCGCGGGGCGGGGCGCGTCGAACGATGCTGAATACGAGCTCGTGAAGACCGAGGCGATCGACAGCGTATGGTCGGGGAACTACGTTGGCTTTTCCTTGCTGACAAGCGACGTGCATCAGTACGTGGGTTACTACGATGCGAACCGTCAGCTGACGGTGGCTTACCGTCGAGGACGGTTACCATGGAACTACTACAAGCTGGACAGCTGGTACGGGTGGGACAGCCATAATTCCATTCAGATGGAGCTCGATTCCACCGGCCGTCTTCACGTGATGGGCAACATGCACGCTGAGCCCCTGGAATACTTTCGGACCGCCGAGCCGTATCGGGTGCGCTCCTTGCGACGGATCGACACCTTGGGTAATCCAGAGATTGAAAAGCACGTGACTTACCCCCGCTTCATGAAGGATAAGGCGGGATCCTTGATCTTGAAGTACCGCAGCGGGTTTAGCGGTGACGGGCGCGACATCTACCTCCGCTACGATCCCGACGAAATGACATGGAGTCGCCTGCATAACACCGCCCTACTCGATGGCCAGGGCGAGATGAATGCATACGCCATGGGACCGGCCCTCGGGCCCGACGGCTATTTTCATCTGGTCTGGGTGTGGCGGGACACGCCGGACGCCGCCACCAATCATGACCTGTCCTATGCCCGTAGCCTCGACTTGGTGCATTGGGAGGACTCGAACGGGCGCCCGGTCGAGCTCCCGCTTTCGCCCACCAATTCCGAGGTCGTCGACCCCATTCCCCCGCGCGGCGGCTTGCTCAACGGCGGGCTCCGCCTTGGCTTCGACCGCCTCGACAGAGCGGTAATCGCCTATCATAAGTACGATGAAAATGGATACACCCAGGTCTACCTTGCCCGAAAAAAGGGGGCCGCCTGGGTGTCTACGAAGATCAGCAATTGGGACGGCTACCGCTGGGACTTCGGCGGAACCGGTTCGCTGAGTTCGCGTGAGGTCAGTTTCGGCGCCGTGGAGCATTCCGGAGAGGGATTGCTTTCGGTTCAGGTCACCCGGCAAGGCAGGCCTATGAGCCTGATCGTGCGCGAGGACGACTTCCAGCTTGTGAGCGTCGAGCCCGCTCACGCTTATCCGCCGGTCCTTTCCCGGGTGGCGTCCTCTCCTTCGGTCGCCATCGACGGCGCCGAGCCGGAAACCAGCGACGGCCTGATTTTCAAGGTCATGGGCGATAGTGGCAGCGGTGGCACCGGATCAAGCCGCTACTACCTTTCTTGGGAAAGCCAGGCTCCCTATCGCGGCCAAGCCCGCGACCGTATCTTACCTCCTAGTACGCTTTACCTCCATGAGCTCCGCCGCTCCGCCGAGTAAAGCGGTGCAGCCATAATCCCCATCAATGAGCCACTTCGACGTTGATTGGCACCGCCTGTGGTTCAAAGGACGGAGGCCCAATCCAGGGGGTCATTATGGGATGGCCCCTTGGATTGGGCTCCTCCAAAGTGTAACCTATCACCCCGGACTATGTGTTACCTATCTCGCCGGATCATACCGATC
>JBGTGS010000089.1:0-13471 GCA_041746615.1 Opitutaceae bacterium | reverse complement strand
GCCGGGGATGCAGACATCCTCGCACATCAGCCAATCGGCGTGGGTACGCAGTGTGACGGTGGTTCCGGGCTGGAGGTCGGCCGGAGGAGTGATGCGCACGGGCAGGTAGGCGACGTTCTCGTAGCCGTTGCCGATGATGTTGCCCACGCGGTCCTTCAGGACCTTCGGCGTGGGCCACTGGATGTCACCGGTGGTCCAGCCCTCCGGGAGATCCCACTGCAAGGAGGTGGGATAACCCGTGCCGGCATTGATCCAGTACGTATGCCAGTGCCCATCGTGCTCAAGACGGAGGGCGACGGTGAAGGCGCGTCCGGGTTGGATGGAGGTCTCAGTAGCAACCAAAGCGGCGCGGACCTGGGCATGGGTTTCCACCGAGAAGGCAGCCAGAATGACAAAAAGGGGAAGCAGGCGGCGGAAAGACATGTGAATCATGGTAATGCTTTGGGTGGGAGGCGCAATGGGATCGATCTGTTCCCGGGGATTCCAAAAGGCGCCAAATTGCATTCAGCAGTGGTACTGCTTGCCGAAAATGTGGGTGCGTGCTTGCACGCAACGTGGCGCGCAAGCACGCCCGCACCATCAAATAAGCCCAAATTGCACCACGGTTACCAAGCGCCGGCTCTGCGTAGGTGGCGTGCTGGCCGCGCCACTCAAGCCATCCACGCTTCACGCGCGGATGGCTGCGCGTCAGAAGCGCCGGCTGATGGATACGCCCTCGAGCGAGAAGGTCACCTGACCCGGGGAAATGGCATCCACCCGCACGAACACCGTCGCACCCTGTCGCGTGACGCTGATGATGTCGCCGACCTTGCGGGGCTCCTGGTTGATGAAAACAAAGTCCACTCCTCCCATCAGGCCCACCCCGCTGATCCGGAGTCCGTCCACGATGGCTTGAAGACGGGCCTCGACGGACTCGGTGACAATGACCGGAGTCTCCGGGGTGTTGCTGGAGGGGGGGCGGACCACGCCGATCAGGAAAGGATTGTCGGCGTAGGCAATTTCAACCGGGGGGGAATCGCGGTGCTGGAAGAGGGCGTCGATGCGTTCGCGAACCTCTGCATAGCGGGCCAGATGCATGGCCTCGGGATTGACGGGTGCATCGACTGCCGCCGCCGCAAACAGGCTGGCGGGAAGAAGGAAAAGCAGGTGCCAGGCAGGTTTCATTGTTTGCCGAGAAGGTCCACGGTGAGATCGAGGGTGACACTGCCGCCACTGGCATCGCGACGGGAGAGGTTAAAGAAACCGATGCGTGCCAGGCGCGGGCCGTTTTCAAGCTGGCGCAGAAATTCCGCCACCTGCTCGTAAGTGCCGTTGAGCTGGAGGGCGAATGACACCCGTTTGTAGGGCGAGCGGGGATCGGGCAGGCCGCCGCCGATGGGGCGCAGGTCGGAGAGACGGGCCCGGGTCCGGGTCTCCAAACTGTAAAAGTAGCCGTAGTTCACATCCACGGCGAGTTCATCAGCCACGTTGGCGTCGATCCGCCGGGCAACTTCGCTGACGTGGGCGAGTTCGGCTCGCAGCAGCGGAGAGGAGGCCACGGCTGCGAGGGTGCTTTGGCCATCAATCGTGCGAAGGCGCATTTGCTGATCAACCGCGGGGAGTTGTCGCCAGAGCCACCAGGCACCGCCCAGGCTTATCAGGCCGATGGCGACCAAGGCGACGACCCAGGGGTAGCGTTTGGCCCAGATGAGCGCGATAGGTTGCTGGGTCATGGCCGGTTCAACGTTTGGTGAAGATGAGTTCGAAGCTCAACAAGTTCTGTCCCAGGCGCCGGTCGAGATTGGCGATATTGACCTCCCGGAAGTACCGGTTGAGTTCGTCATCCGTGCGAAGTTGGGCGGCGTAAATGCCCAGGGCGCGGCTGGCGATTTCGGATTCCTCGCGCAGATAGCCGCGAACCAGCGCGCCGGTGGCGGTGGCCTCGATGGAATCGATCGTCATGGTCGGAGGCCGGGTGCGGGCGATCCGGGCGGCGAAGACATGGATGGGGAAGTCCTGCCGCATGAGGGCGTAGGCATAATCGATCTTGGAAGCTTCGAGGGCATAGGCCTGTCGGAGCCGTTCAACCGCAGCGAGTTCCTGCTGGTTGGCGGCAATGCGTGCATCCCAGTCGGCAATCGCCTGGTTGATGCTCTGGTAACGAAATCCCATCCAGGCTGCCAGCAGCAGGGCTATGGCGGCGAATACCCCCGCCCCGGTGTTCAGCAGGAAGCGCTTGCCGACGATGGAGTCGTCGGGCAGCTCCGACTCGATCCGGCAGTCGAGATGCCAGGCCGAGATCGGTTGGATGCTGTCAGGCGGCGGGCGCATCGGTGGCGGCAGGCAGGTTGGTTAGGTTGGCGACGAGCCCGAGCGTGGCCAGCCAGCCCGGACCCGGGGAGCCGGTGACGATCCCGAGGCCGACGCGGCGGGACCAAGCCGGCAGGTCGAAGGTGAGCGGGGCGACGTCCACGGCCTTGCTCAGGGCCTGTCCGATCCAAGTGCGGCTCGTGGGCAGATGGCAGCAGTGCATGGCACCGATGACCTGGCCGGTCTGGTGTTCAAAGTAGTCGAAGGACAGTCGCAGATGGCGGGTGAAGAGGCGCATGAGCCTTTGTTCATGGCGCCTGAGTTCGACGTCATACTGGTCGAGCCGGTGCCTGGCAGCGGCTGCGTCCGCGCAGCCCAGTTCCTTGAGGGCGGCCTCCTCGATGGTGCGCAGGCCGCAGGGCACGACGGGCTGGGTGTGCACGCCGTTGCGGGCGATGATGTAGATGCGGGTTTCGTCCGGTTCGATTTCGCAGACCGCCACCGCCTGGTCGGTGTCGGCCGCCTCATGCACGCTGGCCACGCTGCCCAGCGCGGGCAGGGTGCCGACCTCGAGCCGGCGGGGACGGATGTTGAGCTCGATGAGGCTTTGCTGGAAGGCACTGGTCTCGGCAGTTGAAAGACCCATGATCAGACCGGCCCGTTGGGCGCCATCGGGGGTGAAGGGGCCGCCGGTGGCTACGTCCAGCGCGGCGAAGCGCCAGTCCCGGGGGGAACCGATCCGGATGTGGGCGGTGAGGACGCTGTGCAGATAGGTGGGATCCTGAAGTTTGCGCGGCATCAGGTTGTCGCGGGCGAGCGCCCGACCCTTGGGGTGAAAGCCGCAATAGCCGGTGATCCAGCGGTTCTGGTCGCGGAACTCGCGTTGCAGCCAGGCCGCCAGACCGGCATCGTCATCCGGTGCGAGTTCGGCGAAGGCCTCGACAGTCAGGGGCGACGAGTCGGGCCGGCCCAACCGGGCGACATGCACGTAGTTGGGAGTGACGTTGAGAAGGACCGCGTTGGACGGTTTGCGCGCGAGCATACTGCTTGGTCCGTATGACGATGGCTGGGAAAGGATAGGGCAAGCCTAACCCTGCAGGCCCCTCTTCCGCAACCCAATCACCCGATCAGTTTGAGGCAATCACTTCCGTGCGTCTGAGCACGCCATACGTGGTCTTTAGGCCCGGGAAGTAGGCATCGCGGAGATTCATGTCATAATGGATATTTGTATTGCCGTCGATGGCGATATGTTTGGCCACCATGGAGCCATAAAAGTGACCGGGGTTTTGAATGCTGATTTCTGTGTTGGGGAAGTAGAGTACGCCGTGAAAGGGGCCGTTGGTAGGAACCCTAAGAACGGTGAGATAAGTGGCATTGCTGTAGATTGCGAGCGCGCTGGGTTTCTCCGACTCATTCACGAAGCAGCGACTATCAGCATAGAACATCCCTCCAATGAAAATTTCGAGTGAACCACCCTCTTCGATAACGAATCTTCCTGCAAAAAACGAGCCGGTTGGATTTAGCAGGAACAAACTGCCAGGAATGCGTATCTGGACAGGACCTTCGATGGTTAGGGCGCTTCCGTTTAAATTCAGATCATTTGTGACGTAGTAAACATCTGGTCCAATTCCGTCGACAGTACCAAGAGTTTGGTTACCTGCTGGCAGCAAGGTGCCGCCGGTCGGGGTTTTGATGTCGGGAAGGGGCTGGTTGACGTGGCTACCGATCCGG
Organism: Opitutaceae bacterium; assembly: GCA_041746615.1. Taxonomy (GTDB): domain Bacteria; phylum Verrucomicrobiota; class Verrucomicrobiia; order Opitutales; family Opitutaceae; genus CAMAXB01. Next base: position 9,451 of record JBGTGS010000089.1, on the reverse strand, counting down.
AGCAAATCGAAATTCACGTCGCTGTCCGTGTCAGGTCCCTTGAGGGTCGCTGAGACGCTTCCTTTCCCTTTGCCTTTGGCCTCGTGATAGGAGTAATCCGGCTCAAGGGTTTTGGCATTTATGCCGGCATTCAGATAACCCTTCACCTGGGCCTTGTGAATATGGACGCTATCACCAGCTATGATCCCAGCATAACCTATATTGCTGCCGCCATAAACTCCGCTAGCCGAGCGGTAACTATCAATGACCGGGGTATTGCTCTCAAAGTCCACAGAGTTAATGCCAGCGATCGCGTTGATGAAAGTGGGCAGGGGGTTGGCTGTACATTGAAACTGGCGGGTCAGGACAGTGCCGTTTGGCAGAGTGACGCTGCTGGTGACTATGATCGGACGCGGGAGGCTGGAGGCGGATACATCCTCCACTCGGACAAAGACCGTGGCGGAAATGTCCCCCTCTAAGTCGTGGTTGAAGGTGCGTTCGGCGGCCGAACCGTCGGGCGTCCAGCCGTCAAAGCCCGTGATGAGGCTGTCATGATTGAGCGCCCACAGTGCCCTCTCAAGGCCAGCTTCGGCCAATTGCCAAGCTCGTTCGTGCTGGAAGGAGCGTGAACTGAGTTCCAAGGAGCGGTGGCAGAGGGTGATGTAGCTCGTGACCCCCACCGCTAGCACAGCGGTGAAACAGAGTACGGCGAGGAGGGCGGATCCCCGGGAGGAATGGTGGCGGGCGGGATGCACGGGATTAATCTTCGAGCAGGGGTTTGCTGGCGAGGATCTGTCGCGCTGAGGCAACTTTCCGGGTGAGTCCGCTGGTGCCGATGTCGCCCGTTAAGACTAATTCGACCTGCTTAATGAAAATGGGATTGTTCGATGTACTGCCGCCGCGGTCAAAGTAACTGAATGATAGGGCGCTGACATCTCGTAGCAGAATGACAGTATTGGCCCCGTCAATTCGAGAGAATGTTTTGACTGAGTCATTCCAAGAGTAAGTGACCGTCTTTACTCCGGTCCCGTCGGGTAAGGTGAATGAAACCCCTTTTTCGGTGGCTGAGGTGATTTGGGTGGCTGCGTTCACATCGCGATTGAAAAGGACAAGGACCTGCCGCCCCCTATTGTCAAATTCCTCTAGGCTACTGAGCCGGACAAGGTTTCGTCCCAAAAAAGTGTATGCGCTGAGCATGCCTGCCATGACAATACCGCTCACGGTCACGGTGACCATGATTTCGACCAGGGTGAAGCCTCGCCGAGCACGGTTATGACCTTTGATAGGAAGCATGTAGCCCGTTCTTACTGAGGTAGGTTTCGGTTGAGCGGGTGTGACTACGACCAGTCACCTTGCTTATCCAGGTGACATCCAATTTGATTTTACGCATGTCCGTTGCCTCTATGGTGACAGTTCTCGCCCAAGTGAAATCCGAGGCGACCTCGCTGAATTGGGCGTCGGGTGGCAGATCACTGGCGGTGGTCAGACTGGCTATCTGTGACCATGAGAGTAGGCGCATCTGGTTGATCTCATGTTGCATGATCTGGCCAGCCACAGTCTGGTTGCGGGAGGTTTCCAATAGGGTTGAGCCAATGGTGAGTGCCTGGATCAATCCCACCACTCCCACCAGGACCACGCTGGCGGCCACCATGAGCTCTAGAAGAGTCATGGCGCGTTGGGATTGGTGGCGTTTTTGAGACATGGCGGTGCGTCTGGGCGGTACTACCTAGATGACGCAGGGGGAAGGGATCGTCAAGTCATGCAACCCCAAGTACTTGCCGCAAATAAGCGAAAAAAATGTAAACAGCGTGGAAACCCGCGACTTAAGCACCACGGTGCGAAACGAAACCCTTAGGCGGGCAAATTTTTCCAGGTGGGTGGTGCACGTTTGGGATATGATGGTTGTGATGGGTTTAGCTGCGCCTTTTGCGCCTTTTCGCGGCCTATCCATCTTGGTTTTGCAGACCCTGTTTAGCCGCAAAGAGGCGCAAAAGACGCAAATCGAGTCACACTATCCGGGTGCATGAATTTGAAAAGGGGGTGGCGGGTATTCCGGCAACCTGCATTATCGGCAAACGGTACTGCCACTCGCCAGGGGCCCTGTGTCTGCTTTCAAACCTTTCCGGTTGAACCCCGCACCACCAGTTGGGGCGGGATGGTGCGGAGGGTGGGGCGGCTTTTGACGGGCTTGCCGATGCGCGCCACGAGTAGGTCCGCGGCGGCGGAGATGGTGGCCTGAATCTGTTGATCGATACTGGTGAGACCGGGGGTGGTCATCTCGCAGATGTCCTGGTTGTTGAACCCCACGATGGAAAGATCGCCGGGCACGTCGAGTCCGAGATCCTGGAAGGTGTGCATGGCACCGATGCCGATTTCGTCGTTGAGCGCGATGAAGGCGGTGGGCCGCTCGCTTAGCTTGAAGAAACTCTGGGCCAGACGGCGGCCGAAATCGAAGTCATTGGCGCGGATGTGCAGGTGGTCGAGCGAGCGGGTGGCCTCGGCGATCTGCAGGCCCGCCGCCGTCAGCGCGGTTTCGATGCCGGCGAGGCGCTCCTGGGTGCTGCGGGTCGCACCGGAGATGCCCAACAGCCCGAAGGTCCGGTGCCCCTGCCCGAGCAGATGGCCGGTCACCTCCTCCAGGGCCTTCGGCCGGTCGAGGGCAACGGTATTGGCCGCCTCGATACCGGTCTGGTCGATCACGAGATGAGGCAGGTTCTGGCTGTTGAGTTCCAGGATCCGGGCGTGGACCTCGTCGCGGTCAAACTGGCCGAGAAAGACCACCGCGTCGACCCGCATGGACTGGAAATGCCGGATCACCTTGCGGATGTCGCCGGGCTCGTAGACCTCGATGAGCGAGGTGTAGCCGCGGTCGCGCAGCAGGCGCTGCAGGCTGGCGAGCTTGAGCACGGCGGGCGGGGTGAGCAGGCTCTCCATGCAGACCCCCACCATGGAGGTGCGCTTGCCCTTGAGATGCATGGCATAGGCGTTCGGCGTGAAACCCGTCTCGGCCATCGCGCGCTGCACACGCTCGATGGTCTTGCGCTTGAGCCCGGGCTGGCCGTTGAGCACGCGGGAAACCGTGGTTCGGGCCAGTCCGACATGACGCGCGAACTCGGCCGTGGAGGTGATGACGGCCGGTGATGGGCGGACACGTCCGGAGCGCGAAGGAGGCATGGCCACGATGCTTTGGCGAGACCGTCGGCATTGTCAAATGGCGCGCGGGGGAAAGGTGGGGCGCCAGCTCCGATAGCGCTGGGGGCCCCGTTGTCGGGGCAAGCCCCCCAACTGCTCTGCTAGGACAAGACCCCATGAAAGAAGAGAAAATTTATTTGACAAGGACACGTGTCCGTAAATAGTCAGGCTGTCTTCGCGGTTCATCTCTTGCGAATCTCAACCCCCATCCCTTTCCCCGTGCTCCCCTCCGGTCTTACTCCCTCCGAATCCGCCTTGGTCTGGGGCGAGGCCTGTTGGTTCTTCAGCCGGGGCTCCTGGCTGATGCTTCTGGTGTGCAGTCTGCTCACCGGTGCACCCACCCTGCAGGCTCAGCCGGCGGAAGGGGGCTGGGCATTGGTCCCGGGCATTCTGGAGCGGATCGTGGCCCCGACTTTCCCCGACCGGGATTTTCCGGTGACTGATTACGGGGCAAAGGGCGATGGCCGGACGGACAGTTCGACGGCGTTTCGTCGGGCGATCGAGGCTTGTCACGCCTCCGGGGGTGGACGCGTGGTCGTTCCTGAAGGGATCTTTCTGACCGGTCCGATCCACTTGAAAAGCCGGGTGAACCTTCACGTTTCCGCCGGTGCAACCATTCGTTTCAGCACGGACCCGGCGGATTACCTTCCCCAGGTGTTCACCCGCTGGGAGGGCATGGAGTGCTACAATTACTCGCCCCTGATCTACGCCTTTGAGCAGGAGGATATCGCCATCACGGGAGCGGGCACCCTTGACGGCCAGGCGACCGAGGGGAAGTGGTGGGACTGGAAGGGACCGTGGGGTGGTGACACGACCACCGGCTGGCGGGAGGGCCTGCCTGATCAACGCCCGGCCCGGGCCCGGCTCATGCAGCTGGTCGAGGCCGGCACTCCCGTATCGGAGCGCGTTTTTGGGGAAGGTGACCGGTTGCGGCCCAACTTCATCCAGCCTTACCGCTGCCGTAACATCCTCATCGAGGGGGTGAAAATCATCAACGCCCCGATGTGGATCATTCATCCCGTGCTGAGCCGCAATGTCACCATCCGCGGGGTGACCGTCGTCAGCCACGGTCCCAACAACGACGGATGCAATCCCGAGTCATCCGTGGATGTGCTGATTGAAAACTGCTTCTTCGACACCGGTGACGATTGCATCGCCATCAAGTCCGGCCGTGACGCCGACGGACGCCGCGTGGCCACCCCGTCCGAGAACATCGTCATCCGCGGGTGCACCATGCGCGACGGCCATGGCGGAGTCGTGATCGGCAGCGAGATATCCGGCGATGTCCGCAATGTCTTTGCCGAGGACTGCCGCATGGACAGCCCCAATCTCGACCGGGCCCTCCGCATTAAATCCAACTCGCGCCGCGGAGGCACCATAGAGGGAATCTACATGCGCAATGTCGTCATCGGGCAGGTTGCCCAGGCCGTCCTGGGCATCGACCTGCTCTATGAACGTCAAACCGGTCCGCGGCCTCCCGTGGTTCGGGACATCGAACTGAGCAACGTGCACTGCGAGCAGAGCCAGCGGGCACTTTGGATTGAAGGCCTGCCTGATCTGCCCATCGGCCGCATCCTCATCGAGGACTGTGAATTCGAGCGCGTGGATCAGCCCAATATCATCAACCATGTGAGCCAGCTGGAGCTGGTCCGCACCGTTTTCCCCAAACCCACCGCCCCCTGAACCCTCAATCCGGACCCGGGTGCTTTCGCCATAATTAGGACACGTGTCTGATAAATAGTGACATCACCGGCCGCGATCACGCACGCGGAGCCATCGCCAGCAACGGACCCGACCGTCGTGTGAACGTCATCCACCCCGCCCCCGCATTCTCTGACCCCCAACCCGTATGAAAACTTCATCCCATACTTCCTCTCGCAAGATCGGGCACCTCTGTGCCTCGTTGCTTTGTTTTATGTTCCCGATGCTCATCTCCGCGCAGAGCACCGGCATGATCTCCGGCCGCGTCTCCAATTCCGCGACCGGCTCCTATTTGTCGAATGCGCAGGTCAGCGTAACGGGCACTGATCTTGCCACGACCACGGTGTCGGGCGGGCGCTATGTGCTCGCCAACGTTCCTGCGGGCACGGTGTCGGTGACGGTAAATTACACCGGGCTGGATCCCATGACGCAGGACGTCAACGTGAGCGCTGGTGGTTCAGCCACGCTGGACTTCGGTCTGACCAGTGCGCAGTACGGTGAGGTTCTGCAGATGAGCCAGTTCGTGGTCGCCGGCACCCGTGAAGGCAACGCCCAGGCCATCGTCGAACAGCGGGTCGCACCGAACCTGAAGACGGTTATCGCCGCCGACGCCTTTGGCTCGGTTTCCGAGGACAACGTGGGTGAGTTCCTCAAGTACATGTCCGGCCTGACCATCGACTACGTTGAGAACGACGCCCGGCAGGTGCGCGTCCGCGGCCTGTCGGCCCAGTACGCCAGCGTGACCATCGACGGCAATCCGGTGGCCTCGGCCGACTTCAACATCAACACCGGCCGCGGTTTCCAGTTTGAGCAGGTCTCGCTCTCCACCATCGACACGATCGAGGTCAGCAAGACGCCTCTCGCCGATCAGCCGGCGAACAGCCTCGCCGGTACCATCAATATCCGCAGCAAGAGCGCCCTCAATCAGGTGGGCCGCCGCATTCGCTACAATGCGAACATGACGATCAATGAGTACGCCCGCACCCTCGGCCGCACCATCGGCTGGGACAACCAGATGCGCCGCAAGGCCCTGCCCGGCGGCTCCCTCGAGTTCTCCGACACCTTCCTGGATGGCCGTCTCGGCGTGGTCGCCTCGATCAACCACACCGGCACCTACGTGGAGCAGAAGATCATCGCCAACATCGGCCGCGTGTTCAACGCCGACCCTTCGGATAACGCGACAGAGGTTCCCCGCATCAACCAGGTCAACTGGCAGGACGGTCTCAAGCCGACCTTCCGCGACTCGGCCCTGATCAACATCGATTTCAAGGTGACCCCCGACCTGATCCTGTCCCTGCGCTCCAGCTTCAACCAGTACGACGCACCCTTCCACAACCGCAACTGGACCTTCGCCGGTGGCGCGGCCTCGGCGACCAATGTGGTCAGCAACATGGGCTTTGGCTCGGTATCGGTCGCCCCCACAGCCCAGAACAACACCCAGAACACGGTCACGATCGCCGGGACCAATTTTCGGAAGTACGGGGAGACCACGACATTCAATCCAGCGATGGAATGGCGGATCAACGACCGGGTCCACGTTGAGGGCGGTCTGTCCTACTCGCGTTCCTACCAGTGGTACGACTCAGGCGAGGAAGGCTTCTTTAACATCGTGACCGCCCGTCTCGACGGCGTCAGCTGGTCGATGGACAGCACGCCCGGCAGCACGGCGCTGCGCATGACCCAGCAACCCACGGCTGGAGCCGACACGCGCAGCTTTCTTGATATCAGCAACTACCGGGGGAATACGACCGTGCAGCTGGCCGAGCGCGATGCCAAGGACCAGACTTGGAGCGGCCGGGCGGACGTGACCGTGCAACTGCCCGACCTCGCCATGCCGACGGTGCTCAAGTTCGGTGGGGACAGCCGCCTGCTGGTCAAGGATATCGAAACCTGGACGAAGGTATGGTCAATGAACGCAAATCCGGCCGCGGGTGGCATCGATCTCTCCCTCTACCCGGATCCCTACACGCCCGATCCCAAGAAGGGGCAGACCTTCACGGATGTTAACGGAGTGACCGGTCCGATGCCCTCGCTCGACAAATGGCGGCTGCATGACCTGTTCTCCACTTCCGGTTTCAACACCGATCCTTACGCAGTCACGACCGCCGCCGAGCAGCCTTTCTTCGCCACCGCCGTCCAGGCGGCGAACAGCCTTCGCAATCGCCTGCAGAACATGCGCGACTTCAAGGAGGAGATCCAGTCGGCCTATGTCATGGCCCAGATCCGCGCCACCGCCGACCTGCAACTGGTCGCCGGCCTCCGCTTCGAAAACACCAAGACGGAGGGCAGGGCCTTCGATGACATTGGACACAACCGCACCGTGGCCGCCACCGGCATTACGAATACCAACGATTTCACCTACATCCAGGCGCGCTACGGCAGCCGTCAGACCAAGATCCAGTCCTATGATGATCTGTTCCCGTCCATGCAGGCCCGTTACACCATCAACGAGAACCTGATCCTGCGCACGGCCTACTATCGCTCGATCCTGCGCCCCAATGTTCAGAACCTCGCGCGCAGTCTGTCGATCAACGACGATGAATCGGCTTTTCAGACCGCCAACCCCGATCTGAGGCCCGAGTACGGCGACAACCTCGACGCCCGCATTGAATATTACTTCGAGCCGGTCGGCGCCGTTTCCTTCGGCGTGTTCTACAAGAAAATCAAGGACATGCAGGTGAGCTCGACGGAGGACTTCACCCTGAACAACGTCCCGCAGGATATCATCGACCAAGGTTACACTCCGGCCCAGTTGGTGGCCAACGGCGCCAATATCACCTGGGTTGAGAATGGTCCGGAGACTTCCGTCTGGGGCTTTGAGGCGGACTACTCGCAGCAGCTTTCCTTCCTGCCCGGAGCATTCAGCGGGTTGGGCGTGTTTGCCAACTACACCTACACCGATCCGAAGGACCGGCACCTGTTCGTTGGAGGCAGCGGGGTGCCGAAGCAGTCGGCCAACCTGGGTGTGAACTACCGCATCGGTCATTTCAACGGGGGCGTTAAGATCAACTGGGTGGACGAACGCCTGCTCACGGCCCCGGCCAATGGTGCCTTCACCTACGAGGCGCCCCGCACGCAGATCGACGTCAATCTGGAGTACCGCTTACACCGCTGGACCACCGTGTTCATGAACATCGCGAACCTCACCGGCTCACCTTCCGAGCGCTATGCCCTGCGTCAGGAGATGATGACCCGCCACGGTGCCTTCGGCGCCAAGTACACCATCGGCGTCAAGGGAACGTTCTAGCAGCCTGCCGGACTTGCCTTCGGAAACCATGGATAAGCTGGAAATCCAGTTGGCTGATGGAGGCACCCCATCGACAGGCTGCTTAAGCAGCGCTACTCGCTGCATCGAAACCAGAAAATCCATGCCTACAATTTCATGGTTTCATTAACAATACCGGCTAACATGGGTCGTGATGAAGCTTCATTATTCCCCCGGACCGGCCGCGACCAACACCCTGGATACCGAGGCGCTGCGCGCGGCCTTTCTCATCGGCGGACTCTTTGAACCGGGTCAGGTGAAGCTTCATTACACCGATCTGGACCGCATGGTCATCGGCGCGGCCGTGCCGACCGCGGCACCGCTGCCGCTCCCGGCTGACCGCCTGTTGGGTACGGACTACTTTCTGGAACGGCGCGAGGTCGGCATCATCAATTTGGGCGCGACCGGCACGGTCACCGTGGGTGGCGAACGGCATGAACTCGGCAATCTCGATTGCCTCTATGTGGGCTTGGGCGAGCGTGAGGTCAGCTTTGACAACGGTCCGACGGGGCAGGCGCAGTTCTACTTCGTGAGCACCCCGGCGCATGCCAAACATCCGCTGGCCCTGGTCCGCAACGCGGACGTGAGGACCGATCCGATCGGCGATCCCGCCAAGGCGAACCGGCGGCGGATCAACAAGTACATCCACTCCGACGGCATCAAGAGCTGCCAGCTTGTACTGGGCTTCACGGAGTTTGAGCCAGGCAGTGTGTGGAACACCATGCCGCCGCATGTGCACAGCCGGCGCTCGGAGATTTATCTGTATTTCGACCTGGGCGACAATGCCGTGATCCACCTGCTGGGCGAACCGCAGGCCACGCGACACGTGATCGTCCGGGATCGCGAGGCCGTGCTGTCGCCCTCCTGGTCGGTCCACTGCGGTGCGGGCACTGGAAACTATCGATTCGTCTGGGCGATGGGCGGGGACAACCAGACCTTTGCCGACATGGATGCGGTGCCGCTGTCCGGGCTGCGTTGAACATGGCCTCCTCCGTGGGGCAAATACGGCCCGGGCTCTCATGCCGGGGACGATGTGATTAACCACGGGTGCGGGCGTTGAGGCCCTCGGTGCTAGAGCCCTTTAAATAAAAATGTGGCCGTGTAGCCGGGGGCGGCGACCCCGGGGCCTTGGGTATGTCATCCAACCGGGGTCAGCGACCAATGCTGTCCGGTCAAAAGAGCGAGATGGATTTGTAAGCGGCTGATTGGAAGCGGGCTGCCACGGCGGGAGGGTGCTCTCGACTTGAGTTTGGGAAGGGTTTTGCGGCCTCATCCCGGATGTTTTCCGGACCGACAGTGTTTGCACAGATCATG
>JBGTGS010000088.1:0-6695 GCA_041746615.1 Opitutaceae bacterium | reverse complement strand
CCTTGAGCGCGTCGGCCTGGCGGACCTGGCCTCGCGCCGCGCCGATCGTCTGTCGGGCGGCCAGCAGCAGCGGGTGGCCATTGCGCGCATGCTGATGCAGGAGCCCGATGTGGTGCTGGCGGACGAACCGGTCGCGAGTCTCGATCCGCAGTCGGGCCGTCAGGTGATGGATCTGCTCTGGGAGATTGTGCACGAGCGCGGGCTCACGGTCATCTGCACCCTCCATCATCTGGAGCTGGCCCTCGCCTACGGCCGCCGGATCATCGGGCTGCGCGAGGGGCGCAAGGTCTTGGACGAACCGGTGGAGGGCCGGACCGCGGCGGATCTTGAAGGACTTTACGACCAGGATCCGGCATGAGCGACCCGGTCCGACTACCCCCGCGATTTGAGCGCCCGGCCTGGTGGGTGTGGCTGGCATGGCTGCTGGCTGCCGCCTTCCTGTTGCAGGGGCTTGGGTCCGCCCAAGTGACTCCCCATCGGCTCGTGCAGGGCGTGGGCAATCTCGGCGAGTTCCTCAGCCAGGCCTTTCCACCGGACCTCTCGCGCTGGCAGGCGCTGGCGGGGGCGATGTACGAGACCCTTCAGATGGCCTTTGTGGGGGTGGGCTTCGGGGTGATTTTGAGCCTTCCGGTCGCCTTGTTGGCGGCCCGCAACACGAGCCCGCATCCCCTGGTGGGTGGGGCGGCGCGTCTGATGGTGGCCGTGTGTCGAACGATTCCCGACCTGATCTGGGCGATGGTGTTTCTGGGGGCGGTGGGCTTCGGCCCGCTGGCGGGAATCCTGGCGATCATCGTGGACACGATCGGGTTTTGCGCGCGTTTTTATTCGGAGCGGATCGAGGAGATCAAACCCGGGCCGGCGGAGGCGCTCGCCTCGACCGGGGCGGGCAAACTCGGGGTGATCGTCGGGGCGATCTTGCCGGAGGCGTTCCCGTCGTTTGTGGGCACGGCGTTGTACAGCGTGGAAAAATCCGTGCGGGCGGCGGTGGTGCTTGGCCTCGTGGGGGCGGGTGGCATCGGGGTGGAATTGCGCGCGGCGATGAACCTCTTCCAGTACCCGCAGGCGTTGACGATCATTTTGCTGATTTTGCTGGTGGTCATCGGTTGCGAGCAGATCTCGACCCTTATCCGGCGTCGTGTGCTCTGAGATTCGCGATCTGTCATCCGCTTGTGTTTGAATTCTGCGGGGTTCGCGCTCACTCCTTAGGGATGTTCCGTCCCATGTCACCCCTGCGCAAACCCCTCGTTTCCATTCTGCTTCCGGCGTTCGTCATGCTGGCCCTGGCCGGTTGCGCGGGGCCTGCGGGGAATTCCAGTTATACGCTGACCGGCACCCCGTGGACCCTGGTGGGGCTGGGGGAGAACGATTGGGTGGCGCCGGTGCCCGGGGCGGCTCCGCCAACGCTGCAGCTGACCGCCGGCACCATGAGGGTGTCGGGATTTGCGGGAGTGAACCAATTCACCTCGGAGTTCACGTTAAAAGGAGGACAGCTGGTCTTCGGGCCGATCGCCCTCACGCGCATGGCGGGAGCGCCGGAGCTGATGGATGCGGAACGGCGCTACACGGCGGCCCTGGCCGGGACGACGAACTGGCGCATCCGCAACGACCATTTGGAATTGATGACGGCTCAATACGTCCTGGCCCGCTTCGCCCCTGGCCCGGCAAACTGATTGGGATCGGCCGCAGGTCGCGAGTAGGCGACCGAAGTTTTTAACCACTGATGTACACTGATGAGCACTGATCCGGAATCATCCGGAGTGAAGCGGTAGCGTGGAGAGGACAGCCATGCCAGAAGCAGCCGTCTACGAAGACGGCGAGTTTGAGCCGGCGAAAAAACAAAGTCTGGTTTCACTCTGATAGTCTTTAACTTTCCACTGAAGCGAAGCTCCCCGTCGTCAGCCTGTAGCGGAATTGTTGCGGAAAACCTGTATCACACGAAGCGGATGAGCTAGCGGATTCATGAGCTTGTCTTTGCGGTCCGACTAGAAATCATGATGAGAAATCCACTCGCGACTCGGTTCGTCGGAGGTTCACTTGAACTAGATTTCAATGTCCCGCTTTTCAGATCCATTGCAGATCGGTATAGGCTATGAGCGAAAGGATTTAGCATTGTTATGGGGTCTCGGTGGGATCGAGGCAATCAGCCGCGGAGTTTTTACACCCAAGGGATGCGCGCAGTTATTTTTGTTCGTGACGCGGGAACGGCTTGGTTGGATGACTCCGTATAAGAACTTTCTGGATGGCGACCTGCTATTCTGGGATGGTGAGAAGGGACATCGTTCAGACGAGCGTATCGCGAGCGCATCTCGAAATGGTGAAGAGATCCATTTGTTTTACCGTGATCAGCGATTAACGCCGTTCACGTACTATGGTAAAATGGTCATGATCCGGTGCGATCGGTTTACTGATCGCCCAAGCGAGTTCGTGTTCAGCGTCATATCGGTTGCGGCCTCATTAACTTCCTCGGAGTCGACGCACGTGGCGGAGGATCCGACTGACTATGCCATCGTGAGCGAGGCAGGAATGAGCAGTATTGATCGAGCGGTCACAGCCAAAAGTCGCGGGATCGCGCAACGTGTTTTTCGTGGAAACCTACTCCGTTTGTGGAAGGGGGCTTGCGCTGTGACGAGCGTTCAGGAGCCGCGTGTGCTTCGCTCAAGTCATATCAAGCCTTGGTCGAATTCCTGCGTGCATGAGAAGGTAGACCACTTCAACGGTTTATTGCTGGTCCCGAACCTCGACGCGCTGTTCAACGAAGGCTTGGTTTCGTTTAGGGATGGCGGGCAGATCATGGTCTCGACCGATTGGCAAAATGACGACCAGCGCCGCATGCACATCACGTCTGATCTCCGCCTGCGCATGGTTCATCCGGAATCATCACAGTATCTGGAGTTTCATCGTGATGTTGTTTTTGAGCGCGAGAAAATGGCCTAAGGCCGACTGCGTGCTTGCCCGCAGCAAATACTTATGAGGGGCTCAGGTTGTTGTCATGATCCTGCTTCGTCACGCCATGCCTGCTGATCTTTCCGTCCTGCGTCGCTGGGACGAGGAGCCGCATGTCGTGGCGTCGGATCCCAATGATGAGTGGAACTGGGAAACCGAATTAACCCGCTCACCTGATTGGCGCGAGCAGTTGATTGCCGAGCTCGACGGCCGGCCGATCGGGTTTGTCCAGATCATTGATCCGGCCCGGGAGGAAACCCGGTACTGGGGCGATGAGGTCCCTGCCGGCTTGCGCGCCATCGATATCTGGATTGGAGAGGCGGACATGCTCGGGAAGGGCCACGGGACCATCATGATGAACCTCGCCCTGGCCCGCTGCTTCGCTGATCCTACAGTGACTGCCGTGTTGATCGATCCTCTCGCCAACAATGTCCGCGCCCTCCGGTTTTATGAGCGGTTGGGATTCCGCAAAGTCGGGCCCCGACGCTTTGGGGAGGATGATTGTTTGGTGTATCGAATGGACCGCGCCGACTGGAGCGAGGAATCGGCTGCGCCGATTCATTCTTAATGGATTGGCCGCAGGCCAATCATGGCGACACATTTCGTGGCATTGCATCTTGCAAGAAAGAGGTCCCGGAGTAGGGTGAATCCATGAATTCCAGTGCTATTGTTGTTGACCCCGAAATCTTGAATGGAATGCCGTGCATTGCCGGTACCCAGGTGACCGTTCAGTTGCTTTTTGATTACCTGGACAACGGTCATCCGCTGTCGGATTTCCTGGATGAACACCCCGAGGTGACGGCTGAGCAGGCGAACCGGGTACTCGTTGAATCCGGGCGCATGTAAACCCCTGACGGGGGCATGATCGCTCTCTTGCTCCAAGGAATCGGCTGCGCCGATTCCTTAATGTTTGGCCGGGCCAAACATAATGAGAACGATGGTTGGGCGGGCAGCGGTCAGTCGTCGTCGCCGACTGGCAACTGACGGAGGGTCCGTCCGCTGTTCCACACGCCCTCCACCATCACCACCCGGGTCTGTTCCGGAAGCCCGCGTTCATTGTGCTCCAGCATGCTGATGATGCTGTCGACCGCGGTCGCGCCGATCAGGGCACCATTCTGCCAGATGCCGCTGCAAAAGTGGCCGCGGACAGGGCAGGCGAGAGAGGCCACCCCGATGTCGCCGGGCACTGCCAGGCCCAGCTTCGAGAGGTGCCGGGTCATCAGATCCGATGCGGGGGAGATGATGACATCGGGATTATCGCGATCTATCCAGGCCTTCAGTGACGACAAGTCTTCCCAGTCATTGAGCATCAGGGTCTTCACCGGGCGAAGGTCGAGCAGATGCCGGGCGACATGAAGCCCCCCGTCCCAGCGGGCATGAAAGCGTTCACGGTGCATGTGCAGGATCACCAGACCGGGCCGGCGGTAGCCCCGACGGTGACATTCGCGCGCAACGTGGAGGCTCGAGAAGAAGTGATCATTGCACACGGAGGTGATGGTCAGCGATGGCAGTGGTACTCCCAGGCGCACGGCGGAAAAATTTCCCCAAGTGAGTGCAGGCGGGGGCGCTCCCGTCATCAACGGACCCAGAAGCACGCCTTGAATGCCGCGATGATGCAGGATGTTGCTGAACCGTTCGGCGGACATGCCGTCCTGGTGCAACCAGAACTCCTGGGCGCTGTAGCCCCGCAGGTTCGCCCGGGCGATCGCCCCTTCGCGCATTTGCTGCACGGTCGGCGCCGCAATGGTGCGCCAGCCGTCCCGGGTATCGAGGCCGTTGACCAGCGCCAGCACCGGCCGGTCGCTGCTTGCACGCCCGTGTCGCCGTACGCGCATGAGGGCGGAGATGAGCGGATTGGGGCGGTACCCCAGTCGGTCGGCAATGGCGCGAATGCGCTCACGCGTGGCCGGGGGAATGCGCGGATTGTTCGCCAGGCACATCGAGACGGTCGCCTGGGTGACCCCGGCCTGCTCCGCCACCGTCTTCATCGTCACATTTTTTGCCATTGGGTTTAAGGATGTAACAAGGAGAGCCGACACCATCGCCTCAGTCGATTAAATATGCAAGCGATTGCCTGCCGGGTAAATCCACATGAAACCTCAGATTTAAACCCCGCGGGCCGCCCGGCCGAGGCGGCGAGGTTCCTTCATGATTAATGATATAACCAATTCGGTGACTGCCATGCCACCTTTACTGGCCAAGCTCCCTGTTCTAGTTTGTTGCCTAACGAATTCCACAGTCTCCCACTTCCGGACCGGGCTCCGTTAAAACCACGGATAATCCGGTTCCAAGCATCCCCTATGCTAACTCTGTTCTGAAGCCAGTGTCTTCCCATCGTCCTTCGTTGGGAATTTCGTCCCTGTTGGCGGCTCTCACGCCGGTCGAAATCCGGACGTTCTTCCCCGATCCACTTTGGGCCCAAGTCCGGAAGCTTACCGGGCAGTTTGCGGTCTTGGATCCTGCGGAAATAAGTGCGGAAGCATTCCATCGGGTGCTGGAGACATCTGACCCGGAGGTTTTGGTCGCGTGCTGGAAGACACCGCCTTTGCCCGAGACCCTCCCGCCTCGGCTGCGTTATGTCTGCTATTTGACGGGTTCCGTCAGGCGTCTGGTGTCCCCGGCCCATCTGGAATCCGGGCTGCAGGTCACCAATTGGGGCGGCTCCATCAGCCGGGTGGTCGCCGAGGGGACGTTGTTCCACATACTGGCGTGTTTGCGTCGCAGTCCGGCCTGGTGTCTGTCGATGCATACCGAGGGCGGCTGGAAAGGCGTCGAGACGGAGACGGCCTCGCTATTCGGCCGCAAGGTCGGGCTGCACGGCTTCGGGGAGGTCGCCCGGGAACTCGTGAAGCTTCTGCGGGCGTTTTCGGTGGAAGTGCAGGTGTTCGCGCCTGACGTCACCCCGACGGTGGAACAGGAATGGGGTGTCAGCCGCGCGGGTGCGCTGGATGAGCTGTTTGCCTGGAGCGATGTCGTGGTCGAGATGGCGCCGCTGATACCCGAAACATTCCGGATCGTGCGCGAACACCATCTCCGGCTGTTGCGAGAGGGTGGTGTGTTCGTGAATACCGGGCGCGGTGATCTGGTCGACGAGGAGGGCTTGGTGCGGGTGGCGCTCGAAGGGAAGATTCAGTTCGGGCTGGATGTTTTTTCGGTGGAGCCGCTGCCGCCGGTGCATCCCCTGCGGGGACTGCGCAACGTATCCCTCACGCCCCATCTGGCCGGTCCCACCACGGATCGCCGCCTCGACGCAGGAACGTGGGCCCTGCGCAATCTGCAAGCCTATGCCGAGGGCCGGCCGCTGGACGCCTGCATTACGACGAAGAACTGCAGTTTAAAGGCCTAGAGCATAACCACGGCCCGGAAGGCCTGTCGGAAAAGGCTGCTAAGGTAACTTTTGGAGCAGTTCGTCCTTCTGCTCCCGTGAAAGCGCCCGGGTGTACCCGACGTATTCCCGGGCTGCGGCGGCATCGGTGCGGGCCCAGATCCGAGCGATGTGGGCGATGGCCGCGGCCCGGAGCTGCGGGTTCATGATCATGCCGGCCCCATCGAGGGCTTTGGCACGATCCGTGTAGCGCAGCGTCGTATCCGTCGCCCAATACCACAACGGGTCATCCCAGGCAGGATCGGGTGTGTGCCGTGCCAGCCAAGCCAGCGCTGCCGCGGCATCCTTCGCCGCCCAGCGCAGGATGATCCGGGTCTGTGCATCCTCGCGGCCATCGTCAAGGTGCCGGACGACTGCGAGGGCCGCC
>JBGTGS010000087.1:0-5341 GCA_041746615.1 Opitutaceae bacterium | reverse complement strand
CGCAGTCCGCTGTCGCGGACGGTGCGGCCGACGAGACCGGTGCCGGTGGCGGTGGCTTCGGCGATGAGCAGCGAGCCGAATTCCCCGACGACGTGGGCGCGGTTGGAGGCGGCCTCGACGCAGCGGGCGAGGAAGGTGCCGAGCATCTCGTCCAGGCGGAGGAGGTGGGTGGCCCCGGCCATGGGCAGGATCTCGCTTGAGGCGAGTTCCTTGGCGGTGGCGACGATGGGTGTGCCGGGTGACTCCTGGCGGGCGGTGAAGGTCGTGTTGGTGTTGGGGATGTCGGCGTCGGTGGCGACGACCATGGCGGCCTGGTGGACCCGGGCGTTGCGCCAGGTCTCCGGGTCGTCGGGCGCGCCGAGCATCACGTTCACCCCGTGGTCGAGCAGCCGGGTGGCGGACTCCTGGTCGGGAACGAGCACGAGGTAGGGCCGTTTATATTGCTCCAGGCGCGGAATGAGGGCGGCGGTGATGGGCTCGTAGGTGGTGAAGATGACGTGGGCATTCATCGACGCGGGCGCTTTGCGGGGGGTGCGGGCCGCGGCCTGTGCCGCCATCCAGGGGGCATAGAAGAACTCGATGAAGGTGAAGGGCAGCAGCATCAGCAGGAACACCAGGCCGGTGAGCATCACCACGACGGAGAACAGCCGCCCCAACGGGCTGTGGAAGGTGATGTCGCCGAACCCGAGCGTCGTCATCGTGGTGAAGGTCCAGTACACCCCGTCGAAGAGGTGGTGCACCTGGCCCTCGCGCATCATGATGAAATGGAAGACCGTGCTGAAGAAGACGACGAGGGCGGTGAGGGCCCCGATGAACTTCATCAGCAGGCGCACATTGCGCTGCCGCGGCTGGGATTGGCGCAGGATCTCGGTGATGGTGGCGGGAAGGAACTTCACAGGTGAATGATGCAAGCGTCCATCGGGCCGGCCTGCGGTTGCAGCTTGATGCAGTGACGATTCCGGCTGGTCGCGGGTGGGCAACAAAAAAGACCCTGCGCCTGCCGTGCGTACGCGTGTACAAACATCATGCTCAGGAGACTTTGCACCGCCATGGGCGCCCGTCTCCGATAACTCCTCAGCCCTGGGAGAACCGATCCTTTCAAGGGGACGGAGTGAGCTGGTAGCGCACTACAAAATCCGCTGGCGGGGAGAACCGTGCGAGCCAGGTAGGCATGACGTAGAAGCGTGCGGCGGCGGGTTTCAAAACGGACTCGCGGTAGGCTTCATAGCGGAAGCCCTGACCCAGGAGGAGTTTGAATTTCGCGCCGCGCACGGTGATATCGCGGGTCTCCAGGACATCGAACCAACCCCGGGCCATGTCCTCGTAACCGGTGCGGTGGGTGAAAAACATCAGATTGCGGCCATCCAGGGTCCGAAAGTCAGTCAACAGGTCGTCCTGCCGCCCGTGATGGGAGCCGATTCCGATGACCGGCACGTGGGTTCCCAGGTGGTGGGCGAGAAGCGAGGCCCGGGAGTAGCTTTCCGATGACAGGATGTAATCGGTGGAGTAAGGTTCCAGTTGAGCTATGATTTCGTCGGTGTGCACACCGATGACGGCACTTGTATGGTTGCGTGAGCCCTCGAGCCAGTGAGTGGGTGCGAGGACGGCGATAGTGATCAGGATGGTCTGGAAGCCGGCGTAGACCACGGCTGGTTTCAGGACCCGGGCGATGCGGTCCACGGGGGCGGCCGCTGTCACGGTGATGGTGGCCCAGGGGATGAAGGCCATGAGCCAGTGGCTGCCGACATCCTGAAACAGCGAGACGACGGCAAAGACAGCCGATGGCACCGCGGCCATGAGGAGGGGGCCGCGTCCGGCGGCGGCGCGGAGGCGTTGCCAACCCTCATTCCAGCCGTGCATGCGGAGACCCCCGGCGATCAACGGCACCAGGGCGGGGCCGAGCAGCACCATCCAGAGCAGCAGATAGATCAGCGGACCTGTCGGGGTGAAGCCGGCATCGTCGTTGCGGGTGACGGTGTTGAAAACGATGTTGGTCCATCCGTGATGGTGATTCCAGATGACATTGACGGCGATGCCAGGACCGGCGCCGATCAGGACGGCGGCGAGCGCGCCCCAGCGCGGGCGTCCCGGGCCGGTGAGGAGCCAGACCGCCCAGGCGAGCCCCATGAGCACGGCAAAATATTTTGAAAGGAACCCAAGGCCGAGCCAGAAGCCCGCGAGCAGCCAGACGGGCAGGCTTTGCCGGCGGTCTGCCGTGATGGCGGTGGCCCCGGCCAGGACCAGGAATGCCAGCATCGGGGTGTCCGTGGTGAAGAAAAAATTCACCATATTGACGGGCGAGAGGAGCAGGAGGGTTGCGGCCAGGTTGCCCTTGGCCTCACCGAGCGGTTGCAATGCACGACGCAGCCACCAGGCCACGGCAAGTGGCACGGCCACGGCGGGCAGACGCAGCCAGCCGGGGGCATCGCTGACCTGCAGCATGACCGCCAGCCACCAGCCGGTCATCGCCCCGTGATCGTAATAACCATAGTCCGGGTGCCGGCCCCAGAGGACAAAGTAGGCTTCGTCCCCCGTCAGGGGCACAAATGCGGCGGCGACCAGCTTGATCAGCGCCGTGACGACGAAAGTGAGAAGAAAGATGCGCCGGGTTTTTCCGGCATCAGAAAAAGTATCAATGGACATTTGGCAGGGACAGGGCCTAGCAGCCCGTCGGACTTGAGATTTTCGCCTCGGGGAAAAGGGGTGAACGATTTTGGGGCAAAGGGAGTGCCTGGGCCAACGGGCTGCTAAAGCCGCGCGAAGCGCGGCGTCTGATCGGGTTTTCGGCTGGAATCCAGTCTCGCATCATCGCCAGACAATTGAGGGCATTGAAGCTAATACTAGAGCGCCGCGGCGCATGGGGAAAATGCGCCTGCCGCCA
This sequence comes from Opitutaceae bacterium, assembly GCA_041746615.1. Taxonomy (GTDB): domain Bacteria; phylum Verrucomicrobiota; class Verrucomicrobiia; order Opitutales; family Opitutaceae; genus CAMAXB01. The sequence continues at coordinate 2,460 of JBGTGS010000087.1, read as the reverse complement.
CCAGCAACCGGCTGCCGTTAAGCTTATAGTGCTCAGACCTCTTCGAGGAGCTTGTAGAGGCGGGCGACCATTTTGGTCGGGTCCTCCAGCAGGCCGGCGGAGATGAGGGCGTTGTCGAGGATCTGCTCGGCCACGAGGGCCGCCTTCTCGGGCGACGCGGTGCGGGTGGTGGCGAGGCGCTTGATCACGTTGTGACGCGGATTGATCTCCAGATTGACGCGCAGGGGCGAGTCGGCACCGTCCTGGTTCATCGCCTTCATCATGCGGCGCAGGTGGGGCGACATCATCTTGTCGGCGTTAAGGGCGAGGGCGGGGGAGTCGACGAGGCGGTCGCTGGCCTTCACGTCGGTGACGCGTTCGCCGAGGGTGGTCTTGAGCCATTCGGCGAGAGCCTGGGTGTCCTCCTCGCTCAACGTTTCTGCGGCGGGCGGCTTGGGCAGGTCGGTGAGTTTCACGTCGGCGTGGTCGGCGGCGGTGAAGGTCTTGCCGTCGAACTCGCGCACGTTGTTCATCACGTACTCGTCCACGGGTTCGTAGCAGAAGAGCACCTCGAGGTTGCGGGCCTTGAATCCCTCCAGGTACGGGCCGCGCTCAATGGCCTCGCGGTTGGCTCCGATCAGATAATAAATCTCCTTCTGCCCCTCGCCCATGCGTGAGACGTAGTCGACCAGTGAGGTGGTCTTGCCCTTATCGGTGAGGGAGGACTCATAGCGGAGGAGTTTTACGAGCTCGTCCTTGTGGGTGAAGTTGAGGGCGGCACCCTCCTTCAGGAAGAGGCCGAACTGGGTGTAGAATTCGGTATAGGCCTCGGGCCGGTTTTTGGCCTCCTCGGTCAGGAACTTGAGGAATCGCTTGGTGATGACCTTGTTCAGCTTCTCGATCAAAGCGCGGTCCTGCATGGTTTCGCGCGAGATGTTCAGGGGGAGGTCCTCGCTGTCCACGACCCCCTTGAGAAAGCGGAGCCACTCGGGGAGGAGATCCTTGGGCTTGGGGTCGATGAGGATCTTGCGGCAGTAGAGCGAGACGGAAGGTTCGGTGCGGGCGAGTCCAAAGCGTTCCGGATTCTCCTTGGGCACGAAGACGAGGGCGTTGATGGCGAGGGGGGCGTCGGCGTTGAAGTGCAGGCGCAGCCGGGGCTCGTCGTAGGCGTGGGCCTGGAACTTGTAGAACTCGGTATACTCCTCGTCCTTGATTTCGGCCTTGGAACGCAGCCAGAGCGCCTGGACGGTGTTGATGCGCTTGCCGTTGAGGTTGATGGGGAAGGTGACGAAGGCGCTGTAGCGCTCGAGAATTTCCTTGATCCTCGATTCCTGGCTGAACTCCGTGCAGTCGTCCTTGAGCTCGATGACAATCTTGACGCCGCGGCGCTGGCCCTCGTTCTCCTCGATGGCGTAGCTGCCGGCGCCGTCGCTGGTCCAGAGCTGGCCGGGTTCACCGGCGCGCCAGGAGTGGGTGTAGACCTTCACGCTTTTCGCGACCATGAAGGCGGAGTAGAAGCCGACGCCGAACTGGCCGATGAGGCCGGCGTTCTTCTGGCCGCCCTCGCTGAGGGCCTTGAGAAAGGCCTTGGAGCCGGAGTGGGCGATGGTGCCGAGATTCTCGATCAATTCGTCCCGGGTCATACCCACGCCGAAATCCTGAATGGTGAGCGTTTTGGCCTGGTCGTCGGTGGTGAGGTTGATCTCGAGGTCGAGTTTGTCGTCGAAAACCTCCTTCTCGGTAAGCTGGAGGTGGCGGAGCTTCTCCAGCGCGTCGGAGGCGTTGGACACCAGTTCGCGGACGAAGATTTCCTTCTCCGTGTAGAGGGAGTGGATGACGATATCGAGCAGCTGCTTGATCTCGGCCTGGAACTCGAAGGTTTTGGGAGTGGCGGTGGACATGATGGTAAGGTGGTGATGGAAATGCTTAAAAAACGGAGCCCGCCATTCTAGCGGGCTCTGGAAAAAATCAAGAGAGGGTTTTGTCCCTCCGGGCATGTTCGCGGCTCAGCGGTCGTGGATCCGGTCCTTCTCGATCGGTTCGACGCGGGCGAGATGATCCCGTTCCTCCTGGCGGCCGGTTGGACCAAACAGCCGGTACAGGCACCAGCTGAAGAGGCCGACGACGAAGCCGACCGATAAAATCATGTTGATCCAGCCTCCGGGGGTCATGGGTCAGTCCTCCAAGCCCGCTTGTTCGTCACGCATGACTGCCGTGAATGGGGGTTATTGATGGTCGTCGATTGATCCTGCCGGCCACCTCTGGAAAACAAGCGGGCTGAAACAAAACCGCACGGTTTTGTCCTTAGCCCGGATATCCCCATGGGCTGCGAAAAGCGGACTGAGGGGGCGGGAGGTGGCATGGCTGAAAGGGAAAGGAAGATCCGGGCTAGGTGGTTGACGGGCGTTTGGCCCAGTTTTTTCCCGCGATGTGGACGAAGACACAGGTGAACGCGATCATCACCAGGATCAGCAGCACGGA
>JBGTGS010000086.1:0-22821 GCA_041746615.1 Opitutaceae bacterium | reverse complement strand
GCTGTCGCCGGCGTCCAGATAGAAACCAAGCCCCTCGAGATCAAGGAAACCCGCCGCTGGGCCAGGCGTTAGTTTGCCTATCTCACCGGAAGCGAAAGCAGCTTGTAGGAGCGGCTTTACGCCGCGATGAGCACTTCCCATCGGCTTATCGCGGCGTAAAGCCGCTCCTACAAGCTGCGTTCGCTTCTGGTGAGATAGGCAAACTAACGCCTGGCCCAGCGGCGGATTTCCTTGACCTCGAGGGGCTTGGTTTCGATCTGGACGCCGGCGACAGCAGGGTGGGCGCGGAGTTCCTGGAAGGTCGCCGGGTTCAGCTTCCAGCCGAGGGCGGTCGAGGCCTCGGCGACGGGGGCGACCCGGCCCTCGAAGAGAAAGGCGAAGTTGGTTTTGGTGTCGCCCGTCTGCCGGTTGAGCGTCTCGCGGAGCTGTTTGAGGAAGGCGGTGAGCTCCGGATGATCGGGATGCAGGAGCCAGGTGACGCGCTTGACGATGCCGCTGGTGAAGGCTTCCAGCGGGTAGCATTCCTTGACGTTCACACGCGCGCCATCGTCGCCCTTGATGATGTTGCCCTGGACGAGGACGGGGGCGTTCTCGGCGAGATTGGCGCCGTAGGCCTCGTAGGCGTCGGCGAACATGTTGAGGGAGATCGACGACTTCAGGGTGGCAAGGGTGAGGGCGACCCAGGGGCGGTTGTCCTTTTTCGAGAGCTTCTTGACGAGGTTGCCGGCGATGCCGGCGAGGCGGAACTCGACGCGGTCGCCCTGCAGGGGAAGATCATCGACGCTGTAGGTGTCGATGGCTTCGGCCAGGCCCTCGTAGACGTTCATGGGGTGTCCGGTGACGTAGAACCCGAGGAGCTCCTTCTCGAAGGTCAGTCGTTCCGCCGGGGTGAAATCGTCGTCGGCTCCGACAACGGCTCTCAAATTCGAGGATTCGGATTTAAGTTTGCGCGTCGAGGGTTCCGGTTCGGCCAGCATGTCGAGGAAGTTGTTCTGGCCGGCGGCGCGGTCGCGGGCATGGGCGGCGGCGCCGGCCATGGCGCCATCGATGCCCTCAAACAGCTTGCGGCGGCTGGCACCGCTGAAGTCGAACGCGCCGGTTTTCACGAGGTGCTCGAGCACGCGCTTGTTGATGGCCCGGGCGTCGACCCGCTGGATGAAGTCCTCGAAGTCGGCGAAGGGCCCGTTCTGCTCCCGTTCCTCGATGATCTTGAGGGAGGCGGACTCGCCGACGCCCTTGATGCCGGCGAGTCCGAAACGGATCGCGCCGTTTTCTCCGGCGATTTTCGATTTTGGATTTTCGATTTTGGATTTGAGAACCGGGGTGAAAGTTTCGCGGCTCTCGTTGACATCCGGACCGAGCACCTGCAGGCCCATGGCCTTGGCCTCACCGACGAAGTGGGACACCTTCTCCGCGTTGCCGAGCTCGGCGCTGAGCATGGCGGCCATGAACTGGACGGGGTAGTTGGCCTTCAAATACCCGGTCTGATAGCTGAGAATGGCGTAGGCGGCGGAGTGGGACTTGTTGAAGCCGTAGCCGGCGAATTTGTTCAGGATGTCAAAGATGGCATCGGCGGTCTTCTGGTCGATGCCGTGGAGCTCCTTGGCACCGGCGACAAACTTGGTGCGTTCCTTAGCCATGGCCTCGGCGTCCTTCTTGCCCATGGCGCGGCGGAGCATGTCGGCACCGCCGAGGGTGTAGCCGGCGATGATCTTGGCCGCCTCCATGACCTGCTCCTGGTAGACCATGACGCCGTAGGTTTCGCGGCAGACCTCCTCAAGCAGCGGGTGCGGATAGGTGACGGTGGAGGGATCCTTCTTGCCGCGGATGTAGTCGGGGATCCAGTCCATCGGGCCCGGGCGGTAGAGGGCGATGAGGGCGATGATCTCGTCGATGGTGGCGAGGTCGATCTGGCGGCAGAGGTTCTGCATGCCGCCGGATTCCAGCTGGAACACGCCGGTGGTGCGGCCGGAGTTGAGGAGGGCGAAGGTTTTGGCGTCGTCGAAGGGCACGGCCTCGATGTCGAAGTCCGGGTCGGCGGTGCGGCGGATGTTGGCGACGGCGTCGGCGATGACCGTGAGCGTCTTGAGGCCAAGAAAGTCCATCTTCAGCAGCCCGAGCTTCGACACGGCGTTCATGTCGTACTGTACGGTGACGTCGCCCTCCTGCAGGGTGAGGGGGACGAATTCGTCGAGGGGACGGTCGGTGATGATGATGCCGGCGGCGTGCTTGCCGGTGTTGCGCACGAGGCCCTCGAGTACGCGGGCCTGATCGACGATGCGTTTGGCGACGGGGTTGCGGTCGATCTCGTTGCGGAGCTCGGTGGACTTGGTGATCGCGTCGTCGAGCGAGATGTTGAGCTCGTCCGGGATCATCTTGGCGAGGCGGTCGGCTTCGGCGAAGGGCAGGTCGTTGACGCGGGAGACGTCGCGGATGACCATCTTGGCGCCGAGCGTGCCGTAGGTGATGATGTTGGCGACGCAGTCCTGGCCATACTTCTGGCGGACGTAGTCGATGACCTCGCCGCGGCGGCGCATGCAGAAGTCGATGTCGAAGTCGGGCGGCGAGACGCGCTCGGGGTTGAGGAAGCGCTCGAAGAGCAGCTTGAAGCGGATCGGGTCGAGATTGGTGATGCCGAGGACGTAGGCGACCAGGCAGCCGGCGCCGGAGCCGCGGCCGGGGCCGACGGGGATGTCCTGCTTGCGCGCCCAGTCGATGAAGTCCCAGACCACGAGGAAGTAGTCGACGAAGCCCGTCCGGTTGATGATGGAGAGCTCGTAGTCGAGCCGCTCGCAGAGGGTGGCGGCGAGGTCGGGCTGGGAGGTGTGGGTGGCTTGGGCGGCCGGGCCGAAGGCGCGGGTCTCGTAGTCGAGGTCGTAGCGGTGGCGCAGACCGGCGAGGCACAGGTCCTTGAGGTAGCCGGTGCGGTCGGTCTTGATCTCGGGGGGCAGGGGATAACGCGGGTAGCGCTCCGAACCCTTGGGGAAGGGGATGGTGAGGTCGCACATCTCGGCGACGAGCTGGGTGTTGGTCACCGACTCGGGCACCTCGATGAAAAGCTTTTCCATCTCGGCACGCGTCTTGAGGTAGAATTGCGATCCGGAGAACTTCATGCGGTTCTCCTCGGCGACCTTGGAGCCGGTCTGGATGCACAGGAGGGCGTCGTGCGGACCGGCGTCGGTGGCGTTCACGTAATGCACATCATTGGTGCAGATGACCGTGAGATTGAATTCCTCCGCGAGCTTGAGCAGGCCGGGAATGATTTTCCGCTGCTCGGGAATGCCGTGGTCCTGGATCTCCACGAAGAAGTTTTCGCGTCCGAAGATGTCGATGAACCGGGCGGTGGCGTCGCGTGCGTTCTCCGTGCGGTCGTGCAGGAGGTGCTGGGGCACGAGGGAGGCCAGGCAGCCGGTGAAGCCGATCAGGCCCTCCGCGTGACGAGCGAGGGTTTCGAGATCGGTGCGGGGTTTGTAGTAAAATCCCTTCAGGTGGGCGTCGCTGACGAGTTTGAGCAGATTCTGGTAGCCGGTGAGGTTTTTGGCGAGGAGACCGAGGTGGTAATAACTCTTTCCGTCCTCGGCGCGGCCGTTTTTTTCGAGTCGGGAGCCCTCGGACAGGTAGAGTTCGCAGCCGATGAGGGGCTTGATGTTGCGCTGCTTGGCGGCGTTGTAGAACTCAATGGCACCGTAGAGGTTGCCGTGATCGGTGAGGGCCAGGGCGTTCAATCCCAGGGCGGAGGCCCGGTCCATCAGCCGGTCGATCCGGCAGGCTCCATCGAGCAGGCTGTAGTCGGAGTGGACGTGGAGGTGGACAAAACTCGAATCGGCGGGCACGATGGCCTAACCAAGACCTCGCGGCCGGCTGCGCAAGCGCGTAAACGGTGCAGCGGGAAAAAAGCCATTGACGCGCGCCGCGGCGTTTGGCCTATTGCCAAGCTTTTCCCTTCGACAACCTGTCTGTTCACATGCCCATCGAGATCCGAATCCGCAAAAACGAGCCCGTCGACCGTGCGATCCGTCGCATGAAGAAGAAGCTTGAGCGCGAGAACATCATCAAAGGTGTTCGTGCCAAGCGCTACTTCGAGAAGCCGTGCGAGAAGCGCCGCCGCAAGGAGAAGGTCCAGGCCTTCACCCAGATGCTCCGCCGCCGCTACGCCGAATAAGCCGTTTCAACGGAGTCATTTTCCATGGCCGCACCTTCGCCAACCCGGGGTGCGGCTTTTTTGTGTCCGCGTTTTGGCTTTGCGATGCCACCCCGGCCGGTTTCTGTTGGAGATTCCCTGTCCCTGTGAAACCGACCCTTGCCCTATCGACCTGCTGGTGCTCCCACCGTCACAACGACGGTTATGAGATGCTGCGGGAGATGGCAGATCTCGGCTTCGACCAGGTCGAATTGAGCCATGGGATACGCATCACCCTCGTGCCCGGCATCCTCAAGGCGGTCGAGGAGGGCATGGTCCGGATCAGCTCGGTTCATAATTTTTGTCCGCTGCCGACCGGGATCACCCACGCTGCGCCCAACCTCTTCGAGCCCTCGGCGCGGGATCCGCGGGAGCATGACCAATGGCTGCGACACACCCGGCGCTCTCTGGATTTCGCCGCGCAGGTGAAGGCCCGGGCGATGGTGACGCATCTCGGCAGTGTGCGGTTTTTCTGGTTCCACCCGGGCCGCAAGCTCAGGGCCTACCAGCGGGCGCATCCGGGAGTCGATCTGCGGAAGGACGCACCTTATCAGCGCATGCTGCCATCCGCCCGGGCGCGGATGCAAAAGCGCCTGGGGCCGTTTTGGGAGCGGACGCGGCAAAGCCTCGCGGAGATCCGCGATTATGCCGTCGAAAAGAATGTCGTCCTCGGGCTGGAGAACCGGGAGAAATTCGAGGAACTGCCGGTGGATGCGGACTTCCCCGCGTTTCTGACGGCTCTGGGCACGGATTATCCCGGCGGCTACTGGCATGACACCGGCCATGCCCAGTTGAAGGAGGAGTTGGGGTTGCATGACCATCGTCGGCTGCTGGAGGAGAACGCGGACCGGCTGGTCGGTTTTCATCTGCACGACGTCAATGCGGAAGGTCAGGATCATCAACCGGTCGGGTCGGGTCACATTGATTTCAACATGGTCAGCACCTTCTGGCGGCCGCACCATCTCCTGGTGCTTGAGCTCAGCCCGCGAGTGGAGCCGGGTGAGGTGAGTGAATCGAAGGCCCGCATCGAGGCCTTGATCGGCTAGAACTTAAAGTTGAACTGCAGCCCTCTGATCGTGGCCCCATGCGTGAGCAGAGGGAGGATCGAGGAAGGGACCACCGGCTGTCCCTGAAATTCACATTCAGGCCTTGGGGCGTTTGCCGGGATGACGTTGGGCGAGAATTTCGTTCACCCAGCGCCGGTGCGGACCGGAGAGGGCGATGGCACCAAGTCCGGCCAAAGGCACCCAGATGAGTTCCCGCCGGGGACGGCCGCGGGGCGGGGCAATTGCATGGATCGTCTCGGTGATGGCATGGTTGGTGATGCCGCGTTTGCGGCGGGCCAGCAGGGGGGCCTGCATCAGTATGGATGCATCCAGCCCGAGCGAATCCGAGGAGGGGAGTTCATGGAGGTTGGCGAGCCGGCGGGAACCGGCGGCGGCACGGTGGAGGAGCAATTTACCCCCGCGCTCGCACCAGGCCCGGACGACAGCCCTTTGCTCTATTCGCTTGGGCTCCAGTCGTGGATACGCCGCGGGATCTCCGGTTTGGCGGGCGACGCAGAATCGTTGCACCGGGCAGCTTTCGCAGAGGGGGTTCTGCCGGACGCATACGGTGGCACCGAGTTCCATCATCGCCTGGTTGTGATCTCCCGGGTTTCGGTGGTTAACGAGAGCCTGAGCGAGCGGGGTGAATGCGCGGGCTGCGGAGGCCGAGTCGCGATGGCGGGTGGCATCGGCTGTGAGCCGGGCCAAAATGCGGACGACGTTACCGTCGACACAGGCGGCGGGAGCCGCGAAGGCGATGCTGGTGATGGCAGCGGCGGTGTAGGGTCCTATGCCCGGCAGTTCCTGCCAGGCATCCGGGGTGCGGGGTGGCTCGGGCAGGGCGGTGAGATTTTGTGCGAGCTTGTGCAGGTTGCGGGCCCGCGAGTAGTAACCGAGCCCCTCCCACAGTCGGAGCACCTGATCTGCGGGTGCAGCGGCGAGCGCGTCGAAATCGGGCAGGGCTTCCATCCAGCGGGCGAAGTAGGGTAGGACGGTCTTCACCTGGGTCTGCTGTAGCATGAACTCGCTCACCACCGTCTTGTAGAGAGATGGTTGCTCGCGCCAGGGGAGCGTGCGACGACGTGTCCGGTACCAGGCGAGCAGGGCGTCCTGGAAGGCGGCTTTACCGGCGACAAGCGGGTCGGAGGGGGAGGTCACGGAAGGCACGAGGTGACACAAATCAGGCGGAGACGAAAGCCGGGGTTTCTTTTTCGTGCGTTTTCCTGCATTTTATGGCCATTAAGCCCATGCCCAAGAAGCCGGACCCGGAGGCCGACTCGCCGAAAAAACTCAGCACCTACACCGCCAAGCTGCCCGATGAGCAGATGGACAAGCTGCATGCGATCTGCGCGCGAAAGGGCTGGAAGCCCTTTGAGGTCGCTTATGCACGCTTCGCCTTCAAGGGGCCTGATGTCAATGTGACCGCTTATACCAGCGGCAAGGTGGTCATCGCCGGCAAGGGCACGGAGGAGTTCGTCACCATGACCCTCGAGCCGGACGTCACCGGACAGGCGACGTTCGGATACGATGAGGTGCTGCACCCGGACTGGTTTGAGGCGCATGCCGGTCTGGATGAGAGCGGCAAGGGCGATTTCTTTGGGCCGGTGGTGGCGGCGACGGTCATTGCGGAGAAGTCCGCCATCGAGGCCTGGCGCAAGGCCGGCGTGCAGGATTCCAAAAAGATCACAGAGCAGCGGATCCTTCAGCTGGACAAGATGATCCGCGAGACCCGTGGCGTGGTGGTGCGGACCTGCTATTGCAGCATGCCCAAGTACAATGAGCTGATGGCGCGACCGCGGGCCAACTTGAACTCCCTCCTGGCCTGGCAGCATGCGACGGCCCTGCAGCAGGCGTTGGCGGAGAAGCGCGTGCCTTGGGGCCTGCTGGACCAATTTACCGAACAACCCCTCGTGCAGCGTGAGCTGGCCAAAAAAGGCGTGACGGACTTCGAGCTGCGCATGCGCACGAAGGCCGAGTCGGACCCGGTGGTCGCGGCCGCCTCGGTGGTGGCGCGGGCGGAGTTTGTACGCTTGATGCGAGCGCTCTCCCAGCGTTTTGGCGCTCCCCTGCAGAAAGGAGCGGGTTCGGGGGTGAAAGTCCAGGCGCAGCAAATCATGGAGCGCTTTGGCACGCGGGCTCTCGGCGAGTTTGCCAAGCTCCATTTCCGTACGGCCTACGAGGTGGTTTCAGAGGCAGGCAAACTTGGGGAGCTCCCACTCAAGCCCCCACCACCGAAAATGGTCTGGTGAGGTGATCGGCCCGGAAACCACGATGGCCAAACGACGTCAGCTGCGGGGATTCGATCTCAAGCAACTCGAGGGGGTGGATAGCCTCATCGGGGTGGATGAAGCTGGGCGTGGAGCGCTGGCCGGGCCGGTGGTGGCGGGGGCGGTGCTGGTGAAGAGGACCTTTCTCGAGAGTCGCTGGGCCGAGGTCAACGTCCGGCGGATCAACGATTCCAAGCAGTTGTCCCCGACCGAGCGCGAGACCTTGTGGGGCGAGTTCGAGCTGCTGGCCGCTGCCGGTCAGATCCATGCCAACTTCGGGGTGGCGATGGTGGGGGAGATCGAGCAATTGAACATTCTGGGCGCGACCAAACTGGCCATGCGCCGGGCGCTGGAGGGCATTCATCCCCCGACGGCCTTCGCGCCAAAGCGGGAGCCCGATCTGTTTTCATCGGCCGAGGAGATCGCGGCCTTTGTTCCCCAGGTCTCCGCACGCATCCTCATCGACGGTCTTTCCCTGCGGAACTTTCCATATCCGCACACCGCGGTGGTGAACGGCGATGCGCGATCCCTCTGTATCGCGATGGCCTCGATCATTGCGAAGGTGACTCGTGATCGCCTGATGGATGGTTTGGATACCGAATTTCCCGGCTACGGTTTCACCCGTCACAAGGGCTACGGCACGGAGGAGCATCGCGAGGCGGTGCTTCGCCTCGGACGCTGCACCCAGCACCGCGAGCTTTTCCTGCGCAAACTGATGGCCCACCGGGTCGATCCGGCCCAGCTGGACTTCCTGGCAGAGGCGGCGGCTCGGGGGAAGTAATTGGCGTTTGTGCATTGGAGGTTTGGAATTTTATCTCTCTGACCATGGCTGGCAAAAAGCATACTTCCCTGGACCGGGTACTCGGCCGTCTGGATACGCTGGATGCCGTCAACCTGGCCCAGCTGGTGCAGCGACTCGCACGGGAACGCAGCCTGTTCGAGGAGATCTTCAACATTCTGCAGGAGGGAATTCTGGTGATAGATGTGGATGGGGCGATCGAGTATGCGAATGCCGCCGCCCACCGTCTGATCGGCCTGAATGACGCCAAACTTCAAGGTAAGGTGCTTTGGCGGCTCGTGCCCGGTTTGCGGCCCTCCATGGGTGCCGCGCTTGATGACGATGCCGGCGGGGCGGCCATGCCGGTGGTCGCCCGTGAATTCGAGCTGACCTACCCCGAGCTGCGGACCGTGCGGTTGTACATGGTGCCGTTCACGGACGAGGGCAAGGGGGGCGGTCGCCGGTTCGCGGTGATTCTTTCCGACATCACCCGGGACAAGGAATCCACCGAGGAACGGATCGAGACCGAGCGCACCTCATCCATTCTCCTGCTCGCCGCCGGAGTTGCCCATGAACTGGGCAACCCGCTCAATTCACTCACCATCCACCTTCAGCTCATCGAGCGAAAGCTTCGCAAGCTGAAGGCCCACGACACCAGTGGGCTCGATGAGTCCATCCGGGTCTGCCGCGAGGAGGTGACCCGCCTGGATGGCATCATCAGCAATTTCCTTGAGGCCATCCGGCCGCGTCCCCCCGACCTGGTCCAGACCGACCTGATGGAGGTGCTGGGCGAGGTGCTGGGTTTTCAGCAGCGCGAACTGGCGGACCGCGGCATCAAGGTCGAGGCGGAGACCCCCGCCGGCCTGCCCCCGGTCATGGCCGACCGGAACCAGGTCAAGCAGGTCTTCTTCAACATCATCAAGAACGCCTCCGAGGCCATGCAGCCCGGCGGCCACCTGCGCATCCGCACGCGGGCAGATGACGAGCAGGTGTATCTATTGTTTGGTGACAGCGGCAGCGGCATCCGGCAGGAGGACCTTGGCCGGCTGTTCCAACCCTACCACACGACCAAGCCCGGCGGGCACGGCCTCGGCCTGATGATCGTGCAGCGCATCATGCGGGAGCATGGCGGACAGATCGGGGTTGAGAGCAAGGAGGGCCGGGGCACGGTGGTGACGCTGCAGTTCCCGCGCAAGGACCGCCGCGTGCGCATGCTCAAGTCCTGAGCAGCCTGTCGGCCCTGGCTTTAATGTCCTCAATTGTCGGGCGATGATGAGGCGTGCGCGGGGGCCCTGCCGACAGGCTGCTAAACGAAAATGCCCGGGCATTTTCGAGGGGGTCATGGATGGGTCCGCAGGATGATGGTCCGGGTTTCGGAGACACCGTCGAGGACGAGGCCCACGGTTACGGGGATCTCCGTGCCGGCTACGCCGAGGCGGGAAGTCATCGGATCAGGTCCGGCGGTTTCCCCGGGTGCGATGGTGAAGTGTTCGGGCCTCACGGCGAAATTGCCCAAGACGGAATTAAAGGCGGTGATCCGCACGCTGATCGAGGTGTCGCCATGATTCACGAGGTGCAACCGCAGGCGGGCCGGTGGGTGATGGTGCACGGATCCGGTCTGGTTGCGTCGGGCGGCCAGGATCTCTTCAGGACTGACGACTTCGCTCCGATAAGGTCCGGTTACGGGGTGGCCGGAGACGGGATCGGCGGCTGGTTCCGGGAGGCGATCCAGTGTGATGACAGCCGACACCCGGTCATTAAAAAACATCGTGGTGCCCCGCAGGCTCGGGCCGATCCTGGCAGACGACAACTCGGCGAGGGTGCGTGCCGGTCGTTCGGGTGGGTTCGTGCAGGCACCGGCGAGAACCAGGGCGGCGACGAAGGGGAGGGCGGTTAGCCGGTGAAGGGAGACCATGAATGAACCTTCCCTTTAAGACTGTTCTGAACGGGTGGAGGTTGCGGACAAATTCCATCGAATATCGATTCCGGGGGGGAGCAAGCCGCAGTGTGACATAATTTCCCGTTGACCCCGTCGGCTACAAGGCGTGATTCATTTTGGTCAATGGTTCCCAGCGTGCTCATCGTTGATGACGAGAAACACACCCGCGAAGGCCTTCAGGAGGTGCTGGCGGAGCACTACGATGTATCCGTGGCGGCGAATGCCGATGAGGCTTTCAATCTGATGGAGGTCCAGGAGTTTGATGTCATCGTCACCGACCTGCGCATGCCCGGCAAATCGGGTCTCAAGGTCATCGACAAGGCCCTGACCCTGCCGAACAAGCCGGCGGTGCTGATGATGACGGCTTACGGGAACATCGAAAGCGCGGTCGAGGCGATGAAGCGGGGGGCGGTGGATTTTCTGACGAAGCCGGTGAACATCGAGCGGCTCGAGGTCCTGATCCAGCGGGCGCTCAAGACGCGCACCCTTGAGGTTGAGGTGAAGCAGCTGCATGAACGGCTGGACCAGAAGTTCAGTTTCGAGGGCATCGTTGGCAACTCGGCCCCCTTGCGCGAGGTGATCGAGCGGGTGCGCCTGGTGGCACCCTCGCGGGCGACGATCCTGATCGAGGGCGAGTCGGGTTCGGGCAAGGAACTCATCGCCCAGGCGATCCATCAGGCCAGTCCGCGGTCGAGGGCATCCTTCGTGGAGGTGCATTGCGCGGCGCTCTCCGAAAGCCTGTTGGAGAGCGAAATTTTCGGGCATGAGCGCGGAGCCTTCACCGGTGCGATGGAGCGGCGGATCGGCCGCTTCGAAGCGGCCGACCGGGGCACGCTTTTTCTCGACGAGATCGGGGAAATTTCGGCGAGCACGCAGGTGAAGCTGCTGCGCTTCCTGGAGACCCGGACCATCGAGCGGGTGGGGGGAAGCAAGACCATCGAGCTGGACGTGCGGCTGGTCGCCGCCACCAACCGGGATCTCGAGCGGATGGTAAGTGAGGGCAAGTTTCGCGAGGATCTGTTTTTCCGGCTCAACGTGGTGCGCATCACCATGCCGCCGCTCCGCAACCGGGTGGAGGACATCCCGCTGCTGCTGACTCATTTCATCAAGATTTTCTCGGCGGAAAATGCGGTGCCGCCGCTCGTGCTCGAACCCGGGGCCCTGCAGACCCTCATGCGCTACCCCTGGCCAGGAAACATCCGTGAACTGCGCAATTTCTGCGAGAATGCCGTGGTGCTGCGTCGCGGGGGGCAGCTCACCGAGTTCGATTTGGAGCCCAAGTTCCGTGGTGCCGTCTCCGCGACGGAATCCGCCCCGGGCACGCCCCCGGTCGTCAACCCCCTCTCGGTCGAGGAAAATGAGAAACGCCTGCTTCGCGAGGCGCTCATCAAGTCGCGGGGCAACCGCACCAAGGCCGCCCAGTTCATGGGCATCAGCCGCCGAACGCTCCACCGCAAGATCGCCCAATGGCCCGAACTCGATGTGACGGATTGAGGTTCCGGTCTGAACCGTGCGGCCTGACCATCCCGACGCGGAACGGGCCGTTTTCCCAGCGATGAAACTTCCGCGCACGCTTCAAGAATGGATCCACTGGCTGGAAATGGGTGTGGGTGCGCGCTGGCTTGGCCGGGGGGCGCTGATTCTGGTCATGGGGCTGTTCTCCCTGTTCATTGCGCACAAGCAGTTTCGCGGACCCTTGAGCGAGCAGACCCTGTTGCAGGCCGACCTGGGACGGCAGCTGGCCACGGGACAGGGATTCACCACCTTGGTGAACTACCCGCAGACGGCCGCGTTCCTTACGGCCAGGGGCTTGGCGCGGGATGACGCGGAACCTTTTCCGGAGCTGACCCAGCCTCCGCTATACGCGATGGTGATTGCCGGGATGCTTGCATTTCTGCCACCGGAATCATGGCTCATCCCACCGGTGGCCCCGGGCGGGGTGGTGGCCGATTATGGATTGCTGGGTGCCAACATTTTCCTGCTTTGGTTGGCAGCGGGGCAGACCTGGATGCTCACCCGCCGACTTTTCGACGGGCCGACGGCGACCCTGGCTGCACTGGCCTTGTTGCTGTCGACCACGATCTGGTCGGAGACGGTGGCGGTGAATGGCACGCCGTTGCTGATGGTGCTCCTGCTGGCCGTCTTTCAATTCCTTGCAAGGTCCGGGTCGGCCCGCTCCCTGGGCCGTCCGGTTCTGCCCTGGCTCGCCGGTGTCGGTCTGGCCGGCGGACTTCTCTTCCTGGCTGATTACACCGCCGGATTCCTGCTCCCGGTTCTGGCGGTGTGGGTGGCTTGGAGCGGACGTGGTGGCACCGCCCGCTGGCTCGGGCCGGCGGTGATGCTGGGGGCCGCATTGCTCGTGATGGCCCCTTGGGCCGTACGCAACATGAGCTGGACCGGGAATCCGGTGGGGCTGGCCTCGCACGATGCTGCGCTGAAGGCCGGTGACCCCTTGGCCGAGCCGGCCATCCTCCGTCGGACCTTGTCCCCGGCCGCACCTGATTTTGAGTTGCGGAAATTCTTCAACAAAGGCCTGACGGCCATACAACGTGACCTCGGGGTCAATGTGTGGTCGGGCAGTTTGTTCTTTGCCGCGCTGTTCAGCGTCGGCTGGTTGTACCGCTTTCGCAACGAGGAGGCCGTTCGCTTGCGGACGATGTTCACCGTGGCGCTTTTGGTGCTGATGCTGGCGCAAGGATTTCTGTCCTCGGGCGAGAATACCCGGCTGCCGTCTTTATATGCAGCCCCTTTGTTGATGGTCTTTGGGGCCGGCTTCTTTTCCGTGATGGTTGCGAGTCATCCGACCCTGGCCGCATGGCCCCGGCTGGCGGGTGCGGGCTTGCTCCTCCTGCAGGGGCTGCCGCTGATGCAGGACGTGTTGGAGCCGCGCCAGATTCATTTCAACTATCCGCCCTATCATCCCGCGCTTTACCAAGGGATGAATACGGAATTGCAGCGGGCACCCGCAGGCACCAGTTGGATGGCGGACACCCCGGCGGGTGCGGCCTGGTACAGCGGAAGGCGGGTGTGGGCCCAGCCGGCAACCTTGCGCGAGTTTTTTGAGATTACGGTGAATCAGCCGATCATGGCCCTGGTCCTCTCACCCCGCACCCTGGACCGGCCGTTTTTCAGCGAGCTCAATCCGACCGCGACCACAGACTCCCGCTTCGGTGACTGGGGACGCATCTATGCCGGAATCGCCAGTGGCCGGCTCCCAAATAATTTTCCCTTGGGCCAGTCGCAAAAGCTGGCGGATAATTTTCATGTCCTGTTCGATCCGACCCAGCGACCTATTGGGGGAAAGTAATTGCTCTCCATGCAATAATACTTCTAGCTGCCGCCAATCCTAACCAGTAAATGCAGTTTATTCGTGCGTTAATTCCACTGGCCAGCCTCGGCAGCCTTCCCTTGTTGGCAGTCTATGCACCGATTCCCGAGCAGGAACAGGGCAAGGCTTGGGCAGTCACCCTCACGGGAAACATCTACCACGACAGCAATATTTTTGGCGCTGCGACCAACCGGATCGACAGCATGGTTTACCGGGTTTCTCCGCAGGCCTCCTTCAACGCCTCACTCACGGCGCAGACCTTTTTGTCCACCAGCTACCGGCTGACGCTTGATCACGTCGAATCGCGTCCCGGTGACAAGAATCTGGACAGCCATGATTTTAATCTGCGGGTCGCCCACGCCTTCCGTCCCGGCACCACGATCGATGTCACGGAGTCATTTCTGATTTCCAAGAATCCGGAATCCCTGCTCGCCGGCATTCCCCTCAACACGGACCAGTCTTTTCGGCGCAACCAGGTCGACGCGCGCTTTGTTCATGGCATCAACAACCGTGTGGACGCGGCGATCAAGGCGCGGGTCATCCATTACAACTACGACAACGCGGTACTCGCGGCGAGTCTCGACCGGTCGGAGGTTTTGTTCGGGGTGTCCGGAGCTTATCGCATGCTGCCCGAGACCAAGCTCGTGGGTGAGTACCGCTACCAGCGCATCGGCTATGACGCCTTTTCCGCCCTGAAGGACAAGCGCTCCTCATTTTTCCTCGTCGGGGTGGATTATGCCCCGGGCCCCAAGCTGTCCACCAATGCCCGCATTGGTATGGAGTACCGGAGCCGCGATGGCGAACGCAGCGAGGACGCCCCCTATGCCGAGCTGAGTGTGAAGTACGATTACGGCGAACGCAGCTACGTCGCCGCCGGCTACGCTTACACCTTTGAGGAGACCTCGAACGTCGTCCTGTACACCGATACGCAGGTGCATCGGTTTTTCGCCAATGTGCAGCACGCCTTGTCTCCTCTCGTTATCGCCTCTGGTTCGGTAAACATTGAACCCTCCACCCTGCAAGGTCGTCGCAACGTGAGCCCCAATCGCAGCGAGACCACCGTCAGACTCGGCACGGCCCTCACCTGGCTGCCTCGTTCCAACTGGGCCGTCTCGGGCACGATCGACTACGACCGGATCAATTCGCAGGACGCGGTGCGTGAAATGAGCCGGACCCGCGTCGGGATCAGCGCCCGTTATTCGTTCTGAGCGGCCGTCAGGGCCCCGCTCAAAACGGGCTTGCGGCAACGCGAAGCCCACCGTTCGCTCTCTGCAACCCATGGCCGTCCCAACCGCCAGCAAGCAAACCGAGCCGCTGGCCGACTTCCTGCATATTCTGCGTCAGCGCAAGGCGATCATCCTCGTCATCGCCTCGCTGGTGCTCGTCACCACGGTCATCATCACCGCCGTTCTGCCCCGGTACTATCTGGCGACGGCCCGCGTCCGGGTCGAGAAGCCCGAGGGTGAGGTCAAGTTGTTCGAGGCCCAGTCGCGATCCATCTACGATCCCTACTTCCTGCAGGATCAGTTCAGGATCATGCAGTCCCCCAAGATCCTTTATCCGGTCATCGAAAACCTCGGGCTCAACGAGCGCATCGCGACGATCCTGAAGAGCGAGTCGACCCTGCCCAACGATCTGGTTTACGCTTATCTGGTCGGCAAAATGCTGCGCCTGGAGACACCGCGCAATTCATCGCTCATTGAGATCCGGGTCTTTGCGCGTGAGGCCACTCTGGCCGCCGAGGTCGCCAACGAGATCGCCCGGGTTTATTCCGAGGACCGGATCGACTTCGCCACGTCCTCCCAGCGCGAAGGGCTTGCCCAGCTTCGTCAGGAACTGACCACGCAGGAACGCAATGTGGCCGCCCAGCGCGACACCGTCGAGCGCCTGCGCAACGATCTCAATCTCGCCGGGGTCGATCTCAGTGCGCGATACTCGGACATGGAGATCGAGACCCTGCGTCAGATGCAGAATTCCCTCATCGCCCTGCGGGTGGATGCCATCGGACGCAAGACCCGTTGGGATCGTTTCCAGAGCATCCTGCCGGACGACCGCATCAACCTCGTCAACTCCGAGCTCATCCAGGACGCCAACATCCAGAATTTGCTGCAGGCTTATTTTGTGGCCGATCAGAACATCAGCCGCCTGCGCTCCCGTCTGGGCGATGCCCATCCGGACCTCGTGGCGGCGGTGGGCAATGTAGTCAAGATCCGCGAGCAGCTGGATGGTCAGCTCCGCGGTTATGAACAGGCGCTGGAGATCGCCTACAAGGAGGCGGATGCCCGTGTGGCGGAGCTGGAAAGGCAGCTGGAGGAAGCCAAGGTTTCCCAGATCCTGTCCGCCCGGGACCGGTTGCGACCGTTCGAGGATGCGGTGCAGCGGCTCGATGAGGAAACCCGCCTGGCGGCCACGCTCCGGATGACTCTCCGGCAGCGGGAGATCGATTTTCAGGTACCCAAACGCACCATGGAGATCCTCAATGCCGCCGAGACTCCGCGGCGACCGGCCAAGCCCAACTGGACGATCAACCTGGGATTTGCACTGATGTTCGGATGCGTCCTCGGCGTCGGGGTGGCCATGCTCATTGAATACCTCGACACAAGTTTCCGGAGCGTCACCGACGTCGAGACCCGGCTCAAATTGCCCGTGCTCGGAGTCATACCCT
The DNA here is from genome assembly GCA_041746615.1 of Opitutaceae bacterium. Taxonomy (GTDB): domain Bacteria; phylum Verrucomicrobiota; class Verrucomicrobiia; order Opitutales; family Opitutaceae; genus CAMAXB01. Next base: position 6,618 of record JBGTGS010000086.1, on the reverse strand, counting down.
TTGCCCGGGCCGGGCCGTCGACGGACCCCGCGGCTGCCGAGCCGTTCCGCGTCCTGCACGCCAATCTCAATCTTACCGGAGGATCCGGAAACCGTCCGCTCGTGCTTGCCGTGCTTTCGGCGGGGCCGGGTGAGGGCAAGTCCACGACCCTGCATCAACTGGCCCTGGTCACAGCGGCGGCGGGCGAGCGGGTGTTGCTGATCGATGGAGACCTGCGTCGGCCCACCCAGCATGCGTTGGCGGCCCGTCCGCGTTTTCCGGGGCTCAGCGATGTACTCACCGGCAAGGTGACGGCGGCGGCGGCCATTCAGAAAGGTCTGGCTCCCGGATTGGATTTCATGCCCAGCGGCGGGGTTTCCGGCTTCACCCTGGGAATGCTTCATGCCGGGCGTTTGCGTGAAATCATCACGGAGCTGCGTGGTTCTTATGACAAGGTGCTGATCGATTCTCCGCCCATCATCGGGGTGAGTGATGCCGCGGTCCTGGCTACCTGTGTGGACGGGTTGGTCCTGCTGATCCAGCACCGGCGCAATCCGCAGGCCATGGTGTTGAGGGCGCAGCACATCATTGAAAGTCTGAAGACCCCGCTGCTCGGGGTGGTGCTCAACCAGGTGCCGCAGGGCTCCGGGGAGGATTACGACTACTATACGGGTAACTATGCCTATTACCGGGAGGATGACCGCAAGGCTGCACCCCGGGCGGCTGCCCCGGTGAAAGAGGAGGGGGCCGAGCGAATCCGCCTCGGTTGAGGGCCTCCGGAACAGCCTGTGGACACCGGCCCCGGCTCCAAAAAACCTATTGACGCCACCGGGCGACCTTCTACTTCTTTCCCCCTGTTTTGCGGACGTAGCTCAGTTGGTAGAGCACCACCTTGCCAAGGTGGACGTCGAGAGTTCGAGTCTCTTCGTCCGCTCCATTACACAAAAGCGCCCCGGTCCTTCCGGAGGCGCTTTTTTTGTCTATGCAGCCTCAGATGAGGGCAAAACCAGTGGTTTGACTTTGGCTTCGATGGCCTTGCCTTCCTTCCTACTCACGTCTTCCAGATCGTAGGTCGTTTGAAGGTTCAGCCAGAAACCCGGGGTGGTGCCGAAATACCGGGCCAGACGCAGTGCCGTTCCCGCGCTAATGCCCCGGGTTTCATTTATGATCTCCGAAATACGCGACTGGGGAATGCCGGTGTCCTTGCACAGGCGGTAGGATGAAATCTTGAGCGGCCTAAGGAATTCTTCGCTCAAGACCTCTCCAGGGTGGATATTTTTCATCATGGTCATGATTAGCTTAGCCAGAATAGGGGTGCTTAATGGTAATCCACAATTTCGACACTGTCCGGCCCTTGTTCGGTCCAGCGGAAACAGATTCTCCATTGATCGTTGATACGGATGCTATGATGACCTTTGCGGTTTCCTTTAAGTGATTCGAGACGATTGGCGGGTGGAATGCGGAGGTCGTCGATGTGGGTTGCAGCGTTGAGCATGCGCAACTTTCGGCGGGCGATGTGCTGGATCTGTGTAGGTAGTTTGCGTGAGCCTGCACCATGGAAGATTTTGCCGCTTTCCTCACAACTAAAGCTCAGGATCATGATGGTCGGGATAATGCTTACGTCAAACGTAATTACTTCCGTGTAAGAGAAGTAACTTTATGGGGTAGGGAGATGGAGACCGTGAGCAATAAACGCAAATGGAAAGCGATTGGGGATTCGTTACGATACCCCTGTCTACGGACATGTCATCTCCGCATGGAAATAAAAACTAGATAAGCGGGGCAAAATCGTCGAGGGATGGAGTTGTGAAAGCTGCTGAATTCTTCGACCTGCCCCCGACGCTGGCCTTGTTTGCGAAGCATTTTCCCGCCGATGTGCCGGCTTGGGAATGGCTTCGGCGGATCGGACCCGCCCTGGCGGAGCATGGCTTCGGCCCCCTCCGTCCGGACATCCCGCCCGGGGTGCATATCGAGGGGCTGGTGCACATCGATCCTTCGGTCAAACTCCCGCCCTATGCCACCATCATCGGTCCGGTCTGGATCGGCCCGAAGAGCGAGATCCGTCCGGGTGCGTTCATCCGGGGCAACGTGATCGTCGGGGCCGGCTGCGTGCTGGGCAACGCCAGCGAGTTCAAGAACTGCCTGCTCATGGACGGCGCCCAGGCCCCGCATTTCAATTACGTGGGCGATTCCATTCTGGGCTGCGGCGCCCACCTCGGGGCGGGCGTCGTTTGCTCAAACCTGCGCCTCGACCAGCAGAACGTCACCGTGCGCATGCCCGAATCCATCATCGACACCGGCCTGCGCAAGTTCGGTGCCATCGTCGGCGAGCGCGCCGAGGTCGGCTGCAACGCCGTGCTCAACCCCGGTACCCTTCTCGGCCCACGCTCGCTCGTCATGCCGACCACCGCCTTCACCGGCTACCTTCCACCCGCCACCATCGCCCGGGTCCGCACCACCTTATCCCTCATCCCCCGCCGGGACTAAAATCGCTCTCGTTCTTATAATCGTTCTCTTTCTCAAATCTGTCGGGAAAAAGGAGAGGAGAACGATTAAGATTACGAGAACGAGAACGAGAACGAGAACGATTTCCCTTTTTTCACATGCGAATACTCTCCGGCATCCAGCCCTCCGGCACCCTGCACATCGGCAACTATTTCGGCATGATGAAGCCGGCCATCGAACTGCAGGACCGCGGCGAGGCTTTTTATTTCATCGCGGACTACCATTCGATGACGACTCTGACCGACGCCGACCAGCGCCGCGCCAACACCCTGGGCGTCGCCCTCGATTTCCTCGCCTGCGGTCTCGATCCCCAAAAGGCCGTGTTTTTCCGCCAGAGCGACCTGCCCGAAGTTTGCGAACTCATGTGGCTGCTCGGCACCCTCACACCGATGGGACTGCTGGAGCGCGCGCACAGCTACAAGGACAAGACTGCCCGGGGTATTTCGCCTAATTTCGGCCTCTTCTCGTACCCGGTGCTGATGGCTGCCGATATTTTGCTCTACGATTCGAACTTGGTGCCGGTCGGCCGCGACCAGAAGCAGCATGTGGAGATGACCCGCGACATCGCCATCAAGTTCAACCTGACCTATGGTGAGACCTTCGTGGTGCCCGAACCTGTCATCAAGCAGGAGGTCGCCACCGTGCCCGGCCTCGACGGCCAGAAGATGAGCAAGAGCTACGGGAACACCATTGATCTTTTCGGTGACGAGAAGGCGACCCGGAAGAAAATCATGTCCATCGTGATGGACAGCCGGACGCCTCAGGAGCCCAAGCCCGACGCGGAGCGGAACCTCGCCATCCAGCTGCTCAAGCTGGTCGCGCCTGCCGATGTTGCTGCGGACCATGAGGACCGTCTGCGTGCCGGCGGACTTGGCTATGGCGATCTCAAGAAGTCGTTGTTCGAGCATTATTGGAATCACTTTGCCGCAGCGCGGGCCCGCCGGGCCGAACTGGCGGCCAACCCGGATTACGTGGAAGGGGTACTGCGTGAGGGTGCCACCCGGGCCCGTGCGCTTGCCAGCGCCGTGCTCAAGCGCGCCCGTAAGGCGGCGGGCCTCGAATAGAATTTCGGGGTGTTCACGGCTTCTGAAAGCTTGAAATTAGATTGCATTTATTAGTGGTGTGGATTTGGTTTTTTCATGACGCTTCAGACCATCAAAAATCTGCTCCATGGTTCGCGAGCCTTCACGCTGCGGATGATAAGCGGACGGTCGATTGAAGTGCCGCATCCTGACTTTGTGGCGTTGTCTCCCGAACAGACCACCCTCGTGCTGGTTCGCGAACACGCCCGCATTGAAGCCATCCGGATAAATCAGATTGAGAGCGTGGAGATGTCTGACGGCTCGGCAGCGGCCTGAATCGCCGGCTCGGTGCGCTCTCGGCTTAACCCGCGGTATTAAGCGGACCTCACACCACCGTCACGGGTGGCAGTTCCAGCTTCGCGATGGCGGCCATGATGGCCTCGCTGGCGCGCTGGTAGCGTTCCTTGCCGGACTTCGGATCGTCGTAGGCGGAAGGGGGGAGGGGTTTGCCGAAGACCACGCTGACCGGGGTGCCCAGCCGCATGCCTTGCCCGCGCCCGAAGGCCTCGTAGGAACCAAAGATCCGTGCGGGCACAACCGGGACCTGGGTACGGCAGGCGATCAGGCCTACGCCGGGCTTGGCGGATTGCAGATTGCCGTCGGTCGATCGTGTCCCTTCTGGAAACAGGATCAGGGCCTTGTCGTCGGCCAGGGCGCGCAGCACGCGCTTGATGGCCGACACATCGGAGCCCCCGTCACGGTCGACCGGAATCGTGCCGACCGTGTCCAACCACCAGGAGGCGATGCCGGGTTTCCAGAGGGTCTTGCGGGCAAAAAAACACATCTGGCGCGACACCTGGGCACCCACGATTGGCGGATCGAGGTGGCTGGCGTGATTCGAGGCGATGAGGAAGGCGCCCTGCCGGGGAAGATGCTCGAGACCGGCGACCTCGCCACGGAAGCACATGTCGTAGATCACCACCGAGAGGTAGTGGAAAAAGCCATACACAGGGGACATCTCGCCCTGGCTGTAGCGGCGATTCATGAGGCGGACCCCAGCCGGGGGGCGATAAGCCCGGCAACATGGTCAACCACCTGATCGAGGGAGAGGTGGGTCGAATCGATGTCGATGGCTCCGGGTGGGCAGGTGAGCGGCGAGGCCTTGCGGGAGGTGTCGAGCCGGTCGCGCTCGGCGATGGAGTCGGTCTGCCCCTCCTGGGCCCGGCGTCGCGCGCGTTCCTCCGGATCGGCGTGGAGGAAGAAACGGAAGTCGGCGTTCGGGAAAATGACGGAGCCGATGTCACGGCCCTCCATGACGAGGCCGCGAAAACCATGCTCATCGGCCACTCCGGCCTGACCGCGTTGATAGGCCAGCAGGGCGTCGCGCACGGCGGGGAGGGCGGCGAAGTGGGACACGGCGGCATTGACCTCCGGACTGCGGATGTCCTCTTCGGGAATCTCACGCCCGCCGATTTCCATCCGGGCCCTGCGGCCATCCACCCGGGTGTCGAGAGCAAGGCCGGCCAGGGTGGTGGTCACGCCCGCGGGATCATCCGCCCGCACGCCACGTCGGAGCAGCTCTGCGGTTAGCGCACGGTAGTAGGACCCGGTGTCCACGTGCAGGAGATGAAAGCGTTCGCTGAGCGCCCGTGCAGTCGAGGACTTGCCGGAGGCGGCGCCGCCGTCGATCGCGACGATGAGAATGGGTGGATGAGCCATCAGGCTTCGGAGGGTTTCGGACGCAGGCGCTCCAGCAAATCAAAAAAGTGCGGAAAGGTTTTCGCACTGCATCGCGGATCCCGGATGGTCAGCCAGGGCCGGCCGTCGCGGTGGAGGTCGTAACAGCCGAGAATGCCAAAGCTCATCGCGAAGCGATGGTCGTGATAGGTCTCGATTTCCACGCCGGCTTTGAGCGGCTGGGGCGTGATGGTGAGGCTGTCTTCCTCCTCCACGACCTGCTGGCCGAGCTTCGTCAGTTCGCGGGCCATGCCGGCGACGCGGTCGGTCTCCTGCTTGCGGGTGTGCGCGATGCCGGTGATGCGGGTCTTGCCTTGGAGGAGCGGGCTGATGGCGGCGAGAGTGAGGAAAGTGTCGGAGAAGGAATTGAAGCTGGCTTCAATTCCTTTCAGGGTGGGTCCGCGGGAAATCTCATGGAATGCTCGCTGGCGGTTCAGGCCTGAAATCAAACCCTGGTGTGCCAGGAGTTCGGCGAACTGGACGTCGCCTTGGAGCGGTTGGACAAGATTGTAGTCGGAAATTCGGAGGCTGCCCCCGGTGACGATGGGGAGGGCGATGAAGTAACTTGCCGCTGTGGCGTCGGCTTCGATCGCGTATTTGTCCGCCGGCAGATGGTAGTGCGGCTGCGGATCGAAATGGATCGTTAGCGGGGTGGGGGAGGCGCCGGCCGGTTCAACGCCGAACTGCCGCATCATGTTCAGCGACATCTGTACGAAGGGCCAGCGCACGCTGTCTTGAAATACGGATATATTGACAGGCCCGTCGGCCAGTGGTGCGACCATGAGCAGCGCGGACAACAACTGGCTGCTCTCCCTGGCGTCGATGTTGACCGGTCCGCCGCGCAAGCCGCGCGCATGGATCTCGATGGGAAAAAAGCCTTCCTCCGCCGTGCAACGGATGTCGGCGCCGAGGGTGCGGAGCGCATCGATCAGGCCTTTCATCGGCCGTTTGCGCATCTGCGGCACACCGTCGATCCGGTACGTGCCGCGAGGCGCGGCCGCGCAGAGTGCCGTCAGGAATCGCGCCGCGGTCCCGGCGAGCCCGACGAAGAGATCCGCCTCACCGACGGTGAATCCTTTTTCCTGGCCGGAGACGCTCAGGGTGTGCGCCTCCTTGTCTGCCTCGATGGTGAAGCCCAGTTTGTCGAGAGCCGCAGACATCAGCTCGGTGTCCTCGCTGAACAAGGCTCCGGTCAGGGTGACCGGACGATCACAAAGGGCGGCGAGCAACAGGGCGCGATTCGTCAGGCTTTTTGATCCGGGCAGGACCACCTCACCCTGGACGGGTCGGGTGAAGGGCATGATCGGAAGAAGGTCGGGAAGCGGCATGGAAACATTCAAGCAAACCGTTTTTAACCGCTAATCCACGCTAATCT
>JBGTGS010000085.1:0-5143 GCA_041746615.1 Opitutaceae bacterium | reverse complement strand
GTGAGCTCGGGGACTAAAGTCCCCCAGTTCCCCGAGCTCACGCTCGGGGCTACGGGACTCCTCGTTTCCCGCGCGGGAAAACGGAGCCCGTTTTATCCTTCCGTCCTTTCAGTCCCTTTGCTCCCTGGTCACCTTTTGGCTTCGAGGGCGTTGAACTTCGGCGTCAGGTACTCCGCGCAGCTGTCGAGTGAGGCCAGCTGGATGTAGTCGGCCTCGGGGACCTCTATGCCATGCTGCTTGCGCAGCTCCATGACGATGTCGAGGAAGTCCATCGAATCGAGCTGGAGCTGGTCGCGCAGGCGGACCTCGGGCTTTACGTTGGCCAAGTCCTCATCCGGAGCTATGTCCGCGATGATATCGAGGACCACCTGTTTGCATTCATCTTTGGTCATGGTGTGGGTCAAAAATTGAATTAGGGGACAAATCGCTTCACAATCAACGTGGAATTTATGCCCAGCATGCCAAAGGAGTTGTTGAGGATCGTGTCGACCTTGGTGGCCTGGCGGGGCGTGTTGAGCACGAGGCCGGGGAGGGCGCATTCGGGGTCGAGGTCATCGACGTTGATGGTCGGATGCACGACCCGATCATCAAAGGAAGGCAGGTTCCCGGCCAGTTCGAGGGCGCCGGCGGCCCCCATGCAGTGACCGATGAAGCTCTTGGTGTTGTTGATGTGAGTGTCTGGGCAGTCCTCGCCAAAAACAGCGCGGATCGCCTCGCACTCCTGGATGTCGCCGAGCGGGGTGGCCGTCGCGTGGGTGTTGACGATGTGGATGTCGCGCGGGGTGAGCCCGGCGCGGGCGACGGCCAGGCGGACGCACTCGGCCTGGCGGACGGGGTTGGGCAGGACGTAGTCGCTGGCATCGCTGTTGACGCTGTAGCCGGCAATCTCGGCGTAGATCTTAGCGCCGCGCCGCACGGCGTCATCCATGCGTTCCAGGGTGTAGAGGGCGCCGCCCTCGGAAACGACGATGCCGTTGCGTGCCTTGTCGAAGGGTCGCGAGGCCTTGTGCGGATCCTCATGGGTGGCGAGGGCTCCCTGGGACTTGAAGCCGGCGAAGATGCCGAAGGTATGAATGCTTTCACTGACCCCGCCGCAGATCGCCAGGTCGACCTCGCCGAGGCGGAGCATCTGGGTCGCGTGGATCAGGCCCATGTTGCCGGCGGCACAGGCGGCACCGATGGTGTAGGCGGGGCCGGTGGTGCCGAGGTTGAGGGAGGTCTCCCCGGCCGGGTTGTTGGCCACCGTGCGGGGGTTGTGGTAGTGGGACCAGTACTTGGTGTCGTAGTTGAACTTGGAGATGTTGAAAATCTCGTTCTCCGTCTCGACGTTCCCGTGCTCGGTGCAGCCGATATAGATACCGGTGCGATCCTTGACGAGGGACTCCGCATTCAGGCCGCTGTCGGCCAGGGCCTCGCGGGCGCAGTAGATGGAGATCGAGCCGGCCCGGGTGCCCACGCGGACCTCTTTTTTCTTCTGGTGGCGCAGGGCATCGTAGTGGCAGACCCCCGCCAGCAGGGTGCCCATGTAACGGACGTCGAGCCGTTCGATCCCCGCCACGCCGGTGAGCAGGTTGTTGCGGAATTCGGCCAGCGAGCTGCCGTTGGGGGCCGTGAGGCCGACACCGGTGATGACAATGCGGGGGAGCGAAAGGGACATGGAGGAAGAAACCGCTAGCCAACCCCGCCCCAAACGCAATACAAGCCTCGACCACCATGAACGTACTTGTCGTAGGAGGAGCCGGTTACATTGGCAGTCATTGTGTCCGCCAACTCGCCGCCGCCGGGCATCGTCCGGTGGTGCTCGACAACCTGGTCTTCGGGCACCGGGCCGCTGTCGGGCCGGAGGTGCCGTTTTACCAGAACGACTTGGGTGACGAGGCCGTGGTCGGGCGGATTTTGAGCGAGGAGAAGATCGACATCGTTATGCACTTTGCGGCGTTTGCCTACGTCGGCGAGTCGGTCAACGATCCCCTGAAGTATTATTTCAACAACGTCGTCGCCACGCTCCAGCTGCTGCGCGTGATGCTGGCGAAGGGCGTGAAGAAGTTTGTTTTCTCATCGACCTGTGCGACTTACGGCGTTCCGGAGCGCATGCCCATCGTCGAGTCCATGCCGCAGGCACCCATCAATCCCTATGGGCAGACCAAGCTCGACATGGAGAACACCCTGAAATCCCTCGCGCATGCGCATGGACTCAGTTTTGCGGCTTTTCGTTATTTCAACGCCGCCGGAGCGGCCGTTGATGGCAGCATTGGCGAGGACCACACCCCGGAGAGCCATTTGATCCCGCTGGCCATCGGCGCGGCGATGGGCTTGCGCCCGCCGCTTCAGGTGTTTGGCACCGACTATCCCACGCCCGATGGCACCTGCCTGCGTGATTACGTGCATGTGGACGATCTCAGCCGGGCTCACATCGCGGTGTTCGACCGCCTGGCCACGCCAGGTTCCGTCTCATTCTTTAACCTGGGCACGGGCCGGCCGACCTCCGTGCTGGAAGTGATACGAGCTGTGGAGAAGATCAGCGGAAAAAAAGTCCCGCAGGTCATGGCCCCGCGCCGCCCGGGCGATCCGCCCGCATTGTACGCCGATTCCGCCAAGGCTGTCGGTGAGCTCGGTTGGAAGGTTCAGTATCCCGACATCGAATCCATCGTGGCGACAGCCTGGAAATGGCATGCGGCCCAACCCAAGGGCTTCGCTGGTTGAGGGAAGGCATCAATCCGGTTAAACCTAAGATCGACTCAAACCCGTAACGTGGCGGGTTTCGTCCTTTTTCATGAACTCCGCCTCGCATTACGACGTCGCCATCATTGGCGCGGGGATGTCCGGCCTCGCGGCCGGGATCCGGCTGGCGCACTTTGGCAAGAAGGTGTGCATCTTCGAGCGGCATAACGCCGTCGGCGGGCTCAACAGCTTCTACAGCCTCGAGGGCCGCAAGTACGACGTCGGCCTGCATGCGATGACCAACTTCGTGCGTCCGGGTGTCAAGGGTACCCCGCTCGGCAAGCTCCTCCGCCAGCTGCGCATTGATCGCGACGAGTTCGCCCTCTGTGAACAGAAGCAATCGCGGGTGGCCTTTGGTCCGCGGGGCGATAACTCGCTGCGCTTCACGAATGACTTCGCCGTCCTCGAAAGCGAAGTGGCCCGCGCCTTTCCCGCACAGATCGACGGATTCCGCCGCCTGGTCGCACTCATCCGGACCTACGACGACGTCTCGCTCGACGCGACACCCGTCTCTGCGCGAATCACCGTGCGTGACTTCATCACCGACCCTCTGCTGGAGGACATGCTGTTCTGCCCGCTGATGTACTATGGGAGCGCCCAGGAGCGCGACATGGAGTTCGGGCAGTTCGTGATCATGTTCAAGGCGCTCTTTCTGGAGGGCTTCGCGCGACCGCTCGACGGGGTGCGGGTGATTTTGCGCGTGCTGCTCGAAAAGTACCGGCAGGCCGGCGGCGAGCGCCGCATGAAGTGCGGGGTGCGTCGCATCCTCGTGCGCGAAGGCCAGGCTGCCGGGCTCCTGCTCGACTCCGGCGAGGAGATCACTGCAGGTCAGATCATCAGTTCCATCGGTGCCCCTGAAACCCAGGCTCTCTGGAGCGAGTCGACGGAGTCTCCGGTAGTGAAGAAAGGCTTACTTTCCTTCGTTGAGACCATTACCTTGCTCGACCGCCAGCCGGCGGATCTCGGTTGGGGCGACGATACCATTATCTTCTTCAATGATTCTGATCGCTTTGACTACGCCCGGCCCGAGGCCCAGGTCGATCCACGCAGCGGGGTGATCTGCATCCCCAACAACTTTGACTATGGCCCGGATCAGCAGCTGCCCGAGGGTATCTTCCGCTGCACCTGCCTCGCCAATTACGACGGTTGGGCACACCTGCCTGAGGAGACTTATCAGGCCGACAAGAAGCGTTGGTACGATGAGATCCAGCGCAGTGTGCGGCGCTTTCTGCCACCGCTGCCCGGACCAGAGGCCTTCGCAGCGGCCACCCTGGCCACGGACATGTTCACTCCCCGGACCATCACGAAGTTCACCGGGCATTTCGGTGGCGCGATCTACGGGGCACCGGACAAGGTCCGCGACGGCCGCACGGGATTGCCCAACCTCTACCTGTGCGGAACCGACCAGGGCTTCCTTGGCATCGTCGGCGCCATGCTCAGCGGAATCTCGATGGCGAACTATCATATCCTGAGCAACCTGCGGGGAGGGTAGGCGGGGGTGGTGGATAGGCTGGGCATCCTCAGGCTGCGCGACGTTGCTGTCCCGCAGGTTGCTTAAGCAGCGCGTTGCGCTGCTCCGGAGGGAATAATTTTGCCGTACGTGGTGGGCTTGCACGCCATTCCGTCGTCGTACCGTGTAGGAGAGGCTTCACGCCGCGATCATGCCGCACCGTAGTCGTGTTGCGCGGCGAGCACGCAACCTACGGGCTGGGACACCCGAAGCATTGGTGTTGCTGACCCCGGCACACCGTGCCGGATTGGCAGCCTGTCGGGAGATATGCTTCCGTATGCCTGCCGGGCCTGCGATCAGGGAAGAGCCATCAACATGACAAATCCGACAGGATGCCCTTGCGCTCGGGCATTGGCCGCCTTCACTCGACCATTCCATGGCTTACGACTGGCTAAAAGGGGTGTCCGACGAGTATGACGTCATCGTCATCGGCAGCGGCTTGGGCGGATTGACCGGTGCGAACGTGCTCGCGAAGGCGGGGCACCGGGTGTTGCTGCTTGAACACCATTATCAGTTCGGCGGCCTCGCCACGTGGTTCACCCGCAAAGGCGGGCATATTTTCGACATCTCCCTGCACGGGTTCCCCAGCGGCATGATCAAGTCCTGTCGTCGTTACTGGACGAAGGAAATCTCCGACTCCATCGTCCAGCTGAAGGACATCCGCTTCGTCAACCCGCAGATGGACGTCTGGACCACCTTCACGCGCGAGGACTACACCCGTGTCCTCGTCGAGCAGTTCGGGATTCCGCGCGACCAGGTCGAGAGCTTCTACGACCACCTGCGGTCGATGAATTACTACGACAACAACCCGGAGACGACCGGCGAGATGCTGGAGCGTTTCTTCCCGGGTCGCGACGATGTGAAGCGGCTCCTGATGGAACCGATCGCCTACGCCAACGGCTCCACGCTCGA
>JBGTGS010000084.1:0-2958 GCA_041746615.1 Opitutaceae bacterium | reverse complement strand
GTGCTGGCGGCCGTGATGGTGGCTGTGCCGGTGCTGGCCCGCACGGCGCTGGGAGATCCGCGACCGAGGTGGCGGAGGTCGGCTCTATGGCTGCATGGGGCCGGGGCCCTGTTCTTGATCATGACTGGAATGTTGCGAGGCACGACCCCGCTTACTCCCTTTGCCACCGCAGGCTGGGGGCTGGCGGCGGTGGCGTTGTTCATTTCCGGCTTGATGCTGCGCGAACGCCCCTATCGCTTGCTTGGGCTGATGGGCATCGCCCTCTGTGTGCCGCGACTATTTTTGATCGATCTCAACTCCACGCTGTATCGCATATTCGCCTTTGCCGCGCTGGGCGCCGTGCTCCTTTGGATCGGGTTTTCCTATCATCGCTTCCGTCACCTGGTGGCGGCGGATCAACCGGAGACGGATGAATCATGAGTGGTTACAAGACACGACTGGAGAGGGAGTCGGCAGGCTGGGTGGGGAGCGGCATCATCACCGCGGAGCAGCGCGCCGCCCTGCTGGCGCAGTCAACAGGTGAGCCGGGGCCGGGACGCTTTGTGGCCGCGATGGCGGGTGTCGGGGCCTGTCTGGTGCTGACCGGAATCTTTTTGCTGATCAGCGCCAACTGGCGGGAGATCGGCGACTGGGTGAAGATTGGAGGACTGGTGGTTCTGCTGACCGGGGCCTACGTGGCCGGCTGGCGTCTGAAGATTTCCCCGGGACTGTATCCAAAGACAGGTGACGCCTTTTTTACCCTGGGGGCCGGCCTGTTTCTGGCCGGCATTGCCCTGGTCAGCCAGATCTTCCACCTCGACTCCCGTCCGTCCGCCGGGGTGCTGGTCTGGTGGCTGGGGATCGCTGCGATCCCGTGGCTGGTCCGATCCAAGGGCACCCAGGTGTTGAGCGTGATCGCGGGCCTGCTCTGGTTCGTTCTCGAAGTGACGCATCCTGGGTCGTGGCTCACCATGGGGGAGGGTTCACACATGAACCACCGGTTTTGGGCCCTGGTGGCGCTGCTGGCACCTCTCGGATGTGCGCTCTGGCTGGTGGGGCTCCGCCTGCGGGACACGGCTTTCGATGATTTCTCCGGGTTGCACGAGAAGTTCGGGGCACTGCTGGTTTGCACGGCGCTTTATGCGCTGGGCTTTGTGCGCCATGACTGGTCCTGGCATGATCTTCCCGCGAGGGTGGCATCGATTCCGGTGGCTTTCGTCCTGCTCGCGGGGTCGCTTGCGGGGTGGGCCGCCTGGCGGACCGGCCGGGGTGATGCCCGACGCCTGACCCTGTGGTTGGGCCTCACCCTGATACCGGTGATTCCCATCCTCATCGCCTGGAATGTGGGAGACGGCGGCTGGTTGTGGAGCGCCTTGGCGTGGATCGTTCTCTTTGTCCTGAACCTTGCAATGATCAACCTCGGCCACGCGTCTGGCCGGGCCGGTTGGGTCAACCTGGGACTGTTGTTCATCGCCCTCAACATCGTCACGCGCTACTTCGATCTGTTTGGCACGATGCTGGAAGGTGGGATTTTCTTTGTGGTGACCGGCATCGTGGTCATCAGCCTCGGAACCTGGCTGGAGCGAAAACGCCGCTTATTGCTGGGCACCATGCGGGCGGGAAGGGAGGCCGCATGAAATCCGTTCGCTGGCTCTGGTTGGTCGTAGCCGCGCAGGCGGGGTTTCTGCTCGTCTGGGCCGGCTACCATGAGTTCGTGCGCAGCACCGCCCCGACCGTCCGGCTGGAGGTACGGCCGGTGGATCCGCGCGATCTGCTGCGGGGCGACTATATGATCCTCAGTTACGCCATCAGCCAGCATGCGGTTCCACCGGACTGGCCGGGCGGTATTGCGGAAGTCCTCGTGGCGCTCAGGCCGGAGGGTGAACTTCATGTGATCGATGAAATTCACCTGGCATCGGATCCACCCGCCGGTGACGAGCGGCTCTGGGTGAGGGGGCAGGCCCGTTTGCCGACCGACTTTCCCGGTCGTGAAGCCCGGCTTGAACTGACCTACGGTATTGAGCGCTTTTTCGTGCCCGAGGGCCGCGGCACGCCACGCTTCGACCGGATGGTGGTGGAAGTGTCGGTCAGCCCCACGCAGCGGCTGCACATCCGGCGTGCCTGGCTCGATGGCCAGCCCTTCCCCTGATCGTCCTCCTCCGCTTGCCGTCGGTCCGTGAAAGGATTTTCCTGTCGTCACCCCTCTGTTTTCCCATGGCTGCCTCCTCTGTGTTCAAACGTTCGAATCTCCCCTGGCACGTCGAAAAGGTCGCCGCCTTTGTCGCGCGCTGTCTTTACCGGGTCAAAGTCAAGGGTGTGGAAAATGTCCCGACCGGCGGGGCGATCGTCTTGGCCAATCATCTTTCCTATGTGGATGTCGTGGCCTTGCAGCTGGCCTGCCCCCGGCCCTTGCGTTATGTGGGCTTCGAGGCCTTTCTGCGGGGGCATTGGTTTTGCCGTTGGATTTTCAGGATCACCGGGACCATCCCGGTCTCCTCCACCAACGCCTTGGAGACGACCCGCCGGGTGGTTAAGGCCCTCAGGGCCGGTGAACTGGTCTGCATGTTTCCTGAGGGCGCGATCTCACGCACCGGTCAGCTCATGCAAATCAGGCGAGGCTACGAAATCATGGCCCGCAAGGCCGGCGTCCCCGTCGTGCCGGTCGCGCACGACGGCCTGTGGGGCTCGGTCTTTTCCTTCTCTGGCAACCGTTATCTCTTCAAGTCGCCGCGCATCATGCGCACCCATGTCTGCGTGGTCTGGGGTCGGCCGCTTTCGCCGGAACAAGCTGGAGTCGCCGCCGTTCGCCAGTCGCTGCTCGACCTCGGTTGCGAGGCCTTTGACGAGCGCCCCCACCTCAAGCGCCACCTCGGCCGTGAGATCGTGCGCGGGCTGGTTCGCCGCCCCCGGCGCGTCGAGTTGATCGAACGGACCGCCGAGCGCCGTCCGCTCAAGGCCGGTCAGATCCTCGCCGCCGCC
>JBGTGS010000083.1:0-25587 GCA_041746615.1 Opitutaceae bacterium | reverse complement strand
ACTGGCGCGGTGAATTCGAGCGGGTGTTTGCCTCGATTCCAGCCATGGCCGGCTGTGCGACGGCGGCGCTCGCCCTGCTCTCCGTCGCCGGCTGGCAGGCCTGGACTTTCTGGCGCGAGGTGATGCCCTGGGCCCAGCTTTTGGCGGGAGGGGTTTCGTGAATACATTCCGCTGGCAGGCCTGGCTGGCTGCAGTGGCCATCTTTGTCTTTGGTTTGGCCGTAGGTACGGCGGGCATGGCGGTGTTTGGAATCCGGGCGATCGAGCGTAACTTGGAGGCCACGCCGCAGCCACCCGCCCAGATGATGGACCAGGCGACCGCCCGCATTGCGGGACAACTGCGCCGCGATCTCGATCTTGACGACGACGCCGAGGCCCGCGTGCGCGCCGAGTTGCGCCGCGTTGCTGTGACCATCCGCCGCCTGCGCATGGAGTCCAACCGTGAACTCCAGACGGAGATGCGGGCTGCCGCCGCGCGGATCGCCGCCGAACTGCCGTCGGAGAAGCGGGCCCAACTTGAGGGCCGCATCTTTCAGCAGCTGCGGCGCTTTGGCATGGATGGAGCCCAGCCGCTGCGTCCGCCCGGGCCGCCGCCGGCACCGCCTCGCTGAGACCGGGCGGGTTGTCTTCAGAAGGTCGCAGTCACTTCCGTTTGCTGACCGGGCTCCAGGGTGAGCGTGCCGACGGCGGTGCATTCGACCTGATCGTTCTTGTAGAGCTTGGCGGTGAACGGAGCGTTGGCGTCCGCGGTTTCCCAGCGCCATTTGCCGATGGAGATGAATTGCAGCGGTACACCCTTGTCCCAGCTCAGGCCGGGGCCCTCGCCGCGAACAAAGAGCTTGTTGCCGATGCCGATGTAGGCCGTGGCGATCAGTCGGGTGAGCCCATCCGAGGAGGCGGCGCGTCCAATGGGTTCGCCTGCTGCTGAATCCTCTTCGGATAGCACTTTGGAATACTCCTCGTCGATGTGGGCCAGTGAGGCTTCGGTGTTGGTCAGGCTGGGGAGAAAGGGTGGGTGGGTGTCGATGTCCTTGATTGGGTGTTTGGGCGGTTCAGGTGAAGGCTCCACCGGGGAGGCGTCTGCAATCACCTTTGCCTGGGTGGAACCGGCATCAGGGGAGGGTGAGTCCTTGGGGCCGGGGGCCTCGGCCGGCTTGGATTGCTTCCGCTTGGGCTCGGCTTTGGGTGGGTCCACCGGATTGCCGGCACCCGCAGTGGCGAGTGCGGAGTTGAGCCGGGCGATGGCCGCATCAGCGGCGGCTGCGAGGGCCTGCGCTCCCTTGGTTCCCGCCTGCTCGCCCAGTGTGGGCAGACGGCCGAGTGCGGCTTCCACCTTGGCGAGTTCAGCCACCGCCTTGTGGATGCGGTCGCTGGCGGTCTCGAGCTTCTCGGCTTCTGATGCGCGCAGGGCGTTGACCTCCTGGGTAAGCGTCTCGATCTCGGCCACGGCGGCTTCGTCGCGCTGCTGGTTGAATTCGTTGATCCGCTCCTGCAACTTGTGAGGAAGCTGCTCCGCGGTCTTCAGGTTTTTTTGCGCCAGTTCCGCGATGGAGTGGAGCCCCGAGGCGGCAATGCTGATCTGCTCGGCGGAGGCTGCGGTGGTGCGGGCCAGCGCCTCCAGGGAGTTCTGGCGTTCAGTCAGATCCTCGTCCTGTCGGCGTGCGTAGTCGGCGAGGAAGGGAATGACCGCCAGGATGGCGCCAAGCCCGACGCAGCCCGCGATGACGGCGAGCGCGGTTGCCGAGAGTGGCGGGTCGCTGCGCAGGGCGATGAAAAGCGCGGTGGCCAGCAAAATGGCGTCACCGATCAGGAAGGGCAGTTTGGGCAATCTCGGGGCCTCGTCGGGTAGTTGCATGGAGCAGACGCAGCGTTGGGAGATGGTGTGCGTGTGAATGCGACCGGCTCAAGGCTGAAACGCGTCCGGGGCCAATCAGAATGATTCAACGGTCAGATTGAGGTTTCCATCCCGGGGCAATCGTGCAAACTGGAGGTCACAATCCGATGAATTTCGCGCACTTCATGAGGATCGAGAGGGAGGAGACCGGCCGGTCGAGACATTACGTCGTGCACACCCACGATCCGCGGATCTCCATCGAGATCATCCCGGATGCCACCGCGCCGGACCGTATGGGTCGGGGAGTCATCAAGCGGGTCTGTGTCCCCAATTCCTGGGCGGGCAACTATGCCCAGTATGCCCGCTTCATCACCGCCGCCCAGGAATTCTTTCTGGAATCCCAGACCCCGCCCGTCGAAAAGAACGAAACCCGCCGGTTTGCGCGGTGAACGCGCAAACCGTATGGCCCGGGCCAGGCACAGACGGCCGATTTTGTGACCCGCGATAGGCGGACAAGTTGGAGTTTTGGCATCTGACCTTTTGGGAATTTGGGATTTCCCCACGCCGGGTGCGGGCACGAAATTTGAATCTTTGGCCTCTGACTTTTTGGGATTTGGAGGTTTGGCGTTTGGGATTTACCGGCGGCGCGCAGCGCGCCGCCGGTTAGAGTCTTTTCCACGCCATGCCCAGCAGGGAGATGATCATGCCGATGCGGATCGCCCCTTCGATGGTGAGTACGACCAGCACCCACTTGAGCCCGCAGCTGCGGCGCAGGGCGTAGCCCAGCATTGTCACCACGATCATGCTGGCGGTCTGGGCGCGTCCGAATCCGGGCACCAGCATCATGAGCATCCAGCCGTAATACAGCAGCAGCAGCCCGGCCCAAAGTGCGGCGACGGGTTCAGTGGGGCTGTGTTCGCGCGGATCGTCCCCGCTTTTGATCTGTTTGATCCCGAGGTGACGTTCGCTGATGACCAGCTGCCAGGCCTCAAAGACCAGGAACAGCGGGGCAAGGACGACGAGCAGCGGCACGGGCATGGGGCCACAGGTTCACCGATCCGCGCCTTCCCGCCAAGACCGGAGTAATCGGATTGAAGTGTAGCCGTTAGGTTGGACGCGAAGGGTAGGGCGCTCTGGCGACAATACGCCCTACCCCCATCTGCAACGGCTAGCTCAACTCCGGTCGTACCTTTGGGATTTGGACCTTTGGAATTTTGGGATTTACGGGGGCGGGCAGCAGCCCGCCCCCGTCAGTTGTCCTTGAGGGTCGCCGTGGCGATGTCGTTGTCGGATTCGTCCTCGGGGATGCGCATGCCGTAGAAGCTGCGATACACAAAGACCAGGGCGACCAGAAGGATCACCCCGCCAATGATGTGTTTGAGCGTGGCGCTTTCCATGGTCACGGCGATCTCGACGGCCAGCAGGCCGAAGAGGGTGGTGAACTTGATGACCGGGTTGAGCGAGACCGAGGAGGTGTCCTTGAACGGGTCTCCCACGGTGTCTCCGACCACGGTGGCGGCGTGCAGCGGCGTGTTCTTCTGCTTGAGCTCGACCTCGACGATCTTTTTGGCGTTGTCCCAGGCGCCGCCGGCGTTGGCCATGAAGAGGGCCTGGTAGAGCCCGAAGAAGGCAATGCCGATAAGGTATCCGATAAAGAAATACGGATCGAAGAACGGCAGTGCCAGCGAGAAGCAGAACACCACGATGAAGATGTTGATCATGCCGCGCTGCGCGTACTGGGTGCAGATGCGCACGACTTCCTTGGAGTCCTCGATCGAGGCCGAGTCGGCGTCCAGCTTCATGTTCTTCTTGATGTACACCACGGCCCGGTAGGAGCCGGTGACGACCGCCTGGATCGAGGCGCCGCTGAACCAGTAGATGACGGCGCCGCCCATGAGCAGGCCCAGGATGGGTTCGGGGTGCACCAGCGAGAGCTTCTCGATCACGCCTCCGTAGATCTGCTCCAGCATGAGGATGATGCCGAAGACCATGGTGGTGGCGCCGACCACGGCCGTGCCGATCAGCACAGGTTTCGCCGTGGCCTTGAAGGTGTTGCCGGCCCCGTCGCCCTTCTCGAGCTGGTACTTGGCATTCTCGAAGTCGGGTTTGAAATTGAAGTCCCGCTCAATCTCCGCGGCGATGTTCGCCTGGCGCTCGATCTGTGAAAGCTCGTACACGGACTGGGCGTTGTCTGTAACCGGACCGAAGCTGTCCACCGCGATGGTCACCGGCCCCATGTTGAGAAAGCCGAAGGCCACCAGGCCGAAGGCAAAGATCGGGGCGGCGAACTGGATCGCGGGCGGCATGATGCCCATGACGCTGTCGTGGGTGGAGAGCCAGTAGGCACCGACCATGAGAACGAGAATGGTGAGGCCTTTCCAGAAGGCGGAGAAATTACCTGCGACGAGGCCGCTGAGGATGTTGAGGGAGGCCCCGCCCTGGCGGGATGAAGTCACGATCTCCTTCACGTGGCGGCTTTCGGTCGAGGTGAAGATCTTGGTGAATTCCGGGATGACCGCGCCGGCGAGGGTGCCGAGCGAGATGATGCTGGCCAGCACCAGCCAGAGTTCCCCGTGGCCCGCCAGGTCACCGAGCAGCAGGAAGCTGGCGGCGTAGGTGACAACCACCGAGATGATGGAGGTGATCCAGACCAGGTTGGTCAGGGGTTGCTCGAGGTTGAAGTCCTTCGTGCCGCCGAAGAGCAGCTTGCTCATGGACTCGTTCATCAGGTAGCTGCCCAGTGAACAGAGGATCATGAGGATGCGCATGGCGAAGAGCCACACGATGAGGGTGCCGCAAAGCACCGGCGAGGCGACGAGGGCGAGGGCCAGGAAGGCGATCAGGGCGACGCCGGTGACACCGTAGGTTTCGAAGCCGTCCGCCGTGGGCCCGACCGAATCGCCGGCGTTGTCACCGGTGCAGTCGGCGATGACGCCGGGGTTGCGCGGGTCGTCCTCGGGCAGGTTGAACACGATCTTCATGAGATCCGCGCCGATGTCGGCGATCTTGGTGAAGATGCCGCCGCAGATGCGCAGGGCCGAGGCGCCGAGTGACTCACCGATGGCGAAGCCGATGAAGCACGGTCCCACCAGTTCGGTCGGCAGGAAGGCGAGGATGCAGATCATGAAGAACAGCTCGATCGACACCAACAGCAGTCCCACGCTCATGCCGGAGCGCAGGGGGATGCTGAGCGTGGCCAGGGGATTGCCGCGCAGCGCCGAGAAGGCGGTGCGGGAATTAGCCACTGTGTTGATGCGGATGCCGAACCAGGCGACTCCATAGCTGCCCAGAATGCCGAGCACGGACGCGGCGAGGATGATGACGACGCGCCCGGGGGATTCCTCCAGCAGGCCGCCAAAGTAGTAGGCGATGCAGACCGCGATCAGCCCCCACAACCCGATCAGGAACTTGCCCTGCTGGATGAGGTAGGTCTTGCAGGTCTCCCAGATGATGTTGGAGACGGCGGACATCGATGGATGGACGGGCAGGGCCTTGGTCTGGATGTACTGCCACCAGCCGAAGGCCATGCCCAGCGCACAGATGGCCAGGCCGATCATGAGCACGGTCATGCCGCTGAGGGAACCGTCGAAAAACGAGACGGCGTCGAGACTGGGGACTCTGATGTTAGCCTCGCTCGCGAGGGTGCGAGTAGGCGCGAATGCAGCCAATGCAGCGGCTGCAGAAATCATCTGCCAGGGTTTTGTGGATAACATGAGGTAGGGTTGAGGGAACTGCGGGGGAAGTTGGGAAAACAGGTCGGGAATCACCAGCCTATTGTCAGGGAAAGTTGCAGGCGTTAGGCTTTTTAAAGTCGGGCCTACCCATCATTACCCCGGCTTACTCCGGAAATTCCCGGGCTGCCCGCCCGAGGTCCGCACGTGTTGGGACTGGACCTTCGGCCCGGTTCCACCTACGCAATCGGACCGCGGATTCGGGGATTGTTCCCCGTTCGCTCCCATCCTGACCATGAAACCCTCTCCTTCCCAAGTGCGCTCCATCCTGAAGGCGCTCGACACATTTAAGATCGAGGTTCCCTCCTGGGGCTTCGCCGATACCGGCACGCGCTTCGGCAAATACCTCCAGGATGCCGCCGCCATCGATCTCAACGACAAGCTCGCTGATGCCGGTCAGGTCCACCGTCTCACCGGCTGCTGCCCGACCGTTGCGGTGCATGTCCTCTGGGACTTCCAGCCCGGCCAGGAGCCGGCCGAGGTCGTCAAGCTCGCCCGCCGTCACGGCGTGCGCATCGGCTCGATCAACCCCAACCTTTTCCAGGATCAGGACTACAAGTACGGCTCCTTCGCCAACGCCAATGCCGACATCCGCCAGGCCGCCGTCGACCATGTCGTCGATTCGATCAAGCTCGGCCAGGCCGTCCGCAGCGACCTCGTGTCCCTCTGGTTCGCCGACGGCACCAACTATCCCGGACAGGGCAGCATCCGCGAGCGCAAGCGCTGGTTCCAGGACTGCCTCAAGGCCGCCCACCGCAAGCTCGGCAAGGGCCAGACCCTCCTCGTCGAGTACAAGCCCTTCGAGCCGGCCTTTTACCAGACCGACATCGCCGACTGGGGCATGGCCCTGCTGATGGCCAAGGCCGCCGGTCCCAAGGCCAAGGTTCTGGTCGACACCGGCCACCACTACGTCGCACAGAACATCGAGCAGATCGTGGCCTGGCTCCTCGACGAGGACATGCTCGGCGGCTTCCACTTCAACGACCGTCGCTACGCCGACGACGACCTCACCCTCGGCTCGATCGACCCCTACCAGATTTTCCGCATCTTCCATGAGATCCACGCCTTCACCGCAGAACGCGGCAAGGCTCCGAAGATCGCCTACATGATCGACCAGTCGCACAACGACAAACCGAAGATCGAGGCCACCCTCCAGACTGTGATGATGGCGCAGGAACTTTTCACCAAGGCCGCCTTGGTAGATCACGAGAAACTCCGCGTCCTCCAGCACCGCGGCCGTCAGGTCGACGCCGAGGAGATGCTGCGCCGCGCGTTTTTCACTGACGTTACGCCCATCCTCCAACGCTGGCGCAAGTCGCACGACCTCCCCGCCGATCCGCTGGCCGCGCACCGCGCCAGCCGTTACGAGAAGACGGCCGGGGCGGAGCGCAAGGCCCGCCGCAAGGCCCTCGGCCTCGGCGGTGGCGGCAGCTACGCCTGACCCTCACCCGCAGCAATCGGCTCAGCCGGTTGCTGCTGATGAGTTGGGCTGCGGATACGGCCAAAGCCCCAAAATTCACAAATCCGTCACCTGATTGCCTCCGGATTGTCACAGGGGCGGGGGATGCTGCGAGCGCTGCGTCACGGGCACGCTTCCATAGACGCGGCACCCAATTTGCATCTCGCACTCGTCACCGAAACCTACGCTCCGGAAATCAACGGTGTCGCCATGACACTGGGAAGGCTGGTGGACGGTTTGGCCCAACGCGGGCACCGCGTGACGATCATCCGGCCGCGACAGCGGCACGAATCACCCCGCTGCACCGTGACGCGGCGACTCGCCTGCGAGCAGATCAGGCTGCCGGGAATCCCGCTGCCGGGTTATCCTCAGCTGCGCATCGGGCTCCCGGCCCGGCTGCGCCTCCGGCGGATCTGGCAAAAGCTGCGGCCGGATCTGGTTCACGTTGCGACCGAGGGCCCCCTGGGTGCGACCGCGATCAGTGCGGCGCGTGAGCTGGGCATTCCGGTCACTTCGAGTTTCCACACCAACTTTGACCAATACACGCGTGACTACCGTCTGGGCTGGTTCAAGCCCGTGGTGGCGGGCTGGCTCCGCCGGGTGCACAACCGCACGCTCCGGACGTTCGCGCCCACGCAGGACTTGGTCGCACGCCTGGAGCGCGAGGGTTACGCGAACCTTCGCCTTCTCTCCCGCGGGGTGGATACCACGCTGTTTGATCCCAACCGCCGTGATGATGACTTGAGAGCTTCCTGGGGCGCGTCAAAGGACGATTTGGTCGTCGTTCACGTGGGTCGGATGGCTGCGGAAAAGAACTACCCACTGCTTTTCCGCGCCTTTGACGCCGTGAAGGCCGTGCAACCGAGGGCCCGCCTCGTCCTGGTCGGCGACGGACCGATGCTGGCGGCTTATCAGAAGCAGCGGCCGGACGCGGTCTTCACGGGATTCTACATGGGCATCAATCTCGCCCGCCACTACGCGTCCGGTGACCTCTACCTCCACGCGAGCTACACGGAAACCTTTGGTAATGTCGTCACCGAGGCTCTCGCCAGCGGCCTGGCGGTGAGTGCGTTCGATTACGCCGCCGCGCACGCGTTCCTCGTCAACGAGCACAACGGACTCAAATGCCCGGTCGCCGACGAAGAAGCGTTCATCGCCAACGCCGCCCGCCTCGCAGGAGACCCGTCCCTGCGGAAGAGGCTGGGGGAGTCCGGCCGGCAGCGCGCCCTCAGCCTGTCCTGGGACAGCGTGGTGGATGGGTTCGCCCGTGACCTGACGGAGGCGAAGGACGAATTTCTGCGCCGCGCGGCCCCTCATCCATCCCAGGCAAAACCCCGGCCTCAACCGCTTCCCTCATGAGCAAACCCGCCCTCCACGTCCGTTCCGCCATTTTATCCGATGTGCACCTGGGCACGCCGCACTCCAAGGCCGAGGAGGCGGTCCACTTCCTGAAGCACGTCCGCTGCGAACGGCTCATCCTGAACGGCGACATCATCGATGGCTGGAGACTTCGGCGCGACGGTCGTTGGACCAAGTCGCACACCAAGTTTGTCCGGCGCGTGCTCACGCTCGTGCAGAAGAAGGACATGCAGGTGGTGTATCTGCGGGGCAACCACGACGACTTTCTTGCCCGGCTCATCCCGATGCAGTTCGAGCGGATCCAGCTCGTCGAGGACCTGGTGCTCGAGACACCTCGGGGGCGCTATCTGGTTCTGCACGGCGACGTCTTCGACGGCGTCGTCAAGAACATGGTGTTCCTCGCCCATCTGGGCGATATCGGCTACGCCTATCTCCTCCGTCTGAACCGCGCTTATAACTGGTTCCGTCAGCTGCGGGGGAAGGAATACTTTTCGCTCAGCAAGGCCATCAAGAGCCGCGTGAAGCAAGCCGTCAGCTTCGTCGGAAAATTCGAGGAACAGCTGGCCGCCCTCGCCAAAAGCCGCGACTGCGTCGGCGTCATCTGCGGCCACATTCACACCCCCGCCGACAAGCAGGTGGAGGGGATCCACTACTTGAACTCGGGCGACTGGGTGGAATCCATGAGCGCCATCGTCGAGCACATGGACGGACGCTTTGAGCTGATCACTTTCGAGGAGTTCGTGCGGGAGTATCCGATGGATCGTGATTCCACCGCGGAGGAGCCGGATGGCGGGATGCCCATCCCCCACGAAGTCTCCGTGCTGGCCGGCCTTTCGACGTGAGCACCCGGAAGGTTATCATTCTCACCGCGAGCTACGGCGAAGGCCACAACAGCGCGGCCCGCGCCCTCCACGCGGCCTTCGCCGAGCATCCGGGGGTAAACGTTGAGATGATCGATCTCTTCGCCGAGATGGCCCCGCGCCTCGATCGATTCTCTCGAAACGCCTACATCCGGTTGATCAACGCTGCTCCCAACGTATGGAGCCGGGTCTACCGCTGGCTGGACCGCTCAGACCGGGCACCCCTGCTCTTTCGCCTTCTCGGCAGGCACCGGCGGGCGCTGGGGCGGTTGCTCCAGGCGAAGCAACCGGATGCCATCTGCTGCACCTATCCGGTGTATCCGTGGCTCCTTCAGCAATTGCGGTCCGAGGGCACCCAGGTTCCGCCCCTCTACACCGTGATCACGGATGCATTGAGCATCAATTCGCTCTGGTATCGTGCCCCGTCGGACAAGTGGTTCGTCACCGATCCGGATTCGGCTGGAATTCTCCATCAGGCCGGCATCGCCCAAAGTAAGATCCACGTCTCCGGATTTCCGGTCTCGCTCGCCTTCGCGGATCGCGCGGCCTCGCTGCGACCGCCCGCGCCGGGCGGGTCGCAACCACGACGCATTCTTTATATGATCAACTCCCGGCGATCCGATGCCTTGGCGATCGCACAGTCGCTGATGTTCCGGCCCGACTGGGATGTGACCGTCACCGCCGGTCGGGACCCGGTGCTGAAACGCCGCCTGGAGGAGATGGCCCGCCGCGCTCCTGCGAACGTGCAGGTGCTCGGCTGGACCACCCGGGTCCCGGAATTGCTCATGACGCACCACGTGATCATCAGCAAGGCGGGTGGTGCCACGACGCAGGAATCCATCAACGCCCTGTGCCCCATGGTGGTGAGCCAGATCGTTCCCGGTCAGGAGGAGGGAAATTGGGAATTCATGCGTCGGAACGGATCAGGGGCGTTCGCGGACACCCCCGCCGGGATTACCCAGACCTTGGACGGGATGTTCGCGAACGACGGCGAGATATGGCGGACGTGGCATGCCAACTTGCAGCGCATTGCCCGCCCCGCCGCGGCCCGGGACATTGCGAGCCATGTGCTCATGTCGTGTCACTCATCCCCACCCGTCATCGCCCGGTGAAGACCGTTTTCGTCCTCAATCCTCGTGCCGGAAAAAACCTGCACCGCCCGAAACTTCGCGAGCAGATCGGGCAGTTCATCCGCGACCACAACCTGGACGCCACCATTGAGCTGACCACCGCGCGCGGCCATGCGATCAAGTTGGCGCGGACCGCGGCGATGACCGGAACGGAACGCGTGGTCGCCGTGGGTGGTGATGGCACCATGAATGAAGTCGCCCAAGGCATCGTGGGCACCTCAACAATACTCGGGTTGATCCCCTGCGGCTCGGGGAACGGCCTGGCGCTTCACCTCGGCCTCCCCACAACGATTGATCAAGCGATGCAACTGCTCGTCAATCCGACGGCGATGCCGATCGCGATCGATACGGGCGTTGCGAACGGACATCCCTTCTTCAACGCCATGGGCGTCGGCTTTGACGCCGAGATCGGCGCGCGATTCAACCGCCTGACCCGCCGCGGGCTTCGCGCCTACATCCGGACAACCCTGTCGGCCATCACCTCCTTTGTCCCGAGCGAGATGAGGGTGGACTATGATGGTCGGCAAATCACGAGCACCGCCACGATGATCGCCGTGTGCAACTCCGACCAATACGGCAACAACGCCTTCATTGCTCCGGGGGCCCGGGTGAGTGATGGCTTTTTGAACCTGACCCTCATCCCGAAAGTGAACCTCTGGCAGTCGTGTGTGCTGGCGGCCCGCCTGTTCCTCGGATCGATCCACCGCCACAAAGGTGTGGTCTGTGCCGAGGCGGAAACCTTCACGATCCACCGCGATTCGCCGGGGCTCATCCACACGGATGGTGAAACCCACCTTGCTGAAGCCACGGTTAACGTAAAGGTGCAGAAAGCCAGCCTATGGATATGGGTTCCCCAAAAAACGGGCCTGCGTCTGCGCACCCCCCACCCGGTCGCGCCCGATAGGCACGAAAGGTAGGGCGCTCTCTCCGAGAGCACCGCGACGGAGTGGGACAATGCGCACTGCCCTCACGCGTAGCCAAACCGCGAGCCACCGTCCCCCTCCGCCTCGTTCTCATTCTCCCCGCTCAATGCTCCGTCCTCCGTCGACCGGCCACCGCAAGCCACCGCCCTCCGCGCCTACTTCAACTTAAACTTCCCCCTTAAACAACGCGGCAAAGCCGCGAGTCCCCTGACCCATGACGTCAACTATTAGTTGACATCATGGGTCGGGGGGCGGCGTCGGATTCAAGCCGCAAGGAAGGGCTGGCATTGGGCGCGTGGCTCGTGCAAGTTGCGGGTTTGGCGCGCCCGGGTGGCGGAATGGTAGACGCTGCAGACTTAAAATCTGTTTTCCGCAAGGAAGTGTGGGTTCGAGTCCCGCCCCGGGCACCAACAACTTACGAAACTATGGCTGATCGCGAGTAAACCGTCATTGCCAAGTCATTGCCCGCATGGCACGATAATCGCCATGAAACACCCTGTCGTACGCATCGTTCGTTGTCCGTGGGCAGCGACTCCAAAGAGCAAATGGATGATCGAAGGACTGCGTGACGAGAAGGGGCGGCGGATCAGAAAGTTTTTCGCAAGTCGTGACGACGCGACCGAATGGCTGCGAGACCGGCGCCCGGAACTGAAGAACCAGGGCAGGGCGGCGATGGGGCTTACCGATGGGCAACGCACCGATGCCTTGAGGGCTCTCTTGCTGCTTGAGCCATTTGGGGCGACACTCACCGCGGCCGCAGCAGATTACGCCGAGCGTAGACGTATGTTGGAGCGCACGGTAACCTTTGAGGTCCTGAAGGAGGAACTGCTCGCGGCGAAGGAGGCGGATGGCGTCTCCTCGCGCTACCTTGCGGACCTCAAGCATCGGATGGTGGCCTTCTCCAAGGAATTTGGGGATCGCATGGTGGCCTCCATTGAAACTCGTGAGATCGACGATTGGTTGCGAGCCCTTCGGCAAGGTCCGATCTCCCGAAACAATTTCCGCCGGAATCTCGGCGTGGCCTTCTCATACGCCCTTTCCCGGAACTATTGTGCCGCGAATCCGATCACTAGGACTGCGCAGGCCAAGGAGGTGCCCAAGGCCCCGGGCATCCTGCGTCCTGTGGAAATGGCGGCCCTGTTGAACGTGGCTCCTGTTAAGATGCTGCCGACCCTCTGCCTCGGTGGCTTCGCCGGGCTCCGGGAGGCGGAGATCTCACGCCTCACTTGGGCTGACATCGATCTGGACGAAAACGTCATCCGCATAGATGCCGGTGCCTCCAAGACGGCCAGTCGTCGGGTGGTGCCGGTAGTTCCTGCCTTGGCTGCTTGGCTGGGCACGATTGCGGCGAAGTCGGGGTCCGTTCATGTTGATCGCTACCATCCCGGGTTGAACATAGCCCGGCGGGCGGCATTGGCTGAGCTGACCGAGCGGGAGGTGGACGCTCCAAACCTGCGGGAGTGGCCGCACAATGCACTCCGGCATTCATTCATCAGTTATCGTCTGGCCTCAGTGAGCAATGCCGCCCAGGTCGCGATGGAGGCAGGCCATGGTCAGGCCGTGCTTCACCGGCATTACAAGGCGTTGGTGACCCCAACGGAAGCCAAGGCGTGGTTTGCCCTGAGGCCGGGAAAAGGCAGCGGGAAGATCATACCCTTTAAGAAAGGTGCGGCGTGAGTCGTTCGGTCGGCTTTCGGCACGATTCTGACCCTTGGCCGGGGATCGGGCTTGATGGACGGGGATGACAGGACTTCCCTTAGAGCCATGCTACCCTTGTCGCGGCTCGAACCTCCCCCTTGGTCGATGAGGCCCAAGCCGTTGTTGAGGGTGGATTCGTGGCTCGATGGCCTGCCAAGGCAGCAATACCCGGACGTCACTCCCAACGATGGCAAGACACGCTTCCGGCCCTACTCAGCCTGGCCGCGTTGCACGCGATGGATTTCATATCGGCAGACCCATTCAGCTACGGGTGAACGCGTGGTCGGATCTTGGCGGTTCCGCTCGGACTGGCTCGCTGAGAAGATCGTGGTCGGCGCGGCCGCCGCCTATGTGGAGAGCTATTGGGATGAGGTCCTGGCTCGCTGGCTTCGCCAACGCGCCAATTGCGATGAACGGGTGACGGTACTACCGGATAACTGGGGTGTCATCGCCTTTTACCTGCTGATCTACTTGGATAATGGAGACTGCCGGCCGTTCTGCATGACCTGTGGCCGCAACGTTACCCATCAGGAATTGCTGAGCGAAGACACCGGGGGCAATCGAGGCGACATGGGGAGAGTGGTCCGCTGTCCTCACGGGCATGTCCTATTGGACAACCGCGCGTTGATTCACGTCGACTAGGCTCGCTACTGCCTTTGCTGTGCCTGCCCCACGGGAGGGGTAGACCCCTTGTGGCTCGACCCTGTAGCGCGGAGAGTGGGCGCTTTCGAATAAACGTCCCTTCGGGTCCCATCTTCGTCCGAGGGACCCGTTCATGAAATTTGGAACCAGAAATCCGAACTGGTTTTCGGCATTCCAACCCCTGCATAGAACGAAGCTACAAGGTCCAGCCGTCGGGAGCTTCCGGTACAGGTAAGCCTGCATCGAGTGAGATCTGGTAGACCTTGACCTTGTGGATCAAGTCGCTGATGCGATCAACTGACGGTACCTGAGGTTCGGGAACCGTGAAAAGCGTACGCAGCAATCCGCGATTACGTTTTTCGCCGTTGTTGCGGTAGTATCGGCAATAGAACTGAGCATGGTGGATGAAAGCCATGGCATGCGGATGGTGGATCTCATCCCGCAGGTAGGCGACTATCGTGGTTGCCGATCGGACCCAATCGGCCAATGCATCAGGATCTTGGTGTTTGCGCCCGTAGTCGTTCCACAGTTCCTGAGCCATTTCGCGTATATCGCGGCCCGAATGTAAATGGCATTTAGCCAGAGAGAGGGCACCAACTTGAAATAGTTCCTCGTCCAGTTTCCTAGCCACAATTAATTTCTCCAAGTGGCCGCGAATTCCAGGGCCTTGGAGTAGGCGCGTACCTTGGTCAGATAGCCGGAACCAAACCAAGAGGACTCCAGACGACCATTAACGGTGGCCCGATGCCCGGGATGATGATCGACCAACTCGGCAACGCCATTGTACGCCGCCCACAGGGTTCCGCGGACGCCTGTCTGTGCGTTTCCGTAACCCGTCTCAAACAGCTCACTGGACCGTGAACGCGCGTCCATTGCACGTTTCTTCCCTGCCTCGTCGTCCATGCTGACTGGCAAGGGAAAGACTGCAGCCAGATAGGACTCCAGACGGGCTTGGTCTAGGGCCACCCGTTGGATTCGTTTAAAGGCTTCCTCGATCTTGGAGAAACGCTTGTTAATCAGGCCCAGATTCACCTGAGCGAGGTCGAGATTACGCTTCAAGGATGGGTTGTGATGGATCCTTAATCCGGGGCCGTCGCGAAGAGCCATGGTCAGAGTATTCTGGCAAACTACCCTGATGGGGGTGAACTTTACCTGAACGCTGCTGGATCCGTCATGGCTGTTGCTGAGCAGCAGATACTTGTCGACCAAGTCAT
Source organism: Opitutaceae bacterium (assembly GCA_041746615.1). Classification (GTDB taxonomy): domain Bacteria; phylum Verrucomicrobiota; class Verrucomicrobiia; order Opitutales; family Opitutaceae; genus CAMAXB01. The sequence goes on along the minus strand of JBGTGS010000083.1, from coordinate 10,738 downwards.
CTCCGATGACGCGAATTCGTTCGGGGAGCTTCGCGAGGATCCACACGCGCTCGCCTTCTCCAAGTGCTCCGGCGGTCTCGTAAATGGCCGCCTTCTCACCTACGACGCTGTCGAACCAGCCGAACGCATCAATGTTTTGAAGCGGAGTGTACTGCTCCCCCACGATGCCCAGAACCAGTGTGTCCGTTGGTCGGGATGGATCGGTGCGCACCGTGGCGAACTTGCCCTTTGCGGCTCGATACTGCCCGTCTTGAAGAATGTGGATAGGGGCTTTTCGTACGGTCCAATCAAGTTTCGCTGCTTTGATTGCCTCCGCCGCAGTGGCCGGACGATCCAATCTGGTGCCAAGTTTATGCCACGGGACTTCGCCATGGTAGAACATTGCGGTGGCATCGCCAATGGTTGCGAGATCGTGGGCCATCGAAAGCGGGTGGGGAGACTGCAAGAAAATCTTAAATCGGAGATTGTGTGGATATCCACACAATTGTGTCAGGCCAACTGGATTACGCTATCCGGTGCCTCGAAAACGTCCCAAGCAACCCGATAAGAATGCCGTGGGTCCTCAATTGTTGCGCCTCCGGAGCCGGCTGGGACTCTCGCAGGCAGAGTTGGCGGCCAGACTTCAGTTGGGTGGTTGGGATGTCAGTCGCGACATCATCGCTCGAATTGAGCTTCGAACCCGTTGTGTGACTGACCTGGAAGTCCTGATACTTGCCCGAATTCTCCGGGTGACTCCGGAGTCTCTCCTCGCTGAATCCAAGCGACCCTAACGGTCGATCCGGAATGGGCAGAGCGCTTACGATGGAGAATGGGAGAGCACCGGAGTAGTAGGGTGCTAGATTGTCGATTTGGTGAGCGGAAGCGGACGGAGTTCCGTTAACTTCTTCTTCGATCTCCGGGGCGGGGTAGGGCGATTGGATTTGAGGAGGGGCCAATATGGATTGGGAATTGTCCGTCATCGTCCATTTTCGTCACTGTCCCAACGATTAAGGCTTTTCCACGGCCCATCCCGCTACTAATTTGTAACTGCCTCGGCTCCCCAAAAATGCACAACGTCTTTCAATTTCGGGATCAGCTCATAGAGGAATACTCCAGATTCTCGCGCAGCTTCACCCGAATTCGGGCGCAGGATATCAAGGACCACGTCGAGTCGGAGTACAAACGGGAGCGATTCTGGCCTGAGCCTTTGGTCCAGATTAACCCGAGCTACCAACGGGCCAAGAGTGTTCGGGATCTTGTCGAAGAAGGCAGCCTGCATCCTGACTGTGCACAGATTTTTAGTATCGTAACGCCTGCCGGCGATCGTGAGCCCCTGCGGCTCTTCCAACACCAGCAAGAAGCCCTCTCAAAAGCATCCGCAGATCAGAGTTATGTCGTGACCACGGGCACTGGCTCGGGGAAGTCGCTCGCCTTCTTCCTCCCGATATTCGACCGCATCCTTCGTGAGAAAAAAGACGATCCGGCACCACGCACCCGGGCGATCATCATTTATCCGATGAACGCCTTGGCCAACAGCCAGTTGGAGGAGGTGCGCAAGTTTCTCGACAATGCGGGCTCTGCATCCTCCTGCGTCACGGTCGAACGGTATACCGGGCAGGAAGAGACCGCCACGCGTGAACGCATCGCATCCAATCCACCCGACATCTTGCTGACCAACTTCATGATGCTGGAACTGATCCTCACCCGTTATGAGACGGTGGATCGTCGTGTCGTCGAGCACTGTGCCGGTTTGGAGTTCCTCGTCCTCGATGAGCTGCATACCTACCGGGGGCGGCAGGGAGCAGACGTCGCCCTCTTGGTGAGGAGATTGCGGGAACGTTTCAAAGCACATCGTCTCATCTGCATCGGCACCTCGGCGACGATGTCGAGTACAGGTACCGCTCAAGACAGGAAACGCGTCGTTTCCGACGTGGCCTCGAAGTTGTTTGGTCAGAGTATTCCGCCGGAGAACGTTATCGGTGAGACTTTGGAGCGTGTTACCAACCCTCACCTCAGCCTTCAGGCCGTAATGCCCAAGCTGGCGGCAAGCGTGGCCCGCAAAACGTTCGGGTGGGCCGAGCAAGAAGCATTTGCCAACGATCCTCTCGCTGTATGGTGCGAGCTCACACTCGGCCTCAATCTTCTCCCTGACGGTCGGCCTGAACGCGCTCGGCCTCTGTCCTTGAGCGATGCGTCGACCCGCTTGGCCAACGACGCCGGGGTGTCGCCCGAACTGGCCAAGTCGTCCCTGGCCGGCTTTCTGATCGCAGCGCAGGATGTGAAGAATTCCGCTGGCGGATCTCTTTTCGCCTTCAAGCTACACCAATTCATCAGCGGAGCAGGCAAGGTACTCTGCACTCTCGAAGAACCGGGAAAACGGCTCGTTTCCCTCGATGCCCAGCGCTTCGCGCCCAATCGTCAGGATCAGCAGGTTTTCCTCTTTCCAACCCATTTCTGCCGGGAATGTGGTCAGGAGTACCACCCGGTTTGGCACGATGGCAATCAGTCACCCCACTTCACTCCGCGGGAAATCGACGACACCGGGAGCGACGATAGCAATGGACTGAGTCCGGGGTTCCTCGCGCAGCGTAGCGCCGAGCAGGAATTTCAGGGCAACATCTCTGATTACCCGGATGCGTGGATCGATTCTTCGAAGGACGAGCCCAGACTAAAGAACACCTACAAAAGTGCCGCACCGGTTGCCGTTCGTGTCGATCCGCAGGGCAGCAAGGGCAGCGGTCTCGATTACTGGTTCATTCCCGGAAAATTCCGGTTCTGTGTCCGGTGTGGTGCCGTCCATGACGCCTACGGTCGGGACATCAATCGCCTGTCCAGCCTCTCTGGCGAAGGCCGTTCCTCGGCCACCACGGTCCTCACCCTGACAATCCTAAGGCAACTTTTCGAAGCCCAACCGGACGACCCGAAGCTCCCCGACTTCAGAAAGCTGCTTGGATTCTCTGACAATCGGCAGGACGCGGCGCTTCAAGCCGGCCACTTCAACGACTTCATTTTCCTCCTTCTGATACGCGCCGGCCTCCTCGGCGGCCTCCAACAGAATGGCGGCAGCCTCACGGAGGAAAACCTCGCCGAGGCTGTCTTCAACGCCCTCGGATTCAACGGCAGCGACCCGGGTGTGCTCGCTGAGTATCTGCGGGATCCGGGATTGCTCGGCCTCGCCTTGAAGGAATCTCAGAAGGCGCTTCGGTTCGTGATCGGCTATCGGCTGATTCGCGACCTCCGGAAGGGATGGCGTTACAACAATCCAAACCTGGACCAACTCCAACTGCTCGATGTCGGCTACGACGGTTTGGACGAGTTCTGCTCCCACGCACCTTCCTTCGAGGGTCACACACTGCTGTCCCGGCTCACCCCCGAAGAACGTCGAAAGATTGCCCAGATCGTCTTTGCAGAACTCGCCCGCAACCTCTGCATCGAGTCACGGTACTTGGACGGCAATGAACACGAGAGCATCAAGGGCAAGATCTACAACTATCTGACGGACCGTTGGTCGTTTGGGGATGACGAACGTCTGGCCACAACCTGTTACTTCATTCTGGACAAGAGACCGGACAGCAAAGGTCGAAAGCGCTTCGACCTGATTGGTGGCGGACCGGGTTCCCGGCTCATTCGTCTGCTGAAGTACGCATCCTTTTGGAAGCAATCGATCATCGCGACGCAGGTGGTGCAGCTAAAGAACATCGAATGGGTCGAACTGTGCCGCGCGTTCTTGAAGGCCGCCGAACGCCACGGCTTCGTTCAAAGCCAGGGTCTCGATAATAAGAAGCTTCTCGGCTGGACCCTTAAGTCTTCCGCATTGCGCTGGAATCTCGTGCAACCGTCAGAGTCAGAGCCCACGCAAGCCAACCATTTCTTTCGTAACCTCTATCTCACCATCACGAAGATCCTGACGGAGCCGCAGCATCCGCTTTTCGACTTCGTGGCCAACGAGCATACGGCGCAGGTGGACGCCGACCGCCGCAAGGCCCTCGAACAGCGTTTCCGCCGCAACCCGAGGGATCTCAAAGACTGGGAGGAGAACCCGGACAGCAAGGGTCCGATGCCGCGACTGCCCGTTCTCTACTGTTCGCCAACGATGGAACTCGGCGTGGACATTTCCTCGCTGAGCACCGTCTACCTTCGGAATATCCCTCCCACGCCGGCCAACTACGCCCAACGAAGCGGTCGCGCAGGGCGAGCTGGCCAGGCCGCGTTGGTCGTGACGTACTGCGCAGCAATGAGCCCCCACGATCAGTGGTTCTTCGCTCACGCCACCGACATGGTTCATGGCGTCGTCCGCGCACCGACGCTCGAACTAGCCAATCGCAATCTCGTCGAGAGCCACCTGCACGCGATCTGGCTCGCTCAAGTCGAGCACGAGTTGGACACCAGCATCGCGCCACTCCTCGAATTGGAACAGCCTGCAAAGCCGGTTCGAGCCGACATCGAAGCGCGTCTGAACGCACGCGAAGCTCATGAACGCGCCCTCGATCAAGCCCGCAAGGTCTTGGCGCATATCGAGCAGGAACTCACTCCAGATCGCGCTCCTTGGTATAGTCCACAGTTTGCCGAGCAGGTCATAAGTTCCAGCGCGAAGGAGTTTGCGGCCGCATTCAATCGCTGGCGCTCGCTTTACGATGGCGTTCAACAACAGATGGCTGCGGCCGATAAGATCATCCGGAGCCCGTCCACCAGTGCCCGGGACCGGGAAAACGCCAACCGGCGGTATATGGATGCCAAGAACCAGTTCGCCCTCCTCCTGAAGACCGGCAACAAACAGAACACCGATTTCTTCACATTCCGTTACCTTGCCAGTCAGGGATTTCTCCCCGGGTACAACTTCCCACGGCTCCCCCTCATGGCCTGGGTGCCCGCCACGGGCCGGAAGCGAAATGGCAAGGACGACGAGGGCAGCATGGTCAGTCGGCCTCGTTTTCTCGCGCTCGCAGAGTTCGGCCCACGCAGCCTCATTTACCATGAGGGACGCATGTTCCGGGTGGATCGCGCGAAGCTCAACATCAGCAGCTCCGACGCCATTTCATCCGACTCGCAGCTCCCGACCATCAGTGCCCGTGTCTGCACCTCGTGTGGCTACGGTCATCTGGGCGATGAGACCACACCCGAGCCACTGGCCGATGTCTGCGAGCACTGCCACACGCCGCTTGGTGAAGAGGGCCGCGTCAACACCCTCTATCGAATCGAGAATGTAGAGACCGTCGCCCAAGAGCGCATTTCCGTGAACGAGGAAGAGCGGCAACGTCAGGGCTACGAGTTGCAGACGACCTACCGCTTCATGCCCGGCCCGGGTGGACTGCTGGAGCGGCACGATTCCGAGGTGGTTGCGCCTGACGCCTCCGGCATATCCGCCCGGCTCGCGTATTCCCCGGCGGCCCGCATCTGGCGCATCAACAAGGGGTGGCGCCGGCGCAAGGACAAGAAACAGCTCGGCTTCATCATCAACCCCATCAACGGACGCTGGAGCAAGCAGGAGAACCCGGACGAAGCCACGGACGCCGAGGAGACGCCCGAGGAGAAGGACAAGAAGGAGCCGACTCAGCGTATCGTTCCCTTTGTCGAGGATCACCGCAATATCCTCATTCTCACACCGGCGAAGGTGCTGACGGACTCGGCCATGGCGACGCTTCAGGCCGCCCTCAAGCGCGGCATCACCCAGACTTTCCAGATCGAGGAATCCGAATTGGTCGTCGAGCCCTTGCCTGATGCCAAGTGCCGCAAATCCATTCTCTTCTACGAGGCGGCCGAGGGCGGTGCGGGAGTGCTTAGCCGGCTGGCCCAGAGTCCCGAGCAGCTTGCGGTGGTCGCGCGCCAGGCACTCGAAATCCTTCACTTCGATCTCAGTCAGCTATCGGGGCCCTTCACTGCCGGCAGCCTGACCGGGGTCGAACGCCGCCGACCCACCGGCGAACGCATTTGCGAGGCCGGCTGCTATCAATGTCTCCTCTCCTACTACAACCAGCCGGACCACGAGCATATCAACCGTAGTGATCCGACGGTGCTGGAGCTGCTGGTGCAGTTTGCGCATTCCACCGTGCGCCCGGCCAAGGCTCCCGATACCACTGCCACCAGTGCTGCGGCTTCCGACTCGCTGGCTGGTTGGCTGGCCGCCCTCGTTGAGCGCGGCCATCGTCAGCCTGACGCTACCCGCTACGCTCTGTCCAACGGGCTTGGCACCGTGGATGCGATCTACCGGTCCGCCCGCGCGCTGGTCTTCCTCTCGCCACCGTCACCTGCCGTTCTGGATTACGCTGCGGATCAGGCCTACACCACCATTGTCTTCCCGGCTGATTCCTCGGTCTGGCCCGACACCTTTGCCGATCATCCGGCTGTGTTCGGTCCTCCCTCTCCTGTCACATGAGTACCGCCACACTCGTTTCCTTCAATCCTGGGGCTTTGGTTCGTGCACGTGGGCGCGAATGGGTAGTGCAACCCGGCTCTTCCGAATCGCTGCTCCGTCTCCGTCCGCTCGGTGGCTCCGAGGAAGACATCACCACGCTGCTTCCGGAACTCGAACCAGAGTTGCCGGCCGCCGCCACTTTCCCCGAGCCCGATCCCGAGCTTCGCGGCAACCACACTGCTGCTTTGCTTTTGCGCGACGCCCTTCAACTCAAGTTGAGGGCCGGTGCCGGTCCGTTCCGCTCTTTTGCGAACATCGCGGTGGAGCCACGTGCGTACCAGCTCGTTCCTTTGCTCATGGCTCTACGCCAGCCAACTGTCCGCCTGCTCATCGCTGACGACGTCGGCATCGGCAAGACCATCGAGGCGGGACTCATCGTGCGCGAACTCTACGACCGGGGCGAGATCGCCCGATTTGCCGTTCTTTGCCCGCCTCACCTCGTGGATCAGTGGCAGTCGGAGCTCGCCCGCCATTTTCATTTCAATGCCGTGGCCCTGACGTCCGCCAGTGTCACCCGTCTGGAGAAGAACCTCCCGCCAGGGGTTTCCCTCTTCGAACACCATCCGGTGGTGGTTGTCAGCCTCGACTACATCAAGAGCGACCGCCACCGCGCGCACTTCCTCTCCATTGCTCCCGAGTGCATCATCGTGGATGAAGCCCATAGCTGCTCGACCGGGGGCAAGGGAAAGCAACTGCGCTTCGAGTTGCTGAAGCAACTGGCCGAGGATTCCGAGCGCCACCTCATTTTGCTCACTGCCACGCCGCACTCCGGTGATGACACCGCCTTTAACAACCTGCTCTCGCTCCTCCGGCCCCAGTTTGCCGACCTCGCCGAGGCCGACGACGCCACCAGGCTAAAACTCCGTGAGGAGCTTGCTCCCCATTTTGTGCAGCGCCGCCGCAAGGACATTGAGGAGTGGCAGGACATCAGCGTCTTCCCCCGTCGTCTGACGGCCGAGGTGACCTATCGGCTGACCGGAGCATGGGGCGAGTTTTTCGATGCCGTGCAGGATTATTGTGTGGGCCTTGCCGAGCGCACCGAGGCCACCGGGGGTGCAGGCAGGCACATGATTTGGTATGCCACACTTGCGTTGCTGCGGTGCGTCGGCTCGTCACCGGCCGCCGCTGAGCGGGCTCTTACCACCCGCCTGACCGGCACCATGGAGGAGATGGAAGCCCTCGCCGAGGAAGCCCGCCTCCAAGACGGGGACGAGACCGACCTCTCTTCCAACGATCTGGAGCCGGCGGCTGCCCTCGATGAAACCGCGGCGCTGAAGGCCCTCATCAAGCAAGCCCGCTCTCTGTCCGGTCAAGCGGGTGATCCCAAACTCAAGGCCCTCTGCGAGCATCTCCATGAGTTACTCACCATTGGAGCCCGCCCCGTGGTCTTCTGCCGCTACATCGCGACGGCGCATTACGTCGCCGACCACCTTCGTGCTCATTTTAAGAAGGCCACCGTTGACGCAGTCACCGGCGAACTCACCCCGGAGGAACGCGAGTTCCGCGTATTTGCCCTGGCTGAGACTGAGCAGCCCATACTGGTCGCCACCGACTGCCTTTCCGAAGGTGTGAACCTCCAGCACGGTTACACCGCCGTTGTTCACTACGACCTTGCTTGGAACCCCACCCGCCATGAGCAGCGCGAAGGCCGCGTGGACCGCTTTGGCCAAAAGGCGAAGGATGTTCGGTGCACCATGCTCTATGGTCAGGACAACCCCGTGGACGGCTTCATCCTCAACGTGATCCTGCGCAAGGCCGAGGCCATCCGGCAGGACCTCGGCGTGCTGGTGCCGCTTCCGCAGGATGCCGAGCGCATGAACCATGCGATGATCAAGGCCGCCCTGCTCAAGCGCAGCCGGGCCACCGGTCATGCCGACCAGCTCGATTTCGGGTTTGAGAAACTGTTGGGCGAAGAGCTTAAGACCCTCACCACCGCATGGGAGGATGCGCGTGAAAAGGCCAAGGCGAACCGCACGGTCTTTGCCCAGCGTCGCATCAAGCCGGAGGAGGTGCTGCCCGAGTGGCGCCGCCAGCTCGACCTGATCGGAGATGAGACTGCCATTGCCCGCTTTGTCCAGACCGCCTGCGCCCGGCTCAATGCGCCGCTCGAACCCTCCCGTAATGCCTGGCGCTTTCTACCCAAACATCTTCCGGCACCCCTTCGTGAGCGGCTCTCTCAGGAGGATATCGACCGGGATTTGCTCGTGGACTTCCATTACCCGCCCGATCCGCGGGCGCAGTTCATTCATAGAACCCACCCTCTGGTGGCCATACTTGCCGACCACCTGCTCGAAGGTGCGCTGCAGGATGAATCGGCGCTCGCCGCCCGTTGTGCCGCCACGGTCACGGCCGATGTCTCTGTTGTCACCACGGTGTTCCTGCTTCGGCTGCGCCATCAGCTCTCCAGCCAGAAGCGCGGGGTTACACGCACGCTTATGGCCGAAGAAACCGTTGCCATCGGTCTTGAAGGTCGCACCGACCCACTTTGGCTCGACGACGCCCGGGTGATACGTCTTCTGGAGGTCAAGCCGAGCGGCAACCTCGGTGCGGAGACTGCCACGCGTGAAATCAACCACGCCCTCGCGCTCCTTCGGGGCAGCACCAAGCGTTTGGAGGCGCTTGCCCAGCAGCGTGCCGAGACCCTCCTCCAGGATCACCGTCGGGTCCGCGAGGCCGCCGCCGATCAGGGCCGCTATTCCGTCACGCCCTCGCTGCCGGTGGATGTCATCGGCGTTTACGTGCTCCTACCCGACAATCTCTGAGCCAGCTCGTTCCCCGATGATCCGTCAGACATACTTCCTCAATTTCACAGAGACCGCCATCACCCGGCAGTGGATGCTCGATGGTAAAAAGTGGACCTCGACCAGCGGCTTCAAAAGCGCATTGCTAATGTTGAAATAATAGTCATATATTTTCAACATGATTAGATCTCAAAAGGCTCATGGAGCCATCACCAACAAGCTCTTGCGTCGGATTCGGTCCAAAGGTGCCGGCTGGGTGTTTACCCCGAGCGATTTTGCCGATGTGGGCGATCCGCGTTCGATAGGCATGGTGCTTACCCGGTTGTCGCGCAAGGGTGTGATCCACCGCGTCCAGCGCGGTGTTTACGAGACGCCTCGTAAGCATCCGCTCATTGGCACGGTCGGAGCGGGTGCAGACGGTGTCGCGCAAGCCATTGCTCGGCGCGATGCGCTCAAGCTCCTCCCGTCCGGTGCCCACGCCGCCAACATTCTGGGCCTCAGCACTCAGGTTCCCGCCCGCACCGCCTACGGCATCGCAGGGCATTCCCGTGTTCAGCCTGTGGCCGGAAAGGCGCAGATCGTCTTTCGCCACCGCTCGCCCAAGGCCATGGCCCTTGCCGGCCGCGCCAGCGGCTGGGTGGCCGAGGCGCTGCGCAACATTGGTCGCGCCCACCTCACACCTGATCGCTTGCGTCCGCTCCGCGACCGCCTTGGCGCAAAGGATAAAAGGCAACTATTGGAAGATCTGCGCTACGTGCCCGCCTGGATGCGTCCTCACTTCAACGATCTCGCCCGCGATGATTCCGCCTCCGCTTCCTGATCTCGCCCCGGACGATCTTCTGGCCCTGCTGGCGGAAGCGGAATCCCGCACGGGCATTCGCGCCTACATGGTGGAAAAAGACGCCTGGGTCTGCTGGACCCTGCGCCAGCTCTTCACGCTACCTGATGCCCGTGACCACTTCATTTTCAAGGGCGGCACCTCCCTGTCCAAGGTCTGGAAAGTCATCCACCGGTTTTCCGAGGACATCGACATATCGCTGAGTCGCGAGTGGCTCGGCTTCACCGGCGAACGCGATCCCGAGACGGCGCGCAGTCGCAAGCAACGCACCAAGCTGCTGGAGGACCTTTCTGCGACCTGCGCCGCCAAGCTTCGTGACGTGGTCCTGCCGGCCCTCCGCGAGAACTTCACGCACACGCTCGGGACTTCCGGCTGGATTCTGGAGGTAGCCGCCGATGACCCGCAGACGCTCCTCTTTTCCTACCCATCGGCATTCAAAACCGAAGCCGGAGCCATGTACGTGCGCCCGGTGGTGAAAATCGAGTGCGGCGCACGCTCCGACCGCTGGCCCATGACTGACAGATCGATTGCTCCCTACGTGGCGGAAACCTTCCCGGACGTCTTCCCCAACGCAGATTTTAGCATCCCGGTGCTCGATGTAGAACGCACTTTTTGGGAGAAAGCCACCATCCTCCACGCCGAGGCGCACCGCCCCGCGGACAAGGCCACGCCGGATCGCTTCTCGCGCCACTACGCCGACCTCGCCGCCCTGGCCGGTCACGTCACCGGTGCCGCTGCCCTAGGGCGCGACGATCTTCGCGCCCGCGT